>PKCZ01000158.1 GCA_002862405.1 Pseudomonadota bacterium
AGAGAAAGAGAAAAGTGCTTGTGTTGGCAGCAAGAATATTATTATAATTAGTAGAAGGAGTAGAAGGAGGAGAAGGAGGAGAAGGAGGAGAAGGAGGAGAAGGAGGAGAAGGAGGAGAAGGAGTAGAAGGAGTTGAAGGAGTAGAAGGAGTTGAAGGAGTAGAAGTGTTTTTGGTTTTATTCTTATCATTCTTGTTTTTGTTGTTAAAATTATTATTACTATTATTCTTATCGGTGTTGTTATTGGTGTTCATGTTCATGTCATTATGGATCCATCTTCCTCTTTTTGGCGTCCTGGAGCTCCAAAACCCGCACCGGCATCAGCGTCTCTTCCGGAACAATCATCATTCATAAGAGCAACACCATCAACAAAAACAACACTTCTACGCAATAACAATGATAATGATAATGATGATAATAATAATTATAATTATGCTGGGAGTGTTGCAGAACGCAGTCTACCGATTCACCGCTATACTCGAGAGCTGCTGTACTTGATTGCTCGTCACAGTGTCGTTATTCTCATTGGAGAGACTGGCAGCGGGAAGAGTACGCAGCTCATTCAGATGCTGTATCATTCAGGATGGAACACGCTGTACGTCAGGAATAATGATAAGAATAATAATAATATTAAGAATGAGAAGAATGATGGTGGAGATGCAAATCAGCTTCGTCATGATAGTTGTCCTTCAGTTTCGAAGCTGATCGTGTGCACGCAGCCGCGCCGCATCGCAGTGCAGTCTCTCGCTGCTCGAGTGGCTCTGGAAGTGACTGGTGGTAGGGAGACATGTGCTGGCGGCGTGGTGGGATATGCTGTTCGATTCAGCAGCTGTGGAGAATACAACAGCACCAACAGCAATGATGGTAATAATAATAATAATAAAGAGGAGAAACCTGGTGGTGTTGGTAGTGGTAGTAGTGGTAGTGGTAGCGGTCGTGGTACTGCTCTGAAGTTCGTGACTGACGGCGTGTTACTCCGCGAGATGATGTCAGACCCTCTCCTGTCTCGCTACAGCGTCGTCATCATTGATGAGGCGCACGAGCGCAGTCTCAATATCGATTTTATTCTTGGATATCTGAAGCGATTACTGCCAAAACGTCCTGATCTGAAAGTCATCATCACGTCGGCAACGATCGATGTAGAGCGATTCAGCCAGCACTTTAATGATGCCCCCGTTATTGAGGTCTCGGGGCGTACTTATCCGGTGGATGTCCATTATCTCGACAGGGTTGAAGATCGTGACCGAGGATTGCAGCGGCAGGTATCTAAGCTTATCGATGAAATAGAAGCGGAGCGGTACGGTCCCCGTGGTGATGTCCTGGTTTTTTGTCCGGGTGAACGGCAAATACGTGATCTCGCTACAGAGCTCCGGGATCGAGAGCGGATTCAGGTATTACCTCTCTACGCTCGCCTCAGTAATGCCGAGCAGAACCGTGTCTTTAACCGTACCGGTGCAGGTATGCGCGTCGTCCTCGCAACCAACGTGGCGGAGACATCGCTGACGGTGCCCGGTATCCGCTATGTGATTGATCCGGGGGATGCTCGCATTAGTCGATACAGTCACCGATCTGGTCTTCAGCGGCTGCCAATTGAATCTATTTCACAGGCGAGCGCTAACCAGCGAAAGGGGCGCTGCGGTCGGGTAGCTGAAGGGGTGTGCTTCAGGCTGTACTCAGAGCAGGATTTTGTTTCGCGCCCTGAGTTTACTGACGCCGAGATTTTACGCACCAATCTTGCTTCGGTGATTCTGAGAATGCTGGAGCTGGGTTTGGGGGACGTACGGCAGTTTCCCTTTGTCGACCCGCCCGACCCCAAAATGGTCCGTGATGGGTTTCGACTGCTAACGGAGTTGGGCGCGGTCGATGGTAATGCCAAGCTCACGCCCCTAGGTCGGGCCATGGCGAAGCTACCGGTGGATCCAAAATTAAGCCGTATTTTGTTGGATGCAGCGAGCCGTGACTGCCTAAATGAGGCGCTGGTCATTATCAGTGCGCTTTCGGTTCAGGACCCACGCGAACGACCCCAAGAGAAGCGTGCGCAGTCTGATCAGCAACACGCAAGATTTCATAACCCCCAGTCGGATTTTATTGCCTGGCTGAATCTATGGCAGTACCTCGAAGAACAGCGGCAGGCCCTGAGCCAAAATCAGTTTCGTAAGCTGTGCGACCGGGAGTTTCTCTCCTACTTGCGTATCAGGGAGTGGCGAGAGGTTCACTACCAGCTGGTGGTCTCGTGTCGTCAGATGAAGTTTCGGGTAACCGAACTAAAGTCCTACGAGGATAAATACGAGGCAGTCCACCGTGCGCTATTGTCGGGCTTATTAGGCAATATCGCTCAGCAAGATGAGGGTCGGCGCTTCAATGTTGCCCGCAACCGGAAGGCTCAGGTGTTTCCGGCGTCGGGACAGTACAAAAAGCCCCCTAAATGGTTGGTTGCAGCCGAACTGGTGGAGACCTCACAGGTCTTCGCTCGTCAATGCGCTGCCATCGAGCCCGGCTGGCTTCTCGAGACCAATCCGGCGCTTCTCAAGCGCCATCACTATGAGCCAGCCTGGAATGCGCGCTCGAGTCGTGTGATGGCCAAAGAGCGGGTGTCGTTGTTTGGTTTGACCATTAGTGACGGACAAAGGGTGCATTACGCGGGTATCGATTCGAAAACCTCGAGATCCATCATGATTCGTGACGGTCTGGTATCGGGAAATTATCGCCAGCCACCGGATTTCTTGAAGCACAATTTAAAACTCGTTAACGATGTCATGGAGCTTGAGTCGAGGACTCGGCGGCGTGACCTCTTGGTCGACGAAGAGTCTATGGTCCGGTTTTACGATGAGCGACTTCCAGCAGACTGTGCGAGCGGGGTAGCGCTTGATAAGTGGTTGCGTCGTGATGAGGCCGCTGCGCAAAGCCTCAGGATGAACCGAGAACAAGTGCTGACCCGTGACCCGGGTGGTGAGGTTGAGGCGCAGTTCCCGAAGACACTCACGGTAGGCGACATTAGCTTTCAGTTGAGTTATCAGTTCGAGCCTGGGGGTAATCGTGATGGTGTCACGGTTACTATTCCCCGCGCGCTGATGAACCGTGTACCGCGATATCGTTTTGAATGGTTGGTCCCGGGCCTGTTGAGGGACAAATTGATTGCTATGATCAAGGGCTTACCCAAACAACTGCGCAAGCAACTCGTGCCAGCACCGGATGTTGCAGACGCATTGCTTGAGCGCCTGACAGCAGCCGACGAACCACTATCTCATGCGCTGACCCGAGAAATTAAGGCCCTTCGCTCTGTCAGTGTTTCGATCGGCGATTGGGCGCAGGTGGATATTGAGTCTTTCTATTTGATGAATATCCGCGTAGTGGACGATCGCAAAAAGCTACTTGGAGAAGGTCGTGACCTAGCTGCTTTGGTAGCCGAATTTCGCAGCAATTCACCGGTTGAGGTGGTCACCACTCGGAACAACCTCGAGCGGGTCAATGTAACACGCTGGGATTTTGATGATTTACCGACTGAGTGGCGCGGTAGGTCAGCGGGCGCCGAGGTACTGGCCTACCCCGCGGTGATTAAGGAGGGGTCGGGGCAGTTATCCGTGCGTCTCCTTGATTACCCAGTGGAAGCGTACCGTCAGCACCGCCTCGGTGTGGCGGGACTTATGCTTCAAAGTGACCTTAAAACCGCGAAATACCTCAAAAAGCAGTTATTTGTCGATAACATGTCAAAGCTTTCTCTTGCTAGTGCTCGGCTGGAGCGAGACTCGCTGGTGGATGCCATCGTCGAGGGCGGTTTATGGCAACTGCTCGATGGATCAAAGCTACCGCGATCCCAAGATGAGTTTGCGTCGGTTCGACGCGCCGTCACAGCACAGTGGGTGCCGCATGTGCTGGAGATGGGGAACCACTTGGCGCAAGCGATTAAGGTCGCGTCTGACACGTGGACTGTGCTCTCGCGTTACGGTGCAAATGAATACGCTGAGGCGCGGGCAGACATCGAGCAGCAATTGCAGATGCTCTTCAGTCCGAAAAGCCTTATCGAGACCCCCTCAGAGTGGATAACCTATTACCCTCGATATCTAAAAGCGATCGCAAATCGCGCTGAGCGTTTACCAGCGCAGGGTGGTAAGGACGATACGTCCATGGCTATTTTGTTGCCGCAAGTCCAGCGATTGAATGATGGCAAGAAACGCTATCCCGGGCTCGACGTTCTGTGTCCCGAGGCAGTTCGCTTCCGTTGGATGCTAGAGGAGTTTCGCGTGTCGTTATTCGCTCAGCAGCTGGGCACCAAATTACCCGTCTCGGCCAAGCGCCTAGAGCAGCAGTGGCAATCAGTTGAGTCGTGGATGACAAATAATCCGCGTTGATATTCATACTTTTTGTTAAGGTAGCGCCATGCATAAGCGGGATATTCAGAGTGTCATCAGCGTCTAATCCAGTTATATCAGCAGTTTTAGCGATCTGGCTATCGGTTGTGATGGCGTCTGCAGCGGCGAATGACGACCCCTTTGAGTCACTCAATCGCGAGATTCTCGAATTCAACGATGCCGCTGACTCAGCGATCCTAAGGCCGATTGCGGTTGCCTACGACGAAACCGTCCCCAAGCCTATTCGGCGCGGATTGATGAACGCCTACGATAACCTGACCGACGTGAATGCAGCGGTGAACGCCTTGCTGCAAGGTAGAGCTGGCTATGCCGTAAAAAACACGGGACGTGTATTGATTAATACGACGTTCGGTTTGCTGGGCGTCATTGATGTTGCCAGTGACATGGGGATTGAGCCTTACAAGACTGACTTCGGTCATACCCTTGCTCGCTGGGGTGCGTCGGAGGGACCGTACGTCATGGTGCCATTTCTTGGGCCTCGAACGTTCCGGTCCGGTATTGGTGATATCACCGACAGCTTTATGTCAGCCAACGACTACGTATTTGACGATGACCTAATCACCTGGGGATCAAGAGGTTGGCGGGCGCTAGAGTACCGAGCAGACCTTCTCGGGGCCGATGACCTCATCACAGGTGATCGCTATGTCTTTATCCGTGACGCTTACCTGCAGAACCGCGAGGCCTTAGTGAATGATGGCGTGGTTGAGGATACGTTTTCTGACTTCGAAGAAGACGAGTGGGACGAGGATTTTTAAGCGCTGCGGCGCGCGATAAATGCATCGGTAGCATCCACCGCTTCTTTGAAGAGTGCAGCATCTGCTCCCGTCTTGTGCATACCCTCACTCAGCAGTCTGCGAAACAACTTTCCACCCGGTTGTCGCTGATACAAACCCAGTACGTGACGAAGCACGTGGTTCACACGACCACCTTGTGCAAGGACAGTCTCCAGGTAGGGTATCAACGCCACGGCGACATCGTAGCGAGATATATCCCGCTCAGTATCGCCAAAAAGCTGAGCGTCTACTTGAGATAGCAACCATGGGTTCTGATAGGGCTCTCGCCCCAGCATGACGCCATCCACATGATTGAGATGCGCCTGACAGTCATCGAGGGAGGTAATGCCACCGTTCAGCACAATGGTGAGGTCGGGGAAGTCTCGCTTTAGCTGATATACCCACTCGTATCTCAGCGGTGGGACTTCTCTGTTCTTCTTGGGCGAGAGTCCCTGAAGCCACGCGTTGCGTGCGTGCGCTATGAAGACATCACTTCCGCCCTCAGCTACGGTGCCGACAAAATCACGGACAATGTCGTAGCTGTTGTCATCATCGATGCCAAGCCGGTGTTTTACGGTGACTGGTAACTCGACGGCCTCGTTCATTGCTGCAACGCAGTCACGAACGAGCTCGGACTCACGCATCAAGCAGGCACCAAAGGCACCGTTCTGAACACGATCCGACGGACATCCGCAGTTGAGATTGATCTCATCGTAGCCATAGCTCGCACCCATTTTGGCTGCGACGCCAAGATCGGCTGGAGTCGATCCACCTAATTGCAGGGCAACAGGGTGCTCTTCCTCGTTGAATTTAAGGTGCCTGTCGCTGTCACCATGTATCAATGCACCCGTGGTGACCATTTCGGTATAAACGCGGGCATGTCGCGTCATTAGACGCCAAAAATACCGGCAGTGCCGATCGCTCCAGTCCATGCAGGGCGCTGTGCTAAAACGCCACGGGCTATTTATCTTTGGCTTGCTCGAATCATTCATTACGATATTGTCGCATAGTGAGCGTTGGACGGATTAGCCTCTTTTCAAAAGCAACAATAACGAAACAAATCATTCATCAATGCTTAGTCGGATGCTCTGACATTTCGGCGACGCAGTCAGGGAGTTTACTCATCATGAAGTTGGATCGAAGACAGATACTCAAAGGCCTTGGCTTGAGCGCCGGCGCCTTAAGTTTACGGAGCGTGGCGGCTGACAGTGGTTCAGCCTCAGGCTTTACTCACGGTGTTGCATCAGGAGATCCACTGGCCGATCGCGTGATTATCTGGTCGAGGTATGTCCCTGCGACCGGCAGCGACCGCGTCGATAATATTATTTGGCAGGTCGCCTATGACCGCTCGTTTGGGGACCTTGCTACAAGTGGCGTAACAAAGACGTCTGCCGAACGGGACTTCACGATCAAGGTTGATGCCACAGGTTTAAAGCCCGGTCGCCGGTTCTTTTATCGCTTTGTTGTTAATGGACAGGGCTCCGATATCGGAAGCACCAAAACCCTACCTAAAGGCGCTGTCGGTCAATTCCGCATGGGTGTCGCGTCCTGCTCAAACTACCCTCAAGGTTATTTTCACGCCTACGACGATATCGCAAAGAGCGATCTTGACTTGGTGCTTCACCTTGGTGACTACCTCTACGAATACGCTCGGGGCCGCTATGTAAACCGGATTGCAGAAGAAACGCTTGGACGCGCTGTGTCGCCCGTCAACGAGATCGTCTCGCTCGCGGATTACCGCCGGCGATATGCGGTCTACCGTTCAGATAGGGACTTACAAGCCGCTCATGCAGCGCATCCATGGATTTGTGTTTGGGATGATCACGAACTGACCAATGACACCTGGAAAGAGGGTGCGGAAAATCACAACGAAGGTGAGGGTGATTTTGATGAGCGCATCGCGATAGCACGCAAGGTGTATCACGAGTGGATGCCCATTCGAACGGCTGCTCAAACCGATCAGGCTCCAATTTATCGCGCTTTCGAAATAGGCCAGCTGGCCGATCTCATTATGTTGGACACGCGGCTGCAGGGCCGCGATAAGCAGTTAAGTTATGAGCGTGATATGGAAGAGTTGGGTGGTCCCAAGACATTCGTTGAAGAACACCTTTGGGATCCTGATCGCACGATTTTAGGCGCGGATCAGGAAAATTGGTTAGGCTCGCAACTCGCCGCGAGCCATGACCGCGCATCCACATGGCAGGTCATTGGTCAGCAGGTGTTGATGGGGAAACTTATCACGCCCTTGATCTCGGAGGAGGTTATTGCCGGAATCCAGCTACCCGAGCTCGAAAGAGACCGGCTCAGGGACCGCAGGCTTATGGCGGAAGCCAATCTTCCTATGAACCTTGACGCCTGGGATGGTTACCCCGCCTGCCGCGAACGCGTTCACGGCTTACTTGCAGAATTTGCCAGTAATCCTATCGTTCTCGCTGGTGATACTCATAATGCTTGGGCTTTCAATATGCGAAGTGGCACTGGAGACGCCATAGGTGTCGAAATTGGTACCCCAGGAGTGACAAGCCCGGGATTAGAGACGTATGTCCCGATACCGCTAGATATCATGCGCGAGGCTTTATTTAGCAGCAGTGCAGAGCTGTACGATCTCGACACCTCGCGACGTGGTTGGACATTGGTTGAGTTAACGCCCGAGCAAGTAACCTCCACCTGGCGTTTTGTCTCAACTATTCTGGAGAGTCGGTATTCAGTGGCCGAGAGTAGGCCTATCGTGTGTAAGGCCGGAGATAGGGCATTCAGCTGAGCTTACGTTTTCTAATGAGCTACGACACCTACTCGGTTGCTGGGGGATCAAAGGCCGTTTATCGCTTCGACTAGCCAATCCATCCGAGTGTCCAGCCACTCAACCAAATGCTCAACTTCCTCTTCATAGGTGTCGTAAACAACGGGGTTTGGCCATACATAGGTGCCGATCGTTTGCCATATTGAGTCATTCTCTGCCTGAGACAGGCTCAGATGTCCTGCCCATGCATTGATGTCGGCTTTGATCTCGGGGCGCTGGGAGTTGATATCTGCGTAGCGTTCTTTGACCCGCTGCGCGAAGTAGGGATCCTCAAGCATCCGATCGATCCAGGTATTCCAACGAACCCACCAGCCCTCGGGATACGTGGCATCAGCGTAATCGACGTTGCCGAAGCCCAAATCAAAGTCCCAAATGGGGCCCATTCGAATTTTTTCACCCGGTATCCAGTGGAGGAAAATACTCGAATACCACTGGGCATCAACGTTCTGTGCGATTTCATTGACTAAGAACCAGTCGATAAAGCTATCGACATCCGCATATGCGCGATAGCCATTAGTTGGGTCTGCAAACGCGTTACTGAAAAGGACAGTCTCAAAATCATTAATGTGTTGGCGCACTTGAGCGAACTCGGGGTCGGAATAGGCAAGTCCAGGCTCTTTGATATTGATGAGATAAGTAGGGGTTTGAAACGAAACATCATCAGGATCCAGACGATCCGGTTGATCGATTTCCAGTAGAAAACCCGTATCTCCGATATCGACTCGGTTGCTACCGTCCTCTACTTTTTCAGTAATGTGATAGAAGCCGCCATGCTCCCCGTTGACAAAGACTTCTGCGAAATGACCGCTGGGTGTCCAAGTCAACGTCGTGCGGTGGCCAAGGGCAAAAGCAAGGTGATTTCGCACCAGTGTTTTATCGGAGTACTCGGCGAGGAAGAACCATTTTTTATCTTCAAGCATGCCAAACAGGTCTCGTTTGGACTCAAGCTTCATTTGGTAGGGCTTTTTGGGATGAACAAACCACGTTGAATTGCCTCGACCCCGGATCTCCATGGCCATCTCATCCACGGAGTTGTACTCTCTGGCACCCTCCAGGTGGAAAGTGCCGTTTACATAGTCTTCTTTTGACACCACGGGTGATTCGGTCGTCAGATAAATGATGGGAAGCCCTGTGAATCGTGTTAAGTCGACTTGATAGGTTTTCGTTGTTCCGGATTCGTTGGAAACCGTGTAATTCAAAATGGGAGTGAAGTCCTGGCTCGATTCACCGGACGTTTGCTCGGCACCATTTACAGACACTTCAGTTCCGGTGAACGAAAACGTTGGCGTCAGCGAGGCCACAGATAATCTGT
>PKCZ01000157.1 GCA_002862405.1 Pseudomonadota bacterium
GCCCTTTACGGCCGGCCAGCTTCGCGCATTAAGGTCGGCACCTGCGCAAAAGGCTCGGCCGGTACCGGTGATCACGACGGTCCTCACCGCGCTATCGGTTTTTGCCTCATGCATTGCATCGATCAGACCGAGGGTCAGCGATTCATCCAGAGAGTTGAGAACCTCAGGTCGGTTCAGTGTGATCGTAAGTACGCCGTTGTCGGCAAGATGGGTAAGAACAGATGCGGTCATACAAAGCCTCGATTTTTGTTGTTTTAGTGAGACTACTTTACGGTTAGTGGGGAAGGGGTGCTAGTGACCCGCCAAACACAGTGCGTCTAGATTAAACGGGCAAGGTGAGCCCTAGTTAGAGTGTAAGCGAAACAGGTCTTCCACAGAGCATCCAAGGGTGTCTGCAATCTTTAAAGCGAGCACGGTTGACGGAACATACATGCCGTTTTCAATGGCATTGATGCTTTTACGCGAGACCCCAGCGAATTTACTCAGCTCGGCCTGCGTTAGTCCTGCCTGTCGTCGCATCGCCTCAAGATTATTGAGAAGTTTTGGATGGTGTTTTCCCATTGCGAAGATACTGCCGTGCTTACCTACGATGGCTCGCAGTCTGAAATATGAGATTTCGGATGATCACTAAACAGCTGTAAGAACAGTGACTTGACGTGAATTAACGCTTTTCGAACTCTTCGATCGCTTGATTGAGCTCGTTACTGGTAGGCGGGTATAGGTAACCGGCGATTACGATCCCTAGTCCAATGAGACCAACGAGCATGCCGACGCCCTCGAAAAATCCTCCCATTGCGAATGCTCCAAACGCATAAATACCGATGCCAACGAAAAGAGTGATAACCCCACCGCGTCGATAGTCTGTTGGTTCGCTTCTCTTTTCATCGAGCATCCATAACAGTTCATCGAGCCTGTCTGGGTCGTCGATGGTTTTCGAGATTTCCAGAATGGTCGCCCGTCGTTCTTTACCCTCGATGTATTGCCAAAAAAAGCGGCCAAGGGAATGACGAGGCCGATCATCATGCCAAAAACGGGAATTATCTCGCTCATTGGATAAGTTTCGCTTGATGGGAATGTAACGTAAACGTATCGTCTTGAGAAGAAAAGTAAAGGTTACATGTTGATGGTAACGGTGAGGGGTGCGTTTCTCGCGATGAACTATTTCGAGGGGATAGTGCCTGGTTTGCAGGTGTCCGTTCGGGGCTATTAAGAGGAGACCAGACGTCGACAAGTCGGATGAAGAGTCATGGCCTTTCTGTTGAAGGTACTTGCCGGCCTGAAGCGCTCTTAATGATTTGCTCACGTTGCAGGGTCACCTTCAAACACTGCATGCCGCTCGGAGTGACTTCTGAACCAAAAAATTTGGCGCAAAAAAAAGGCAGCTTCACGCTGCCTTCTTGAATTTGGCTCCGGCTGCTGGATCAGAGGTTACCAAAGGCCCTTATAAACCGTCTATATATCAGTTGTTTAAAGGCCTAATGTACGCTCTTTTACCTTATGTAACAACAAATGTAACAACTTTTTGATGGGTGGGAGGGGTAACCGATGTCACTCTCGCAGTAGTTACTCGCCAGGTACATCAGAAGCTAATTTGAAAAAAATAGGTCTTTATAAACAGGGCCGTGATTCCTGTTGTTTAATTGCTGTTGGTTCTGGATAGATACATTAGAGGGTGAACGAGCCAAAAAGGTAAAATGAAAAAAGATAAAAAGGGGGTTCATCGCCCCCTTTTCATCGATCCCTGAATTGGCGTTTAGAAGGTGTAACGTCCGGTTAGTAGCCAGTTAGCGGGAGTACCTTCGATCAGAGTTGGATAACCGAGAGAGCCTGCCGTATTGCCTGCGTCAATCAAGTACTCCTTGTCGAGAATGTTCTTGCCATATAAGCCAAGTGTCAGCGCATCAGTGACCTGATACTCAACACTTGCGTTGAGTAAACCGTAGCCCTCCTGGAGGGTGTCTGGATCGTTAGAGGCTTCGAAGAAGACGTCGTCAATGTAGTTCCAGCTGAGAGTAGAACGCAGCTTGTCGGTATTGAATCTCACACCCACAGCGTAGGAAAACTCAGGAGAGAATCGATACTGATTGCCTTCGTAGTTGATGATGCCATCAACGTCGTCGTTCTTGCCGTACTCAGCATCATTAAAGCCATAGGTTAGGTATGCTGAGAATGCGTCATTAAACGTGTATTCGCCTTGGAATTCGAAGCCCGAGATTGACGCTTCGTCGTAATTAACTTGCTTGGGAAGGCCTGTGACAGGGTCGTCGATACCGACAACAAGGTTCTTGTAGTCGTACGTGAAATAGGCCGCACCCAGACTCAAATTCGCAGCAACGTAATATACGCCAATATCGTGAGAATCGACCGACTCACGTTCAAGCGATGTGCCAACCAAGACAGTTTGGCCTGAAGGTGTTTGGCCTTGGGCGAAGTTGTAATAAACGCTCAAAAAGTCACTAACCGCGTAGTTCGCGCCGAGCTTCCAAAGAACCTCAGAAGCTTCATCAGCCTCGCCATTAACCTCAGTCTCCTCGTCTCTAACGCCCAGTGTCAGAGTCAGCTGATCCGTCACGCTAACGTCGACGTTAGCAAACAAGCCTGAAGTCTCGGTTTTGGTTGGCTGAAGAAATGCGGTGTAGTCAGCGAGTAGTCCAACACCAGCCGGCACGGCCTCACCGGTAAATGGATTCACGGTTACAGGGTTTAAAGCGTACGTGGTGTCGGCAACGGCTTGTCGTAGGCTTTGAATACCGAGGGCGTCTGGGAACACCGTATCGTCGCTGAAGCTTTGAAATCCTGTGGGAGGAATGACGGTGCCTTGTGCGAACTCATACGCGAGACGGTGTTGCAGATCACCGTAGACCTTGAAGAAAGTGTACTCGTTTTCCACGGTTAAATCGTTGTAACCGAGGCGCACAGTGAGCAGATCATTGCTGAAATTTGCGAAAATCTCGTGGCCCGTGAATTCTGACTCGTAGCCGTAGTCACGCTCATCAATTCGTAGTGGGCCACCGTCGACTTCGTAGTACTCGTATAGATCACCCTCGTTCTTGTACCCGTTGTAATTGAAGCTCAATTGCTCATTCAACTTGAAGGCAGTCTTGAGTTGATACAGGGACATATCACGCTTGATACTGGTTTCCGCCCCACCAAAGTCCAATGGGTCAGAAGCGGAAGCTGTCCCACCTACGGGTAGGAAGTACTTGCTCTTAAAGCCGATACCGGGGCCGTCGTTGTCCTCGTTGGCCAAAATAATATCCGCAGAGAATCGATCGAGTTCAATGCTCGTTGTGAACCGAATATTGTCACCCACCCGCGCGTTCTGGTCCTCGCCGTTGAGGTTTTTGGAGTAGCCGTCTTTGTCAACTGAGAATGCTGTCAGGCGCATTGCAATGTTGTCGTTGATAACAACGTTTGCCAGACCTTGAACACGGCGCTCGGCGAACGACCCTACACCTGCGCCGACCATAAACTCGTTTCCGTCGAAGCTAGCCTTATTTGAAACCACGTTGACCGCGCCAATAACCGCAAATGAGCCAAAGGCTGTTGGCTGAGGCCCTTTCAGTACCTCAACACGCTCGATGTCGTGCAGAAACTGACTGGCGAAAATGCGGTCAGTGGTATTCAAACCATTAAAAAAAGCGCCGAGTTTCTGCTCACCGTCCTCGTCACCCAAGCCTCGAATCGTATAGCTGGGACCGGCAACAGACTGCTCTTGGACCAGCATGTTAGGAACAAAATTTGAAAGTTGATTCATCTCTCTGATTTCCTCATTATCGAGGAAATCTGCATCAAAAACGTTAATGGTGGTGGTTACATCGAGAATGGACTTTTCAACTTTTTCCGCTGTAACAATCACAACTTCGACTTGATCGGAGTTTTGCGCTAGAACACTAGAGGTAGCCATTACCGCTAGCAACGATGATATTAACCGATATGGCTTCATTAAATTCTCTCCTGTTGATTGGGTATGCAGGATCGGAACGACCCGAGCACGGAAAGTGTGGTCATTACTTGCTACATTGGAGTTAATTTATGATGACAGTTACGTGTCGACTTGGGCACTTCTTGTCCGGAGGTGCTGCAGAGGCTTTGGGTAAATCCTCTGTTGTTAGCTCGGTAACGTTTTAAGCTGTTTTAATTGAGCTCCACTGAGCTCCAGATAGAAGCGTTACTCGAAACAGAACACCCTACGCGACAAACTCAGGAGCTTCGGCGCCCGCTTGGGAGGGAGCAACAAAAAGTGTCACCTTAGCTTTATGCCGCTGTCATACTCTTCTATTAACGTTTTCACTCCGTTGCAATTCAACCAAGGAAAAGTACATGAAGAATGTCTTAATGTCGGTGATCGCAATAACAAGTATGTTCATTGGAAATGCAGCCTTTGCGCAGGAAGCGCCTGTGTGCGACGGCGTAATCTCTATTCTGAGAATTTCAAACTACGTGGGTACGGGAACTGAAGAAGGCCTCAAGGAAGCTTCCTCGAAGCACGATGCATGGTATAAATCCCACGGTGTGACTGAAAATAAACAAATCGTGATCCCGTTGCTTCAATACGACAGGGTCACTGATAGCTTCACCAAAGATTCCTCCAGAGTGTCAACCTTGCACCTCAACTCAGTCGTCAGTGCGGAGGCGCAAGAGCATCAGGGCGATGCTGCTTGGGATGAATTCATCGCTCTATACAACGAGAACACTGAAATTTCTGAGAGTGTGATCGCTTGTCTGCCACAGTCATTGTTCTTAAAATAAAGGTCAGACTTGCCGGCTTGAGGGCTACTTTTAAAGAGGGTTTTCTAAGGCCCGCAATCACCAGATTAAATAGCCCTTTCCCGTTTTGTTTAGTCAACGATGTGAGTTTTCTGGTTTTCTAACTTATGCCGACGGCATTGGCGTAACTAGTCATGAAATATTTATTGTGCGGCTACGTGCTGCTACTCTGGTCAGTTAATGTGGTAGCGGGTAGCGCGGACACAGTCGTGACTGACCGCGTCGTGTCTCGTATCGCGTTTGGTTCATGTAACTCCCAAGATAAACCTCAACCGTTATGGTCCTCAATTCAAGAGGAAAACCCCGATCTATGGATTTGGACCGGTGATAATATCTATGCAGACACCGAAGAGCCCGACGTATTTCGCGAGAAATACGATCGCCAGCTTGCAAAAACGGATTATTCAAGGTTTATAAATTCGGTCCCGTTCTTAACAGGTATTTGGGATGATCACGATTATGGGTCGAACGATGGCGGCTCTGAATACCCAGCAAAGCATCTCGCGAAGCAGGAGATGTATCGCTTTTTGGCGGTGCCGGAAAATGACCCTTCACGCTCTAGAGATGGCGTCTATAGAAGTTACGACTACGGACCGCCAAAGCAGAGAGTTCGCGTCATACTTTTAGATACCCGATGGTTTCGCGATTCGCTCGAAAGAACGCAAGGCAAAGAGCCGACTTACACTACCAACCCAGACGGGACAGTTCTTGGAGCCGACCAGTGGCGGTGGTTGGAGCAGCAACTCTCGGATCCCGAGCCTGACGTAACAGTCCTGGTGAGCTCAATTCAAGTGGTTGCAAGTGAACACCGCTTCGAGAAGTGGGCAAATTTTCCAAATGAGCAGAGCCGGCTCTATAGTCTTTTGGCAAAAACCAAACCCGCTAATCTTTTTGTTATTTCAGGCGACAGGCATGCTGCCGAGATCTCGACGCAGAAGATCGACGGCTGGGAAAAAAGCTTGGTCGATGTCACTTCAAGCGGGCTAACCAACACGTGGAGCCAACCTTTTCCCGAAGTCAACAGCAGAGCTCTTGGCCCAAAGATAATCGTAAACAATTACGGCCTTATCCAGATCGATTGGAACAATAGTGAGCAGCCGTTGATCAACATCGCTATAAGAGGTGTTAATCGTGCGGAATATCAGTCGATTGACTTATAAATTTGGGCGGGGCAGGTGACCATACCCCCTCCCGTCTATGTATACGTGTGGGAGCAGGAGTTTAGGGGGTTTTGGGCGTAAACTAGATGTCACTGCCGCAGCCGTTACCCGCCAGACACATCAGAAGCTAATTTGAAAAAAAATAGGTCTTTGGAAACAGGGTCGTGATGGCTGTTGGTTCTGAGCAGATGGGTTTGAACTGATTTTGAAATAGGCTGGCTGGTCACATTTAGTTCATCAACCCGTGGTGTTATTAGAGTGTTAGGTGAGCATCACCCCTTGTCTAGTGAACCCACTACCGCCGCCTGACACCTCACTTGAAAACGGCTTCGCGCAAAGCGAAGCATCCAATGCTGATGACTAAAACTAAGTAACACTAAGTTCTGGAGGTAAACATGACAGAATACGAAGCATGGACATTAATGGCCGCATTCTTTACTAGCAACGCAGTATTTTTCTTGGGCTTAATAGTCGCTGTTTGGCTTGGTTTCAGAATGTCCAACAACATTTATGAAGCTGGTAACTCACCGATGATAGCAAAGGCACTGACCACCGCATATTGCCTATGCGTGGCTTTCTTTATGTTTATCAACCTGTCCGGGAACGTTTCGCTTTTAAATAATTTTGCGGCGGGTTTCTCACAGTTAGCCGAAACCACCGAAATATCTGAAGCGGCGCGGCGACTTGCTGATACTGACACAACGGTACAAAACATCGTCAACCTTGTGTTCGTTCTATCAATAATCGTCTTCCAAATGGCAGGTGTTTGGATGAAAAAATCTGACTAACTGTAGCTAAAACCGATCGTTTTACAGGCGCCATACGTGGCGCTTTTTTTGCCTATACCTTCCCTTCTAATTGTCGCAGTAGTTCCACGCCAGACACATTAGAAGCCAATTTGAAAAAAAGTAGGTCTTTACAGACAGGACCGTAATTCTTCTAGTCACTCGAATTTTTAGTGTCAAAAAAGGGGCTGTGTTAGCCCCCTTGAGGTGACAGTATCAAACGATTAGTTACCAAAAACGGCGATGTCCGCAGTCACAAATGAACCCTCGTTCGAACGAATTGGCGATATAGTATTTAAGAAAGACTCAAAAGCTTTACCTGATTGGTCCTTCTTCAAATTACCCATTAAATCAGCTATTGAATTGGCTGAGATAGCTATCACGTGAGTAATATCACTGTCGCCATTGCCAGCTATTTGAAAGAGGCCAAGTTGATTTGCTGAGGGCTGAGCTGCGTCATAAAGCTTAAGTGCAGATACGTACGTAGCAGGGTCGGAGACGGACAGTTGGTAATACATTGTTATTGCGGAACCAGCATCCACCGTGCCCGTCCCCGCAGTTACGCCTGTAAACTCAAACATGCTGGAACTGACTAGACTAACTGATTCCTGAATTTCCGCACCAAACGTAGCAGCATCTTTTGAGTTGGCGTTGATAGCATTCGCCTCATCCCAAGCAGCGTAGGAAGGAAAAACGACAGCCAATGTGTGTGAGGCACTACTCTCTCCACCTGAAATAACCTGTCGCAGAATCGCGTATCCGGGATTTTTCTCTCCGGTTTTAGAGTCCCAGTACTTAGTCATGGATCCTACAAATGCTTGAGCGTCATGAACGTCTAAGCCGTAGACCACCCCAACTGGCATTTCTGCTTCAGCATGATCATCGGCGTGCGCTGTATATCCAAATGTCGTTATTAGAAGTGAAACTATTAAGCTCGCTAACTTTGTCATTTATCCTCTCCGATTAATAAACTGGAATTTATGTGGTGGCTTTAGGCCACAAACATAAAATGCTCAGCCATCGCTACAGCTTGATGACACTTAAAAAAAAGTAGTGCCATGTGGTTGAAGGCGACTTTAGAAACAAGGCCGTGATTGCTGTCGTTTGAATGCTCTTGGCGCTTTACGGACAAAATTCAAGTCCGCCATCATTAATACTAGTCTTCACCCCCCTGTTTCGATTTTACGTTTTTTCTTTTTCTCGCAGGAGTAATCCCAAAAGAATAAACAGCACACCCGGTAACGACCACGCATAGGTCTCCCAATCGCCTCTTGGAAAACCTAGACCGCCGATAAAATAGTCCGCTATGTCCCACAGCATAAAAACGGTGAGCGCACCGCTTAAGATTAAGTAGAGCTTAGCTTTAGTCATGCGTTCTCCATCTGAATTAAATGAGGGCTAAGCTTTCAATTCTTGGAATGACTGTAGCCTTTGTCACTAGCCATGCCCCTAGAAGCCCCTGTATTGCCCTCTGAGCAACGTTAGAGCCTCAGGCAATACCAACCTACCGGGTCGAATAATCTATTTCGTGATGGGCTTTTAAAGCCTCTACGAAGTTATACTATTTTTGCCCAAAAGTCAAAATTCCGTTGCCAACCCTCGAATCCTCAGCTAACGATAAAAAAAGAAAAGCCGATGAGGACACGCCATTGACTGCTCAGATTTCACTCAGGATGAGGATTGGTTGGTCTGACGGTCAGAAGCTGGTCGTATACATAAACTCCCGCACTAAATCCTCGTTTCCTTTTGGAACAATAAACTCATCATGAACAGTCAGAGCAGGCACACCTGATCTTGCGAGCCTTCTGGCGACTTCGAAAACTAAGTTGGCTTCTTTTCAATTAGGTTCGGGTAATGTGAAGGAGGTATATACCTAGTGGGTGTACTTATGAGAACTACTTTGAGTATTTCTCTTTGAACCTCATGTACTTGTCTATTCTTTTCTTATATCCGTCTGTAACGGTTGTTTGTTCTTTAATGGCCTTATAGCCATCTATTACGTTTACTCCTAATGGATCTTGTTGTTGAAATTGTTGAAGCATTCTAGGCGTTAGCTTCTTCTCTTCCTTAATCCTAAATCCACTTATTCCAAGCTCTTCTTCACAGGCTTTATTCATTACTTTTATAAGCTCATCTTCATAACCAAACTCAACAATGTATGAGTCATGAACGGTAAGGATTGGAACCGTCTTGTTAGTGAAATGGCGGATTAATCTTGTCGTTATATTTCCATCTATTGCCATTAGTTCAACACCCTTATCGGTACACAGGTAATGAGCGATAGGTCCGTTTTCATCTAAGAAGGCTTCTAAGAGAGAAGCTAAGAAATCATCTGTAAAGCTGACCTCTTGAACATTGTTTATTGGATCTCTAGTGATCTGATCTCTAAAGGCCATGAATGCAGTTCTACGGTCTTCTGCGTTGATGGCTGTTAACGCTAATAGCTTTACGACTTTTCTCTGTTTCTCAGGTGTTAGGCCTTCTGCTGAGCAGTTAAGGACGTAAGGATCTGCA
>PKCZ01000173.1 GCA_002862405.1 Pseudomonadota bacterium
CTCCGCCATGACACCTCGTACCGCGCCACTGTGTTGTGCACCTGCAACCGCCTATTCTTTATCCCCCGTAACTAGCGCCCACTACTCGCCACTGTCTAAGAGCGAAGCGGCCGTCATTTTAGTGTTTGAACTTTGGTCGGAGATCCTATGACGCAATCTGCAAGCCTGCCTAACGAAGTTACACAACTATCCCCCGCGGAGGTAAAGACGTATGTCTTGGATACCAATGTGCTACTTCATGACCCAACGGCAATTGCAGCATTTGCAGAGCATCGTGTCGTGATTCCAATGACCGTTCTTGAAGAGCTGGACCACATCAAGGATCGACGCGATAAGTCGGTCAGCCGAGAGGCCCGCATTGCTATTCAGATGATCGACAAAGTGGTGGGGTCCTCATCACCTCAGGCGATTCAAGATGGTATTGAAATTCCTGGCTCAACCTTGTCGGGCGCCTTGGGCCGCTTAGCGATATTCCCCGACCAGTTGTTGGGCGCTAACGAGCACGTGCCTTTTCTCGATAGCACGCAGGACCAAGCTAACGATAATCGCATCATCAACGTGGCCCTGAAGTACCAGATAGAGCACCCGGGAGAGTTTGTGTGTCTGGTTACCAAGGACATCAACATGCGGATCAAGGCGAAGGGCTCAGGTTTACTGCATGTCGAGGATTACCGTCACGACCGCGTGCTTGATGATATTGACCTTCTCGCAACTGGCTGTAAGCAGAGCGAGGGTGAGTTCTGGGAAGGCATTGACAGTGTGGATACGGTGCGTGAAGACAATATGACGCTTCATAGAATTCCACGCTTGGAGTTACCAGAAGCCTATCCGAACCAATTCTTGTATGACGACAACGGCTTCATCGCCTTCGTCGATCACGTGGATCAGGACTTCGTCTACCTCGCGGTCGACAGCCGAGATAATTTGATGAATCAGCGCTTCTGGGGCTTAGCGCCGAGGAATTTAGAGCAAGCCATGGCGATGCGCCTGCTCGACAATGATGATTTGGACATGACCGTGCTCACGGGACCGGCCGGGTCAGGTAAGACGTTATTGGCTTTGGCCTATGGCCTCCACGCCATTTTGGAGCAGAAAAAATACAAAAAGCTTATCGTGGCGCGTTCAACACCTCCCATGGCCGAAGAAATTGGTTTTTTACCCGGGACCGAAGAAGAAAAAATGGCGCCCTGGTTGGCGGCCTTTGACGATAACCTTGAAATTCTTCACGGAGCAGACGAATGCTCAAACGCCAGCATCGACTATGTAAAAGAACGTGCCAATATCCAGTTCAAATCGCTTAACTTCATGAGAGGCCGATCATTCAACGGTGCCTATATCATCATTGATGAATCTCAAGGTCTAACGCAGTTTCAGCTGAAGTCGATTATCAGCCGCGTGGGTTCAGACTCGAAGATTGTGGTTTTGGGGAATTTGGCTCAGATCGATAACAAATACATTTCGCCGCTAACATCCGGCCTTACGTACCTGGTCGAGCGCGTTAAGCCTTACCCGCATGCAGGGATAATGCACATCAATGGCATCGTAAGATCGAGACTTGCGGCGTTCGCGGAGGAGAACCTCTAAGCCGACGTGTCATGGGGCCCGGTTATCGTAGTCGATAGGTGCTTTGCGTTAGTCGAAGAGAAGAAATTCGACACGGGCTTCTAATGCCCACGCGGTTTCTCGGGGTAGGTCTGGCGCGTCGATACGCTGATTAAGCATCGGCTCAAGCTCAAAAAACAAAAACTCGCGGATGGCCTGCGCTCTTAGCCGGAGCCCTACCTGATAGTTCTCTCGGTAACTGTTGGGTTCAGTATTACTCTTTACCCCAGCGTACAAATAAGCCGCTCGTTCAAATCCATTTTCGACGGCCCATTGACGCACGACACCGATATTGGACGACCACTCCGCACCATCCGATTTCTCGCCGTATAACAGCCGATTTTGGGAACGTATGAGCGAACGTCTAGAAAGCGCGTAGTCAATATCCAATTTGGTCGTCGCAAATGCCCCGTCATCAAAATCGTATTGGGCTCGCTGGGAAAATCGAAAAGAGATTTTGGACCCCCAGAACGTCTTGTAGCGATACTTCACACCGGGCTTAGGGCCGGCACCGGATAAGCCCACGGTGAAATCGGTACGGTGATTCCCGCCAGCGCTCTCATCGAGCAGCACCTGCAAACCTATCTGGCTTTGTGAGGGATCATTCTCGTCCCCGGGTACAAGTTCGTCAGGGTCATCACCACGGAAGACCAGATCAACGCGATCTGCCAAGCGTGGCAGATTGACCTTACCGCCAACGCTGACGCGAGTTTCTGTTCCCTGACGCTCATCCCAGTCAGTTGTGATTTTTAGTCGCAAGCGCGACTCCGCAATTTCTGCGTCACCATCCATATCGCCAAAAAAGCTATCCACCCAGCGCGTAAGCGCCATGGTTCGGTCGGTTGCAAATCGGTGGCTAGAGTCTACCCAGCGTTCAGCTCTATCACGCGCTGTTGCAGTGACGTTTTCGGACTCAAGTTCTCGGGGTTTTCCCTCGTTGGGACTCTGTTCAGGTTCCTGTGTCTCGAGTGCGTGTGCATTAAAAGCAATGCAAACGCTCAGCAAGAGACCTCCTATGGCTCGAACAGTATTCATAAAATGAGTCTAAGTCAGAAACTGCTCGTTCAGTAGTTTTTTGACGGGTCTATTCTGACGGGTTTCGATTAATGGTGCAGTGTGAGTGGCGCCTAATGATTCGTTTTGCTCACTATTGCCCGTTCCTTAATCGTTCTGCGAGTCAATGTCTCTGACGATGTTGACGAAGCTCTGATAGCGCGCGGTGTGGATCTCATTCTTCTCGAGTGCGGCGAGGACTCCGCAGTCCTTTTCAACGAGGTGACTGCAATCTCGGAAACGACAGCGATCGAGAAAAGGCCTGAACTCGATGAAGCCGGGCGCCACCAACGCCGGATCAATGTGTTGCAGTCCGAACTCTCGAATACCCGGTGAGTCGATAATAAAACCACCGTTAGGACGCTCAAATACCTCTGCGGTCGTTGTGGTATGGCGGCCTCTGAGCACGCCCTCCGACAGAGCCCCAACGCGCAATTCCTCGTCGGGTAATAAGCGATTAATTATGGATGATTTCCCAACACCACTTTGCCCAACGAAAACCGATGTCCGTGATCCCAATAGATCGCTAAGGGCCTGCGTCTCGTTGGGTATTGGACCGGTTGTCATTACCTCGTAGCCGATGCTGCGGTAGCTTTCTAGTAACGCTGCGCAATCGGGGTGCCTATCCAGTAGGTCAGACTTATTGAGAATGATTAGGGTGTCGATGCTCGCAATATGTGCGGCGACCAAGTAACGGTCGATTAGATTGGCATACGGCTCGGGTTCGGGCGCGACGACAATGGCAATGAGATCGACATTGGCTGCGACCGCTTTAAGCTGGCCTCGCGCGTCGGGACGTTTGAGTTCAGAGCAGCGCTCAAGCTGGCTGGTTACGTAGGCGCCTGTCTCCACATTGGACCAGAGCACTTTGTCCCCGGCGACCAGATGGGAGAGGTTTGGTCGCAGGTGGCACGTATGCGTCTCTCCATCGTTTGCTCTAACGACGGCTGTTTTGCTGTAGCGCGCGACGATCATGCCTTCCCTGTCGTCATTGAATCCGGCACTGGCGTTCTCGCGCCGTTTTACTGCATTTTCTTCGATGCGCCTGCGCTGCTGATCTGTCAGTCGTCTATTTCTCATTAACTCAGTGTACCCTGTCAGCTCTCTAAACGATGTAGTTTGCTTTTTTAAGGACGGCGGACCATGGAAAAGGACAAGCGATTGATTTGGGTCGATATGGAGATGACCGGGTTGAATCCGGACTCCGATCGAGTCATCGAGATCGCAACTATCGTGACCTCTCTTGACCTCGATGTATTGGCTGAGGGGCCTGTTATCGCCATACATCAAAGTGATGAAGTACTCGCAGAAATGGATGAGTGGAATACGCGAACGCATACGAACTCAGGATTGGTAGACCGCGTGAGAGCCAGTGGCTTTGATGAGGCCTCAGCAGCGCAGGAAACGCTGTATTTCCTCGACGAGTGGGTAACGCCCAATCGTTCGCCCATGTGTGGCAATTCGATTTGTCAGGATCGCCGCTTTATGGCTCGGCACCTCCCCAGCCTCGAAACCTTCTTTCACTACCGCAATCTCGACGTGACAACCTTGAAGTTGCTCGCCAACTATTGGCGGCCTGAATTGCCAGCAGCACCTAAACGAAACGTGCATGAGGCCCTCGCGGATATCAGAGAGTCCATCGAGGAGCTGAAGTATTTTAAGGAGCACCTCATCCGTTTATAGGCCTCGCGGCGAGTCAACGCGTAAGTCAACTCAGTTGTGCTGATTTAGTGCCCAGGCCACATGTTCTCTGACAAGCGATGACGGGTGGTTCTCACGACTCTTAAGTGCCTGCAGGATTTCGGGTGACGTCACAGCATTGCCGAGAGCCACTGCAATATTGCGAAGCCACTTCTCGTAACCTATGCGTCGGATGGATGAGCCTTGGAGTCGCTCAGAGAACTGGTCCTCTGTCCAAGAGAAGAGCTCGACTAGATTTGGATTGTCCAAATCCCACCGTGGCGCAAAGTCTGGCTCCGTTGATATTGTGGCGAACTTATTCCAAGGGCAGACCAGCTGGCAGTCGTCGCAGCCGTAAATACGATTGCCCATTTTCGCCCTAAGGTCTTCGGCGATCGAGCCTTCGTGTTCGATAGTTAGGTAAGAAATACATCGCCGGGCATCGAGAACAAACGGTGCAACGAAGGCATCGGTTGGGCAGGCCATCAGACAGGCAGAGCAACTGCCGCAATGCTTTTCCTGCTTAGGATTTGAGTGCGGTAGCGGGATGTCGGTGTAGATCTCGCCCAGGAAGAAGTAGGAGCCGGCCGACTCATTAATTAGCATCGTGTTTTTTGCTATCCAGCCAAGACCTGATTGTTCGGCAACCGCGCGTTCGAGCACGGGAGCGCTGTCGACAAATGCCCTAAATTCCCCCGAACCCAGTTGTTGGCGTATGCGATCCGCCAGTTTGGCCAGTCGTGACCGGATGATCTTGTGGTAATCGCGTCCAACGGCATAACGTGAGACGAAACCCTTTTCCGAGGCACTCATGACCTGCCACGCGTCTTGTGCCTCCGGCTGATAATCCATTCGACAAGAGATAACCGTGCAGGTGCCAGGGACGAGCTCTGACGGGCGACTACGCTTCGCACCATGACGGCCCATCCAGTCCATAGTGCCCTGGTAACCTGCATCTAACCATTTTTGGAGATAGGCTTCGTGTTCCTTGAGCTCGATTCCTGTGAACCCAACATCCTGAAAACCCAACTCTGTCGCCCAGTGGCGGATGGTATCGACTACTTCACTGTGCTCTTCGTTATTCACCGCAACATTGTGACAGATACGGGGCTGACCAAGGTACACTCTGCGCATGAGTAGTTTCGGTTCCTTTACGCAATTCTTACCTGATGAGGCAGCGACCGTAGCCGCAGGCTCTGCGATCGGACGTGCCCTCACTTCAGGCGCCGTTGTTTTTTTAGTGGGTGAACTCGGCGCCGGAAAAACCACGTTCACACGCGGCGTCCTTCGAGCGCTTGGGCATGCCGGCTCTGTAAAGAGCCCTACCTACACGCTGTGCGAGCCTTATGACCTTGCCGATTCAGGGCAGTTCTGCCATTTAGATTTGTACCGATTGTCGGACCCCGGGGAGTTAGAATTCCTGGGGATCAGAGATTACATAGCCAGTGGCGCAATGTTATTTATCGAATGGCCATCGAAAGGCGAGGGCTGGCTGCCGACGCCCGATCTACAGATCGCCCTAGTTGATTCCAATAATGGACGTGAGTTGACGATCACTGTTTTGACGGACAACGGTGAAGCTGTTGTGACACGTATGGATGAATGTCATGCGTAAAAACCCTTGCTCATCGCTGGCGATAATCTGCTTGATGACGCTGTTGGCAGCGCATGTATTAGCTAGCGTAGAGGTAAAAGATGTTCGCCTTTGGCGTGCTCCCGACCACACCCGAGTGGTGCTGGATTTATCAGGGCCTACGACTCATAAAGTGCTGGAACTCGCAAACCCATCGCGCTTGGTGCTCGATGTGAGCGATGCTTCATTGGCAGGGGCGTTGACCGATTTACCACTCGAAGGTACACCCATCGCTCGAGTTCGATCAGGTATTCGTGAAGGACGGGACCTGCGCGTAGTATTTGATCTCTCTGCGGACGTAAACCCCAAGAGCTTTCAGTTGGCACCGAACGAGCGAACGGGTCATCGTCTGGTGCTTGATCTATTCGACGCCGAGACCTCCAAGCAGCCGGTGATCGCTGCGCCGAAGAAAACGGTGAAAAAAGCGGACACGCGTCGCCCTGTCGTGGTGGCCATTGATGCTGGGCACGGGGGCGAGGATCCGGGTGCTTCAGGACCCAACAAATTGCGTGAGAAACGCGTAGTTCTGCAAATCGCTAATCGATTGAAGTCAAAGTTTGATGCTTCATCGCAGTTCCGCCCCGTGATGATTCGCACCGGTGATTACTACATCACGCACAAGGGCAGACGGGACCTAGCGCGGAAAAACCAAGCCGATCTGTTTATTTCGATTCACGCTGATGCCTTTACTCATCCGTCGGCGAATGGTGCCTCTGTTTATGCGCTGTCGACCCGCGGAGCCACCTCTACTATGGCACAGTTGCTCGCTGATAAAGAGAACGCGGCGGATTTGGTCGGCGGTGTCGCAGTGTCGGATATGGACGACGTTTTGGCGGGCGTCTTAACCGATTTATCGATGACCGGTACGCTCGATTCGAGTTTGAGCGTGGGCGCCGAGGTCCTAGGCGAGATGGGTAAGGTGGCTCCGAGGCTCCACAAAACAAAGGTGGAACAGGCGGCCTTTTTGGTGCTCAAGTCTCCCGACATTCCGTCGATTCTTGTGGAAACCGGATTTATTTCTAATCCCAAAGAGTCGTCACTGCTAGCAACGCCCGATTATCAGGACAAAATGGCGAGCGCTATTTTCCGAGGCGTTCAGCGTTGGTTTAAATCAAACCCGCCGCCCGGTACTGTTTTTGCGAGATCGTCCTCTGGGGAGACTCTCGCTGAGCGCACGGTGAAGGTGGTCAGGGGTGACACTTTGTCCGGCATTGCTGCGAAGTATGCGGTATCCGTTGATGAGTTAATGCGAAGCAATTCGTTGTCCTCCAAAACTATCAAGGTCGGTCAGGTCCTGATTATTCCGGAGTCCGGCTGATGTCGCTTGGAAAGATCAAACAACTCGACAATCGGCTGGCAAACCAGATAGCGGCAGGGGAGGTCGTTGAGCGTCCAGCCTCAGTGGTTAAGGAGCTTCTAGAAAATGCGATCGATGCCGGTGCGACGGTGATTACCGTCGATGTGGACGAGGGTGGCGTCAAACGAATCCGCATCACTGACAATGGTACCGGTATCGACGGAGGGGACCTGCCTTTGGCACTGGCTCGCCACGCCACCAGCAAAATTGCATCTATTGATGACCTGGAGGCGGTAGCGACCATGGGTTTTCGTGGCGAGGCGCTGGCCTCGATCGCGTCGGTGTCCAAGTTATTAGTTACCTCGAATACCTCTGATAACCCCAGTCAGGGTCAGATAGCGCGCTGTGAAGGTCGTGAGATGGAAGTCACAGTATCGCCCGCCGCGCATCCCAGAGGCACGACGCTGGAGATACGTGACCTCTTTTACAACACGCCAGCGCGTCGCAAGTTTCTTCGCACAGAACGGACGGAGTTGGCGCGAGTTGAAGAGGTTGTAAAGCGAACCGCCTTGGCACGCCCCGACATTAGTTTTGTGCTATCTCACAACGGCAAAGTGCTTCACCGCTTAACAGCGGGTACGACAGAGCATGATCTTCAGCGGCGCGTCATTGGCATTTGTGGTGAATCGTTTGCACGAGACAGTGTCGTCGTCGATCGAGTTGCGCATGGCTTGTCACTGCGTGGCTGGGTGGGTTTGCCTACTTTTTCTCGGTCGCAGGCAGATTTGCAGTATTTCTTCGTCAACGGCCGTGTGGTCAAAGACAAGGTCATTACCCATGCGGTTCGGCAAGCTTATCGAGATGTGCTCTACGGCGGACGTCATCCGGCTTACGTCCTATTCCTCGAGTTAGACCCCAATCGCGTTGATGTGAATGTCCATCCGACAAAACACGAGGTGAGATTTCGCGACAGTCGATCGGTGCATGGGTTTGTCTTCAGCACACTGGGGCGTGCTTTGGCTGATGTCAGACCGACGGATATGGCCAACCGGGCTAACCTCGATCAAGTTGCCGAATCGCAGCCCTTGGAAAGTCAGTTTCAGCAGGTCTCGATGGGGCTGGAAATCCCCCGAGGCACTGATGGCTTGAGTGAGCCCACAGCTAGTGCAAACGCTTTGGAAGAAAGGCTTCGGCGGCCATCATCATTTACTGCTGCGGGGTCTGATAGGCGCGGATTCAACGGGGGACTTAACCCTGAGTCTTCGGCATCAGGCGCTATGGTTCCGGGAGTTGATGTGCCTCCCTTGGGCTTTGCTATTGCGCATCTTCATGGCACGTACATTGTCGCGCAGAACGCCGAGGGTATGGTACTGGTCGATGCCCATGCAGCCCATGAGCGAATAACCTATGAACGTTTGAAGGCGGCACGGGCAAATTCATCGATTGCCAGTCAGCCGCTGTTGGTTCCCATGCCAATTACACTGACAACCGCAGAGATGGGCGCGTATGAAGAATTCTCAGAGCTCTTTTCACAATTAGGCCTGGTGGTCGATGCCGCGAGTGATGACACGGTGCTAATTCGGGAGATTCCAGTCATCCTAGCTAGGGACAATGCGGTCAACCTGTTGCGGGATGTGATGGGCGACCTTGCAGAGGTGGGTCATAGCGATCGCTTGTCGGCGCGGATAGATGAAATTCTTGCAACGATGGCCTGCCACGCCTCGGTGCGCGCAAATCGGGCGCTGTCTATTGCCGAGATGAATGCATTATTGAGGGACATGGAGGTCACCGAAAACTCGGGACAGTGTAACCACGGCCGCCCTACATGGGTCCAATTGGGACACGATGAGTTAGATAAGCTGTTCC
>PKCZ01000128.1 GCA_002862405.1 Pseudomonadota bacterium
GAGATTCATTTTCATTAGCTGATATTCTTGTGGGTTGGACTGTTAATTGGGCCAGAAAGTCCGATTTTCTCATCGATACCCCAAATTTGGACCGATACCTTCAAGCGCTGTTCCAACGCTCAAATATTAAGTTGGTCTGGTAGCTAATGGTGACTGAGCTCGTAATAGGCGTCAGTTGCCTCCGCATTTCCAGTAGCGAAATATACTCACTACTAGGCAATTATTGGTTCATATACGACTCGTTGCGGTGATTTTCCTAAACCTACTCGCGATGATTAAATGAGCCCGACTACAGTGCGTTCTTCGGTTTTACTTATCTTGGTGTCTTAAGTATGTAAAAAATTATTGTTGGAAGGACTATGGGGAGGGCTGCCAGCATGACGACGACTCCCATACCAAATACGAATTGCTGAAAGTTTGAGCTGTTGATGGGAGGTGAGAGCCCGGTATCAAAATATTGTGCTGAGTAACAATGTTGATATTCGGGATACCGCTCTTGCATCGAGCAAATCCAGGCTCGAATTCGCTTCAGCCGACCATCTTCTTTAAGCGCATGAAGTGGCGGCACTGGAATACTGCAGTGGCACTGAATTACACCGAAAAGTAAAAAATCACGCGATCCCGGCGTAACTCCATCGATAAATTGGCCTGACGAGGCGGCCAAACACCTTTCCCAATGAAGGAACTGCTTACCCCAATCGCTCGGAACAGAGACCCTATTAGTTACTCGCACTATAGTGATCAAGGTCAGCATATATAGAGCGATGAAACTGCGCAGAAAATTGTGAAGTGAGCGCTTAAAGAAAGATTCCGAGCAATCGCCGGCCTTAGCGAATGAACGGAGAAACTCGATGCGTTTCTCAGGCCGATAGGTGACTCCTAGCCAAGCATTTTGTATCGCGACTAGGTCAGATTCGATGACTGACTCAAATCCCATATCCGTCAGCAAACTTGATGACTCCCGCTTCCAACTTTTTGCGTCCAGCGAAGCGACAGGCATCAATACCCCCCACTTGAAAAATGTCTGTAGTGGAGGCACTGACGTTAAATGCCAATCAATGCCTTTTTCTGTCAAACCCAGCAGTACTGCTTGTACCCACGGAGAGTGATCGATACCGTAAACTTCGGCACAGTTGAAAGGTTTTTGTGTCCGCTCGTTTGAAAAATGCATGTAGGTTACCGGCTCATTTGCTAACTAATGGAAACTCTCCTTTATCCAAGCTTCCAATATTAAAGCTATCTTTAGTGAATCTCGCAGTAAACCAAGGCTTCCGGATAAATGCGGTAATCCCCGGGGGTGCTGACACTCTGTTGACACAAGGAACCGGCGGTAACCCATCTAAACACAGCAAATTGGCTGAGATAGTAGGGGTTATCTTGTGTTAACTGGGGTTATGTCGCGATCCAAGAAACTTAAAATTTCCCGCTCATTGCGAGCGTGCCGGTGCAAGTCCGGCCTCGGGGACCTTAATTTTTTACTGTTAAACAGAGGCCTATGGAGTTC
This sequence comes from Pseudomonadota bacterium, assembly GCA_002862405.1. GTDB lineage: Bacteria > Pseudomonadota > Gammaproteobacteria > Pseudomonadales > Halieaceae > Luminiphilus. Next base: position 1,505 of record PKCZ01000128.1, read on the forward strand.
ATATTACGCTATTTAGATTTCATCGTTAGACCGTTCTTTTCTGTTGGGTGACACATAGGTGACGCGACCAACGCATCTGGTACCCTCGGCTAAATACATTTCTACAAAGCGTGGGGCGAACTATGTCAAGGCCAACTATTAGATGGAAACTGAGGTTCGTCGCTAGCTTGGCAATACTCCTGTGTAGTCTGAGCTCAGCAAATTCACTAATGGCAGAGCCTCACCGAGCCCGATCCTTAGGCATTCCCTTTTCCGGCGAGCCGGGACCACTGAACACCATTACCGATGTTCAGGGCGTCGAGGTGGGCCACAAAACGTTGATTTTTGGAGAAGGCTCATTAGAACGTGGTGTTGGTCCCATCCGCACAGGCGTAACTATTATTCACCCCAGGGGAAAGGCAAGTATAGAAGGTGTATTCGGCGGATGGTTTACCCTCAACGCCTCGGGGGAAATGACAGGAACTACCTGGCTAGAAGAGCGCGGCGTGATTGACGGACCAATAGGGATCACTAATACCCATAGCGTCGGCACCGTCCGCGACACTTTTGTAAGTTGGATGGTCGATCAAGGATGGCCCGCGCCGTGGCATGCACCGGTCGTCGCTGAGACCTACGACGGCGCGCTAAATGACATTAATGGCCAACACGTAGAGCCCACTCATGTGTTGAGCGCTCTCCAGACAGCCGCGGCTGGGCCGGTGAGAGAGGGTTCTGTGGGTGGGGGTACTGGTATGCTGTGTAATGGCTTCAAAGGCGGCATCGGCACGGCTTCGCGTGTCGTCTCTGCTGCTGGTCGGTTGTTCACCGTGGGCGTTCTTGTGCAGTGCAACTACAACTGGGAAGGAAAGAGCCTTCGTTTGGGCGATCAGTGGGTCTCAAAAAAGCTACCCGTAGGTGAACACTGCTATGCGGACGACACTATCGCGCCAAAAAACCCCTGGTTTCCCTTTTGCAGTGGTGCTGAATTGATCAAGGATAGCCCGGCCCGCGACGGCTCAATTATCGTGGTTATAGCTACTGATGCTCCGGTCTTGCCCCATCAGTTGAAAAGAGTTGCGAAGCGCCCAGCGCTCTCCCTTGGACGACTTGGTGCCATTAGTAGTCCGGGCTCTGGTGATATTTTTGTTGCTTTCTCTACTGGAAATACCGGCGCTCTAAGTGAGGATCAATTTAACCGTGTTGAACAGTTTCCTAATAACGCTCTCAGTGAATTATTTCGTGGCACGGTGCAGGCCACCGAAGAAGCTATTATTAATTCCATGGTGGCAGCAGAGACTGTTGTCGGTGCCGACGGCCTGAGGGTGCAGGGGCTGCCGCACAACTTGGTACGCGATCTATTTTCAAAATAAAGCCCGGTAAACGCTATCCACTCCATCCGATAGGTAACCACTAACGTCTGGAAATACGACCGTCCCCTAGGGGACTCGCTATATGTACGAAAGAGTTTGCGTCACCCGAAGAGCATTACAGATGCTACTTCTGGCATGCGGCTCAAGTTTTAACGGCGAGCTTGCAAAACTAAATTGTTATGCGTTTCCGCCGCAAGATTCACGTCCGAAAAGCCCGCTGACGAAAGCAATTCCATTAGCCTTTTTGGTCCCGCCTGAGGCCCTAAACCCAACCCAACGGGCTGTGCTTTAGAGGCGGGGACGCAAATCAACGTACCAAATCCATAGAACATTCCCGCTCCGGGGTTATTCTCAATGTTGTTCTTTAAGCCATCTAATGCCATTGGCTCTACCACCATAAAGGTACCGTCAGCTGTCAGCTTCTCCCGTATTGCTTTAGCAACACCAACTGGATCTCCCATGTCATGCCAGGCATCAAAAATACACGCCAGGTCGTAACCTTCGTTACTTACTTCTGCTGCATCTGCGACGAAGAATTCCAAATTTTCTAAACCTTTCGATTCTGCCCTTTTTCGTGCCTCTTCTATTGAAGGCGCGTGGAAGTCGTATGCATGTATGATTGAATTTGGGAAATTTTCTGCCATCAAAATCGAAGAGGTGCCGAGCCCGCAACCGATATCAGCGACTTTTGCTCCCTTCGATAGCTTTTCTTCAACTCCTGCCATCGCGGGAATCCACTCGTCTAACAAATGAGTCGCGTAGGCGGGACGAAAAAATCGTTCTGTTCCACAAAAACAACATTCATGATGCTCCCCCCAGGGTCTTCCCCTCCCTGTTTTAAAGACATCGATTGCGATATCTTGGTTTACAAATTGACCAACAACTCCCTGTATTAACCCTTGAATGCACGTCGGCTCGTTTTCTCTTGCAAATACCGCTGCCTGCTCAGGCGATAAACTGAATAACTGACTATCGTCGTCATATGTGACGTAACCTCTGGCGGCGTTAGAGGAGAGCCACTCCAGCAGGTAGCGCTCATCAACTTGCGATTCAATCGCTATACTCGAAGCCGTCGCCGGTCCTAGTTTATCCATGGCGCGATAAACACCGGTTTGATCTCCTAGGTAAGACATCATGATCGCGACTGACCCAGCCACATCATTAAAAACGCTACCAAATAACTCCATTACTTTTCCATGATCAGCACTCATATCTTTTCCTTCTTTTTTGTGTATTAGAGCTGTACGTCTCGTTATGCCGAGTCTCGTGAGCGGAGCAGTTTATATAGTCGACTTCTCCGATCTCTTGAGCGTAGTCAGAAATCTGTGGTTTTTCAAAGAAGCGTCCTATGTATTGGGCAGGTACCTACTGCTATCGGACAAATGCGATAGCCCCCTTCGCGCGGGTTTGCCTGGGCGACAACTAGGTGAGGTAACCGTCGCATGTAAGCAGATCCCAGCGCACCTAAGTCAGCAAGAAACTGGTTTGGTGCCTTTATCCAAGCGAATTGAGTTGCAATGGGGAAGGGCAGTCGCAAACTTTAAAGTTCCAAACACGCAATGCCGCCTAGTCCATGATATTACATACTGGCTGACGGTTTTCTGGTAATAAGCTCTTCTTTTAGCCGACTTCGGTGGGCGTAGGCGCCAAGCCGAATGACGGTCACTTGAGGTATTACCTAAGTAATATCAATCATCTTTATAATGCCTAGCTTAGCGCTGCTGCCTTCGTTTGTGAGCAGAGGTTCAGGAGGAGGTGTTGAAAATGAAATTACTTGATGACGATCAAGTGCAGAGTTTTATCAACTTTGGATTCCTGGAAATACGATTACCCGAGCTGGATTCAATTCACTCTGAAGTAACCTCGCGACTGCGCGAGGTATGCGAAGCTGAATCACATCATGGAAATAACGTGCTTCCCAGGATACCCCTTCTACAGAAGGTTCTTCGAAATGATAAAATTCATGGTGCGTTGGTTTCGCTAATTGGCCCTGATTATCTCTTACATCCGCACAGAGCGATCCATAGGTCGACCCCTTTGAGAAAAGCTCTAGATGGGTTCTCACAGAGTTCAGATGGACATTTAATGGGTGATGGTTCCACCGCCACGTCAATCTGGCATCAGGACGCACAAAGTCCCCTCGCTAGAGCCAGACATCATTTCCCTAAATTTCTTATCGGTTTTTACTTCCCGCATGAAGTCACAACTGAAATGGGCCCCACACGATTTTTGATCGCGAGTCATTGCGACAATGGCCCTGATCTGAATCGAGCGATCTATCAGCCTCAACATATTCGAGCTGGCACTTTTTTCCTTGCGCACTTTGATATTGCTCATGCGGGCTTTCCAAATGTGTCTGATGATGATCGTTTCATGCTGAAGTTCGTGTTTGCAAGAACGAAACAGCCTACGGAACCGACATGGAATAATGAAATAGCTCAATGGCGGACTATTGACGATACTTCATCCGAGCAGGGCCTTTACGAACCCGCTGCCTCTTTCATTTGGAATCGCATGTGCGGACGAATAAACACCGAGCGAGGCACGGTACGTACGTCATACGGGTCGCTTGAGAGGGAAGTTCAGCAAGACAAGCGTTTACGAGCGATTTACGGGGCGACTGAAAGCCTATCAGTTCAAGATTGCGTGGAAGCTCTGAAGAGCGCTCAGGGAAAAAAGAAGCACGAGAGATTACAGAAGAACCTACGGGACTCTGTGCGCGGTTATCCAATCCGCTGGAATGAGAGGGCTGTTGTAATGGAGACGGCAGCCTATCGCCTTGCCTTTTTTGGACAAGAAAGTACTGATGCCGTCCGCTCACTAATCAAAGTTGACGATCCCTGGCTGCAGGTAAATGCTGCGTTCATTGCAGGCGAAATAGGCATTAGTGATCATGAATTGCCTCGAAATGTTAGTAAACTGTTGCACTCTCCCTATCACCAAGTCGTACGACAAGCGATCGATGCCCTTACTTTCATGGAAGTGAATGATGCCGAAGGGGTTTTACGCCAGCTGAAGGAACTGGTCATGCACAAGCGATCAGACTGGCAAGCCCCTGTGGTCCAGCGGGGCTGGAGTGCCTCGGATCAAATCGATATGAATATTGCCATGTTTCTTTTGGCAAACTGCAGTCAAGTCGAGCCCAGGGACCTTATCGACATATCCAACATCTTGCTGGAAAAATCTAACGATTATTCCTCGTCAATAGTTGCCGAAGCCTTGCTTCGATCAGGCGATGCAATCGCGCAAAATCACGCGACTGACTATTATCAGACCCGAGCGTGGAACACCTCACTTCTTGGTGTCACTAGAGCTTACTAAATCGGTCATAAGCTCATTGTCAGATTACAAAGAGTATTTGATGTTATCCCCACGATCTGACGGCTAAGCAATACCGCCTTGACCTCGGGGTCAGCGTAAAAGTTCGTAACGCGTGTGCCGCTGGCGGCATTTCGATTCTATGATCTGAGCTTGCGGCGTCGCCTTGCCATGGTGCGGTCGTCGAGATCTCGATCTCAGCGAATGTAGATTTCTACCAAAATGCCGTTTCATTCATGAGCACGATTGAGATACCCGCGGCAGCCCCAGAGATAAAAAGGTTCCAGTCGCGGTGCTTGACCTGAGCGAACTTTACGACCAGTGACGCGACGATAACGATGATTGAAACCACTAGAAGCTGACCGATTTCGATTCCTAAATTGAAACCCAGTAGTGGAATAGTGATGGATGAGCTGTCCATCATCAGAGCTCGGAAATAATTAGAAAAACCCATGCCATGGATGAACCCAAAGCAAAGTGCTACCAGGTAATGCCCTGTCATATTGCCTTGATCATCCGTTAGCTGATCTGACGCTGGTACGGCTACATTTCTTATGGCTGTAATTAAAATAGTGACAGGGATTAAGAACTCTATGATGTGAGAAGGGATAACCACCAAACCGAAGCTCGACAAGGCGAGGGTAATGCTGTGCCCCACCGTGAATGCTGTCACCAAAATAAATAGTCGTCGCCATTGGTCTATGCTGTAGACCGCACACAGAGCGAGTAAAAACAGAATATGGTCGTAACCGGCCAGATCTGAAATATGCTGGAATCCCAAATTGATATACATGTCAATCGAATGCATATCAGAAAACCAAAGTGGACGTTGGCGTTTTCTTATTCAGCATCAGGCTCCTCGAAGTATCGTCTCGATGGATATAAACAACATTGGTTTGGTCAAAAAAAAGATCGGTAAATACGGCATTTTTAATCTCAAGCGAGCGCAAGGGAGGGGTGACTGAGTGCTTAATTAATAGTTCTAGAACGGTGTCTTGACCCGTCCCGCCGATAGTTTTGCTGTCTACCAGAATAGCGACCTCGTCTTCATTGATTTTGAGATAGAAAAACTCATTTAGGTAGGCGATCAGCAGAGCTTCAGCATTTGGCATTTCATCCTCACGCCCTAGCCGCAGCTGATCGTTCTCTGGGTCAAATACCAGAGCCTCATTTACGTCGGTCAAAAATAATCGAAGGCTGACGGTTATTTCGGCTGTATCGCTCGCGTATTCAATCTGACTTACTGACAATCGAAGGGGATGTGCCCAGCCCCTTTCAGCGAGAAGGCACAGCAAAATAAACCGGATGACAAACCGACCTTTTCCTCCCATCAGTGAAATTATAGGGCCTTAGACTGCAGGTCTTTGGCTACTGCTTGCACCTCCGCAAACACACGCAAAAGATTTCCGCTCCAAATTTTCTCTATGTCTTGCTCGCTGTATCCGCGACGTACTAATTCGACCGTAATGTTCATCACTTCACTTGCGTCGAAAACGCCGTCGATACCACCGCCACCATCAAAGTCACAGCCGATACCGACATGATCGATCCCGGCAATACTCACGATGTGATCGATATGATCGACAGCGTTTTGAACCGTAGCGAGTGGGTCGGGGTATTGGGTCCTTATTTCCCTAAGCTGATCGCGCGCTGCTTTTCGTTCACTCTCTGTCATCTCGTTCGAGGGCTTTAAGGATGCTCTAAGTGACGTCAGCGCCGAATCGCGCTCGGGATTCTGGGGCGCATCGCGCAAATAATCCGAGAGCATGGTCAGCTGCACAACACCGCCGTTTTTTGCGATCAGCCGCAACATATCGTCCGACATATTCCGTGGATGATCGGTGACCGTTCGTGCATTAGAGTGGGTCGCAATGATGGGTGCCTTAGAGAGCTCTATTGCGTCATAGAAGGTTTCGTCGCTTCCGTGTGATACATCCACCATGATGCCTAAACGGTTCATTTCCTCGACGACGGAAGCTCCTAGTAGGCTTATGCCACCGTGCTCGGGACCACCGGAATCTGTTGCAGAGTCTGCAAGATCATTGTTGGTCGAATGGACCAGAGTCACGTAACGAACCCCTTTGTTGTAGAAGAGTTCCACATTTTTGAGGTCATTACCGATTGGATATCCATTTTCGATACTGAGATAAATCGCGCGCTTACCTTCTGCCTCAAGCACTGCAGCATCTTCAGGGTTCAAGGCAATACCAACAATGTCAGAATTTTTTTCAGCCGATGCCCACACTGCATCAAGCATTTGTAATGCAAGCTCGCGGGCTCGCGTATGGCCATCGTCATCTCGAATACCCTGTGCGACAAAAGCGGCAAAGAATACGGCATCTAACCCACCCTCAATCATCCGGGGGTAATCGAGCTTCGATCCAGTCTCATGGGGGTCATGACGCTCGGCCAAATCAAAGCCCGGCTCGATTAATCTCAACGGCGTATCGGCATGGCTGTCGAGCGTTAAAATCCGATCGTGGAGCTCTAATGCGCTCGACGAAAGACTTATGTTTTGATGCGCGGATTCGTCGCTTGTTTTACTGCACGCTTGTGTGAATAGAACGATGCACAGAATGCTCGTAAGTCTGAGGAAGCTCGCTTTCTTCATTTTCATTTCCTGGGACCTAAATCACAAAGTTATCAGCGATTAACAATGGCGTCATGGAATTTGAGAAGATGCTGACACTCCACTGACGCAAATAACCCGCGATAACCCCTCAAAACCCGACCAAACACAGTAAAACAGCCGGAAGAGTAGGGGTTATATTGTGTTATCTGGGCTTATATCGCGATCCAAGGAACTTAAAATCCCCCGCTCAT
>PKCZ01000077.1 GCA_002862405.1 Pseudomonadota bacterium
GTTGCCGCGTGGGACGACCCCGACGTCGAAATTCGCGATTATGACGCGCGTATTTTGGCAACGACGCAAATGAACGAGGGACAGAATTCAGGATTTCGAGTGTTGGCCGGTTACATATTCGGTGGCAACGAGAGGGAGCAGGAGATTGCAATGACAGCGCCTGTTCAGCGCACGATGCCAGGTAAGGAAGATGCAGAAATGGCCTTTGTTGTGCCGCGCGAGTATTCGATGGAGGAATTGCCGGCGCCGGATGACACCCGTGTTCAATTTAGGGAAGAGCCAGCTTACCGCGCCGCTGTCATCCGATTCACTGGTTGGGTCAATGACAAAAAAGCAGAGCGTTACTGGGAGACCCTCGTCGCGTTTTTGAAAGAGCACGGTATTCAGCCGCTCGGCGATCCCACACTGAACCAGTACAACCCTCCCTGGACACCGCCCTTTATGCGTCGTAACGAGATAATCGTGGCCGTTATGCCCGGCTCGGTGGGGACTCAATAACCTTTACTGACATCAAATGTGCCAAGCAGATCTTTTGCTGCGATGAAACGCTCCAAGTTGGGCGCCATTGCCTGCGCCACGAACCGTTCGAGCGTCGGAGCTGATGTATGAGAGGTGATGTAGACGTTTGGTTGCTGCCAGTAGGGATGTGACTTGGGAAGCGGCTCCTCGCGAAATACGTCCAATACAGCCGCTCCGACAGCCCCACTGTTGAGTGCAGTGAGCAATGCGCCATCATCGATCGCGTTGCCGCGCCCAATGTTGATCAGAATGCTGCTTGGACGCAGTCGTTGGAGTGCGTTCGTGTCAACAACATTTTCGGTGTGAGTGGTTTTGGGTAAGACCGAGACAAGATAGTCAAGATCATCGAAAAAACGATGATCGCCGGATTTAAAGCATGTCTCAAATCCTTCGACTAGACGTCCGTCAGAATTCAAACCGCGGCATCGGACGCCAAAGTGTTGGGCTGTTTTGGCGACGGCACTTCCGATACTGCCCGTGCCTAGTATGCCCATGGTTTTTCCAAATACGCCCATCTCGGGCGTGTCATCCCAGATAGAAGCTTGCGCTCGATCGAGGATGCGACGCTCGAGAGCCAGTATCCAGCCAAATACGAACTCTGACATTGACTGACCGAAGACATGCTTGAGGGGTGTTACGACAACGCCAGCTGGAATGTATCCCGCGAGCGCATCAACGCCCGCCCAAGTGCTCTGTATCCACTCAAGCTTGGGGCAAAAGTCGATCCATGGCGCAAGATTTGATGGCCCACCGACTAAAATCCGAACTGAACTGCAGTCGATCTCAGGTGTCGGTTCTTCGGAAGCGTTCACACGTGCGACGGCGAGACGCTGACCCACCAGCTCTATGACGCCGGCTGGCCACTGATCATCCTCGTTTGCAACGAGTAATACATCGGTGGTCATAAAATCTCTCCAACATCGCGCCGGCTCATGGTAACGCCGCCCCCTCGAGTAAACCATGCTTGCATCTCATCAGCTTCGCTTGTGCACGGCGAAGATTCGAATCCGGCGTTGGCTCCCGCACGTACTGCCCGGCAATCAACAAAAAAGTACTGATCCATGGATACGATCCGCCAAGAGTGGTTTTCCAACACACGAAACGACGTTTTAGCTGGACTAGTCGTTGCACTTGCACTGATTCCGGAAGCCATTGCGTTTTCGATCATTGCGGGCGTTGATCCAAAGGTAGGTTTGTACGCCTCGTTTTCTATCGCGGTGATCATTGCCTTTACCGGTGGTCGCCCGGGGATGATATCGGCTGCGACGGGCGCTATGGCTCTGCTGATGGTGACTCTCGTGAAAGAGCATGGTTTGCAGTACTTGTTTGCAGCGACTGTCCTGACAGGTGTCCTGCAGATTATTGCCGGTTGGGTTCGCTTAGGTGAACTGATGCGTTTTGTTTCGCGGTCTGTGGTGACGGGGTTTGTCAATGCACTCGCTATTTTGATTTTTATGGCGCAGCTTCCTGAGTTAACAAATGTCACGTGGGAGGTCTACGCCATGACAGCGGCGGGTTTGGGCATCATTTACGGCCTGCCGCGCTTGACCACGGCCGTTCCGTCTCCGCTGATCACCATTGTTGTCCTCACCTTGGTTGCTATTGCACTGGATCTCGATATCCGGACCGTGGGTGATATGGGCGAGTTACCCGACAGCCTCCCCCAATTCTTTGTGCCTGACGTGCCGATGACCTGGGAAACCTTCACTATCATTTTTCCATACTCGGCCACGTTGATGGTGGTTGGGCTTCTTGAGTCGCTTATGACCGCGACCATCGTCGATGATCTAACCGATACATTGAGTAATAAGAACAGAGAGTGCGTGGGGCAGGGCGTCGCGAATGTCGCTACGGGCTTTATCGGTGGTATGGCCGGTTGCGCCATGATTGGTCAGTCGGTGATCAACGTAAAGTCCGGCGGTCGTGGACGCCTGTCGACGTTGGTAGCGGGACTTTTACTTTTGATCATGGTCGTTTTTGCGGGCGAATGGGTGAGCCAAATACCGATGGCGGCGCTGGTTGCGGTGATGATCATGGTATCGATCGGCACGTTTAACTGGGATTCCATTCGTAATCTTAGGACACATCCGAAGAGCTCGAGCGTGGTAATGCTGGCGACCGTTGCAGTCACTGTGGCTACGCATGACCTCGCGCAAGGCGTACTCACCGGCGTCTTGTTATCGGGCTTTTTCTTTGCACAAAAAGTAGGCCGGATCTTGACCGTTACCTCAGCGGCATGCGACGAGGGCAGGGCGCGTCGATACACGGTATACGGGCAAGTATTTTTCGCGAGTGCGGATCGCTTCTCCAAGGTCTTTGATTACCAGGAGGTCATCGACAAGGTTTACATCGACGTGAGCAGAGCGCATTTCTGGGACATCACGGCAGTCAGCGCACTTGATAAGATTGTGATCAAGTTTCGACGTGAAGGCACCGAGGTTGAGGTCATCGGCATGAACGAAGCAAGTGCCACATTGGTCGATAAGTTTGCGATTCACGATAAGGATGGAGCGGAAGACATGCTCCTTGATCACTAGGACCTAGCGTATGCGGCAAGAAAAAAAGGTATTGGCTTGCGTCGATAAATCGGACTACGCCACGCATGTTGCCGACTATGCCGCTTGGGCCGCGGCCAGACTGTCTGCGCCTATTGAGCTGCTGCACGTGATCGATCGTCACCCTGAGATTGCGGCGGATGTTGATAGAAGTGGCTCGATTGGTGTTGATGCGCAAGAAAACCTGCTCGAGCGGCTGTCTCAGGAAGAGGGTGAGCGCAGTAAAGTCATCAGAGAGCAAGGTCGTGTGTTCCTGAATCAGTTACGGACACGTTGTGAGACTCACACGGGACTTCAGACCGATACGCGACAACGTTACGGGCAACTTCTCGCGACGTTGAAGGAGCAGGAGTCGTCGGTGGGCATGTACGTTCTTGGCAGAAGAGGCGAGTCAGCGTCGCATACACCTCGCGACTTGGGCCGCCATGTGGAGGCGATTTGTCGTCAAATTCGTCGACCCATCATGACGGTGACCGATGACTTCATAGCACCTAAAAGTGTATTGGTGGCCTACGATGGTGGTCGAATGACGCGCCGAGGTATCGAACTTCTAGCATCGAATCCCAACATGCGGGACCTGCCGATTCACGTCGTGATGTCTGGTAAGCGCGTTGCCGACTCAGCTCGCCATATTGAGTGGGCTGAGCAGATACTGAAATCAGCTAACTTCAGCGTGGATGCATCGTTTATTCCCGGTGACCCCGAGCAGGTTGTCACCCGTGCGATTGCCGAACGCGAAGCTGATCTCTTGATCATGGGGGCTTACAGTCACTCACCTTGGCGTAGTTTATTTTTGGGTAGTCGTACTAACGATTTACTGCGTGCATCGCAGGTTCCGACGATCACCTTGCACCTCTGAATCGCCCGTTGCCAAGACACTTGTTGGTCCATCCGCTTGCTAGAAAGCCACACCGCTTTTTGTCAGGTAGCTCGCATGCTAACGTCTCGGCATAGTAAAGGAGACCCTCATGCGTATTTTCTTAAGACTATGGATGTTGCTTTGCCTGAGCGGCACGGCATGGGCAATGGATGATGCTCTTGTGCTGGAGGAAGGCCCTTTAATCGCTGAGCGAAGCATCTTTATGCCCGGCTTCATGCCGCTGTACTGGGATGCGGACGAGGGAAGGCTCTACGGAGATATTGCAGGCCTTAAGAGCCCGTTTATTTATTACAACGGTTTGTCGAAAGGTGTTGGCTCTAACGATTTGGGGCTAGATCGTGGGCGGTTGGCTGACACCCACCTTGTAACACTCGATCAGGTGGGTAAAAAAGTTTTCCTGACTGCGGTCAACACAAAATATATGGCTCGATCCGACAATGCGGCCGAGCGGCGCGCCGTACACGAGGCTTTTGCGCAATCAATTATCTGGGGGTTTGAGATCGCTGAGCAGTCAGAGGGCATGACCTTGATTGACCTCACGGACTTCGCGTTGAGTGACGCGACAGATCTGACGCGGCTCCTAGCCGCCAGAGGCGAAGGTAGTTATGCGATTGACAGCTCCCGCTCAGCTATTCATGCGCCCAAGACAAAGTCATTTCCTGACAACACAGAAATTGATGCGAGACTAACCTACGCAGGTAAGCCTAAGGGTTCAATTTTGCGCACAGTTGCTCCCGACGCCAGCGCTATTACCGTTCATAGTCATCACTCTTTCGTGCGACTCCCCGATGACGGTTACGAACCGCTCCCGTTTGATCCACGGGCGGGCTATATCGATAGCGGTGAGGACAGTTTGGTTTATGACTACGCCAGCCCTATTGATGCGCCCATAAAATCAGCCTTTGCGCGACGACATCGGCTAGAGAAAGTCGATCCCAATGCAGCGTTCAGCGAAGCGGTAGAGCCCATTATTTATTGGGTAGATCCAGGTGCGCCCGAGCCAGTAAAGACCGCACTTATTGAAGGGGCGCTATGGTGGAATCAGGCCTTTGAGGCTGCTGGCTATATCAATGGTTTTCAGGTCAAGGTGTTGCCCGAGAACGTGGATCCGATGGATGTGCGTTACAACGTCATTCAATGGGTTCACCGATCTACCCGAGGCTGGTCCTATGGCTCTAGTGTTCGCGATCCTCGAACGCAGGAAATACTCAAAGGCCATGTCACATTGGGTTCTTTGCGGGTAAGGCAAGACTACCTAATTGCAGAGGGTCTTCTTGCGCCATACGGTGAAGACGATTCGATCGACGAAGCCAAAGAGAAACTCAGCGAGTTCGCATTGGCGAGGATACGACAGCTCTCCGCACATGAAGTGGGGCATACCCTCGGTATCGCTCATAATTTCGCAGCCAGCGCAGATGGCCGCGCCTCTGTAATGGATTACCCGCATCCGCTTGTCACACTCGATGATAGTGGTGAAATCGTTCTCGAGGGCGCCTACGATGTCGGCATTGGTGACTGGGACAAACGTGCCGTTATCTGGGGTTACCAGGACTTCCCCGACGGCATGTCAGCGCCCGAGGGTCGTGAGGCCATCATGCGTGAAACCCTGGCGTCAGGCCTGCGCTACGTCGCCGATGAGCACGCACGGATTAGTAATCGATCGTCGGCCGGACCTGTTCATCCAGCGGGCAGCTTATGGGATAACGGTAGCGACCCTGTCGCGGAACTCAACCGATTGATGGCTCTGCGAAAAGTCGTATTAGCGAACTTCTCCGAGCGCGCAATACAACCGGGGCGTGCCATGGCAACACTCGAGGATGTGTTGGTTCCTGCATATCTCATGCATCGTTATCAGGTTGAGGCTGCAGCCACCGTGCTGGGCGGTCAGACATTTACCTACGCCATGCGTGGCGACGGACAGACGACGATGCAGCGCGTCTCTGCAAAAGAGCAGCGAGCGGCACTGTCAGCAATGCTCGCGACTTTGGAGCCCGAGGCGCTGGCGCTGTCCGATACGGTGGTGTCATTGATTCCGCCGCGCCCCCCGCAGTCCGGGGTGAGTCGTGAACTTTTCCCTCGTCACACAGGCTATGTGTTCGATCCCATGGCCGCCGCAGGAACGGCCGCTAAAATTACGCTGGTACAGCTACTGGATCACAAGCGCGCGGCGCGCATGAATAGCCAGCAACTGGCTGATCCAGGGCTGCCAAGCTTCGCTGACATGCTGTCTATTGTGATCAACGATCGATGGCCCGAGGCACGCGATTCTCGCCTAGTCGCCATCGAGCGAATGGTGCAGGTGTTGCTGGTTGACGAGCTCGCGTCGCTGCTTGCGCACAAAGCAGCTGCACCTCAGGTACGTGCCGATGCACTCGATGCCTTGCTCAAGATTCAAAAGCGAGCTGAGCGCACCAGGGGCCGATCGCAGGCGGGTAATGCTCATATGCAATTTATCGCGCGCCGAATTGCTTCTCATCTTGACGACCCCGCTGTCTTTGAGGGGGGGGATTTAACGGTGCCGCCCGGCTCGCCAATCTGAGTCTTCTGGTGCAGCGGATGGGTGATTGAACTGACGCGTCATAGCTTTGGTGAGGCGGCTGTTGCCTCGCATCGCTTGCGTTGCACCTGGTGTTCGCTTTTGTCGAGTCCACAAACGACCATGCCCTCTCGAACGAGAGGGCATGACACGATAGTGATTGAGTAAGGTGGTAAAGCGTTATTCAGCAGCGTCAGTTGGGAACTGCTCTCTCAAAACTCGCTTTAGGATCTTTCCACTCGGGTTACGTGGAATGACATCGATGAACTCGACCGCCTTGGGCTGCTTGAACTTGGCGAGTTTGCCCTGACAGAACGCGAGAATCTCGTCGCCGGTCAAGGCATCATCACTCTTTACCACCACAGCGAGCGGTGACTCTCCCCACTTTGCGCTGTTCTGACCAATAACGCCGGCTTCGCTGATCCCCGGATGGCTTTGAAGCACACCCTCAATCTCCGCCGGATACACGTTCTCGCCACCTGAGATAATCATGTCTTTGATGCGGTCTTGGATCGCGAAGAAACCCTCATCGTCCATTACACCCACGTCACCTGTCCGCAGCCAGCCATTCACGAGTGTCTCGGCAGTAGCATCGGGTCGATTCCAGTATTCACGCATGATGTGTTTGCCGCGCACTAGCATCTCACCGGCTTCACCGATGGGTAACTCATTTCCGAGCTCGTCGGCCACCATGACCTCAGTGAAGAAGAAGGGCTTTCCGCAGGACTCCGGCTTGCGCACTGCGTTTTCTGTATCCATCAGGCAGGCAGGGCCACAGGTCTCAGTGAGGCCATAAACCTGCGTAATATCGATGCCCATCTCCTGGTATCGCTGTGTTAGTGCTACGGGTACAGGTGCCGCGCCAGTCATGAAGGAACGTACGCTCGACCAGTCGTAATTTTCAAAGTTAGGTACCTGGACCATGAAATTCAGCATGGCAGGCACCATCAACCCGCTCGTGATCTTCTCGCGCTGTACACATTCCCATGCCGCGACCGGGTCAAAGCTCCGCATAACGAAGGTCGTTGTGCCGTGGTAGGCGTTAATGGTGAGCGGCGTGAGCGCACCCACGTGGAACATGGGTAGGCAGGCAATATACCGCTCCCCTGACTGATAATCCGCGGTCGCGTGAATGGTGAACACACCCCACATGGCTGTTGTGTGGGTATGAACCACGCCCTTTGGCAAGCCCGTCGTACCTGATGTGTACATGATGTAGAGCATGTCGTCGTCTTCGGCGCCGCACTCGGGTTCTGTGACACTCGACGCGGCACAGTAGGCGTCATAGGAGGTCGCAAAGGGCTGACAGGCGTCGTCCGAGGCTCCACCAAGCACATGCAGCCATTGGTTGATGTCCGTTTTATCGCCGCGGCTCTCAAGATCGGCCACAGTGGCTGCGAAGTCGTTATCGAAGATCAAGGTCTTCACGCCCGAGTCTTTCAAAATGAATTCAAGTTCGTCCGCGACCAAGCGCCAGTTGAGTGGAACAACCACGCCGCCCACTTTGCCAATAGCAAAGAAAGACTCCATGAACTCAACCGAGTTCATCAGCAATAGGCCAACGCGATCCCCTTTTTGTAGTCCATTTGCTTTGAGTGCATTGGCGAGGCAGTTGGATCGCTCGTTCAACTCCTTGAACGTGTAACGGCGACTGCCATCGCTTTCAACGTAGGCTTCGCGATCGGGGTTGAGGTGGGCTCTTTTCGTCAGTAACAGGCCAATGTTGGTCTTCATAGTTATACCTCTTATGCGCTTATTTATTATCGTCCCTGCATTATTGTTTTCATGAGACTGGAGAATGACAAAACTTTGGTCGGATTTCCCAATAAATTCAAGTTTCCAGCCAAACTATTGGCTCTGATCGGGACTAAATATTGGTCTGGGACATCGCCTGAGCCCCTATGCAGGGAAGTAAGGTGGGTCAGTAACGTCAAAAGTTATCACTTTGTCGTACAACACCTACTTCTCGCCACCTGAATGTGGTAAAAACCGCGCGCATTGAAAGGGGGTGTCCGCCGCAGGCGTTTGATTCCCTGAGTAGAGATGAGGTTTTGGCGTCGTAGCAGCACAAAAAGACATGGGCTGTGCCGACATGATGCGCCGACAAAATAGCGGCGCGTCACTCGATTTAACGCAAACGACTGGAAGATGAGAACAATGTCTGCTGACTTATCCCTGTACCGTAACATCGGTATCTTCGCGCACGTAGACGCGGGTAAAACCACGACTACTGAGCGCATCTTGAAACTCACCGGTAAGATTCACAAGACGGGTGAAGTGCATGATGGCGCGGCTACCACTGACTTCATGGAACAGGAGCAGGAGCGCGGCATTACGATTCAGTCAGCTGCGACCACATGCTTCTGGAAAGACCACCGCATGAATATCATCGATACGCCCGGACACGTGGATTTCACGGTCGAGGTATACCGTTCTTTGAAGGTTCTCGATGG
>PKCZ01000202.1 GCA_002862405.1 Pseudomonadota bacterium
ACTCGATATCCGTCGTGCGCAAGTGTTGGTGGAAGCCATCATTGTTGAGATAGACGTGACCGAGGGCAGAGAGCTGGGGCTGCAGTGGTTGTTCGCCAACGATTCTGGGCTCTACGGCAGCAATATTAGTCCGGCGCGGCAGGGCAGCAACGCTGCCATTGCCCAAGCCATTCTGCCCGAGGATGCCACCTCTACAGAAATTGGTGTTCGCGATCTAGCGGGTGCGTTGTCACAGGTTCCGGGCACGACTTTCGGGTGGGGTGTGGTCGATCAAAACCTCACGATGACCACAATCCTTAACACGCTGGAGAAGCAGGGCAACACCAATATTTTGTCCACTCCCAGTCTATTGACGCTGGATAACGAGGAGGCCTTCATCACGGTGGGTCAGCAGGTGCCTTTTGTCACGGGAAGTTACACCAACACGGGTGCAGCCAATGGCGTGGCGAATCCATTTCAGACGATTCAGCGTGAGAATGTGGGTGTGACCCTGCAAGTCACCCCGCAGATTAACGAGGGCGACTCGGTGGTAATGGATATTGTTCAGGAGGTCTCGAGTATCTCTCAACAGGCGCTGTCTGCCTCAGATGTCATTACCAACGAGCGTAAAATTGAAACCAAAGTGTTATCAAAAGATGGTGACATCGTCGTCTTGGGCGGCCTCGTGAAGGACGATATTCAAGATTCGCAGCAGGGGGTACCCCTCCTTTCCGGTATTCCGGTCTTAGGTCGACTCTTCCGAAATGACGTGGTCTCGGTCACCAAGTCGAACCTTCTGGTATTTATTCGCTCGACCATCATCCGTGACGATGATGATCTTGCGGGAGCGACCGCAGAAAAGTATCGCTATATCCGCGATCAGCAGCGACAGCGCCGGGATCAGGGGCTGATGTTCCTCGATGACAATCTGATCCCTGTGTTGCCGACGTGGGAAGACCGGGTGCGTTCACTGCCAGAGGTGCCCGAGGAGCAAATCGACCGGTGAACACTGCGGCCGACAATCTCGACGTGACCGACGCGCTTGAAACGGCCGTCTCGGAAGAAACCGCCGCCGATACACGTAGCGGTCTTTTGCCGTTCGGGTTTTCTCAGACCAAGCAAGTGGTTCTTGAATCGAGTGAAGACGGCTTAATGCTGAGCTATGTCGGGCGGCTTGATACAGAGACATTACTCGAGGTGCAACGTACCGCTGGCGCTAACTTTACGCTTGAGCAGGTCGATGAAGCCACCTTCCAAGCGCGCCTGAGTGGCGCCTATCAGCGTAACCAAAATCAAGCGGCGCAGATGGCGGAGGATCTATCCTCTGATGTTGATCTCGCTCAGCTCGTCGATGAGATACCTGATTTGGGCGACCTTATGGATGCCGAGGACGATGCGCCGATCATTCGATTGATTAACGCTATTTTATCGCAGGCCGTGAAAGAGCAGGCGTCTGATATTCACATTGAAACCTTCGAAGATCGACTCTCCGTGCGCTACCGCATTGACGGTGTGCTCGCTGAAGTGTTGTCGCCCAAGCGCATGTTGGCACCGCTCTTGGTATCGCGACTCAAGGTGATGGCTAAGTTGGACATCGCTGAGAAGCGCATCCCGCAGGACGGCCGTATTTCGGTGCGTATTGCCGGGCATGCCATTGATATTCGTATGTCGACCATCCCATCAGCACACGGTGAGCGTGTGGTACTGCGTTTGCTGGATAAGCAGGCGGGACAATTGGACTTGGTTCAGTTGAAGATGAATGCGCAGGTCGGCGATGGCTACCGCGCTGCATTGGCCAGACCGCATGGCATCATTTTGGTCACGGGCCCTACTGGCTCGGGCAAGACCACGACGTTGTATGCAGGGCTATCGAGCATCAATCAGAGTTCGCGCAATATCCTGACGATTGAAGACCCTGTGGAGTACATGCTTCCCGGTGTAGGCCAAACTCAGGTAAATCCTAAGGTCGACATGACCTTTGCGCGCGGTTTACGCGCGATACTGCGGCAGGATCCCGATGTGGTGATGGTCGGTGAGATCCGTGACTTGGAAACGGCCGAAATTGCCGTCCAAGCGTCGCTGACGGGACACTTGGTGCTGTCGACGCTACACACGAATACCGCGATTGGTGCCGTAACGCGTTTACAGGATATGGGGGTTGAACCTTTTCTCTTGTCATCTAGCTTGGTCGCCGTCATGGCGCAGCGACTGGTGCGACTGTTGTGCACCGATTGCCGAGAGCTGTCTGATGCCACGCCCACTGAGAGCGAAATGTTAGGTGTCGAAGGTGACGAGCAGGTTCAGATTTATCACGCCAAGGGCTGTGCCAAATGCAACATGACAGGGTACCGCGGGCGTACCGGCATCTACGAGTTGATCGAAGTCGATGAAGAGCTGAGGACGGCGATTCATGAAGGTGAGAGTGAGCAGGCCATGTTTGCGGTGGCCCGCAAGCAGTATCCGGGCATTCAGGCTGATGGGCGTCGCAGAATATTGGCTGGTGAGACAACGCTTGAAGAGGTTCTACGCGTTACGTCGGTGACTTAACGTGGCCGCCTTTAAGTACAAAGCACTCGATACCTCGGGAAAGGTCGTCAAAGGCGTCCTTGAAGGGGACTCAGAGCGTCAAATTCGCGCGCAACTCCGAACCAAGAGCCTGCGCCCTATTGAGGTAGCCTCTGCAGGCCGTCGTGCGGCCAATAGCGCCAGTACTGAGAGTGGTGTTCGTCGTGGCTTGTTTGCACCGCGTCTCAGCGCCAGTGAGTTAGCTCTGATTACCCGACAATTGGCAACGCTCGTTGCCTCGGCGCTGCCCCTGGATGAGTGCCTCCAAGCTGCCGCAGAACAGACGCGTAAAGCGTCGACTAAAGCACTGTTACTCCAGGTCCGCTCGAAAGTGGCAGAGGGTCACACCTTGGCACACGCGATGGCGCGATTTCCCCAAACCTTTGGTGATATGTATCGGGCTATGGTGAACGCGGGTGAGCAGGCAGGCCAGTTGGGACCGGTTCTAGAGCAGTTGGCTGATTACACAGAAAATAGACAGCACACGGCGCAGAAGCTTCAAATGGCCCTGATTTATCCGTTTGTCCTCATTGGGGTAGCGATCGCGGTGGTAACGGCGCTTATGATCTTTGTCGTACCCGAGATGGTGGGTATCTTTGCCCAGACCAAAACTGACTTACCACCCTTGACCGTGGCACTCATTGCAACCAGTGATTTTCTGACCAACCACGGATGGATTCTGGGTCTTGCGATGGTGACGCTGGTCGTCATTATCCATCGTTTGTTGAAGAACCCGACTTACAAAAAAATGTCCGACGCCAGTCTGCTGCGGATTCCCGGTATTCGGCGTGTGCTCATTGGGATGGACACGGCGAGATTCTCATCGACATTAAGTATTTTGATGGCGTCTGGGGTGCCGTTGCTCGATGCCCTGCGCATCGCTGGCGCTGTGATGAACAACCTTGTATTACGTGCTGCGAGTAAAGAGGTTGCAGCCAAGGTACAGGAGGGCTCCAGCTTGAATCGTGCGCTGTCACAGGAAGCGTTTTTTCCTCCCATGATGGTGCATATGGTGGCGTCGGGCGAAACCAGCGGTGAGCTGGAAACCATGCTCGAGCGCTCGGCGTCGAACCAGGAGCGTGAGCTGGAAGCGACCCTGGGCACGGTTATGGGGTTATTCGAGCCCATCATGGTGGTTGTCATGGGTGGGCTGGTACTGACAATAGTCATGGCAATTCTGTTGCCAATATTCGATTTGAACACGATGGTGAGGTAAAGCAGTGAAAAAGCAGAGCGGATTTAGCTTGATCGAGATTCTCGTGGTGCTGGTGATCATGGGTTTGTTGATCAGTGTTGTAGCACCGACTGTCTTGAACAGTGCAGACGAAGCACGCATTCAAAAGGTACAGGCCGACTTTAAATCGATTGAAACGGCGCTGAAGATTTACCGCCTTGATAATTACGTTTACCCGACCACGGAGCAGGGTTTGGTGGCTCTGGTTGAGGCGTCAACGCTGGAGCCTGAGCCCCGAAACTTCAAAAAAGGGGGCTACCTACCCGAGGTGCCCATGGATCCGTGGGGTCGGGAGTATCTCTATCTGTCTCCCGGTGAGTATGGGGAAGTCGATATTTATTCCTTGGGTGCGGATGGGCTGCCGGGCGGCGAGGATCAGAGCGCCGATATCGGAAACTGGGGAGAGGACGACAACTCTTAATTCGCAATGGGTGACGGGTGCACATCGATGCGTCGACATCAGAAGGGTTTCAGCCTCATCGAGATGCTGGCTGTGGTGTTCGTCGTTGTCCTTCTCACTTCGCTGGTCAGTCTGAATGTCGGTTCAGGCAGTGCAGACATCAACCGAGAAAATCAGGTTCGTGATGTGGCAGCTATGCTGGGCTATACCCTGACGGAGGCAGAGCTCAGCGGTACCGACCACGGGCTGTTGATCCATCGGCTCGAAGACTTTGATGATGGCTCTTACGGTGGGCTCTGGTTAAGACGTTATGATCAAGGCTGGGCGGAACCCCTGTCGCTCAACACGGCGTTCGAAGACTTGGTATTTGAACCTGGAGTCGAATTACAGCTCCGCCTTGAAGAGCAGCCCCCGGTCGACTTTGACGTGCTGGAAGAGGATGCCAATCCACCGCCACAGATTATTTTGTTTGCCGGTGGGGAGGTCACTCCCGGCGAACTTGATTGGATAGATGAGCGGTCTGGTGACTTGCTCTACACCCTGCGATGGGATCTTTTTGGGCGCATGACCTTCATGCCTAAAGGTTTAGAGCCGGACGATGTCTTCGAAGATTAGAAACAGCACACAGCGGGGATTCACGCTGATTGAAGTCATGGTTGCCTTGACGGTGGTGGCCGTGACCTTACCCGCGCTGCTCTTCCTGCTATCCCAACAAATTGACGGAACCGCTTACCTGCGAGATCGCTCTGTTGCGCAATGGGTGGCCGCGGATCGTGTGGCTGAAGTTCGGTTGGCCGTTGCGAAGCAACGCAGTGCCAGACCGGGAGTTATTACTGGTGAGTCTGAGCGAGCAGGGCGGACCTGGTATTGGCAAAGTGAAATTCAAGAAACGCCGGTGCCTGGTTTCATGCGATTAACGGTGACCGTGACCGGCGAAGATACCGATGATGATTCGGTGCTGTTCACGCTCGATGCGTTCTTAAATGCGGAGGTGGTGGATGCGCCGAGTTGAGCATCGCCCTACGCAAGCAGGTTTTACCCTGGTTGAGGTACTGATTGCAATGGCGATCACTGCGTTCGTGTCAGTGCTGTCCTATCAAACCTTGTCGACCGCACTGGTAGGTATTGAGTCAGCGCGCGCCGAGTCTGAGCGTCTCCATGAGATTAACCGGGCGTTCACCGTGCTTTCGCGAGACATTCGCCAACTGACTAATCGACCGATCCGTGACGAATTTGGGCAGGTAGCGTCGGCTGTGTCCGGCGGTGAGTTGGCGCGAGATCCTCTGCGCTTAACCCGCTCGGGTTGGCACAACAGTACCGGAGCGCCCCGAAGCACCTTGCAGCGCGTGGCCTATCGCCTAGAGGAAGACAGGCTGTTGAGATTGAGTTACCCGGTGCTCGACCGTACTACCGCGATCGAGCCGACTGAAACGGTTCTAATTGAGGGTGTTGAGCTTTTTGAATTGCGATTTTTACCGTCAATTAATTCGGTTGAAGTAGATCGAAACCAGGTTGTTGATCGCCGCTTTTGGCAGGAGAACTGGGTGGCCGATGTTGGCTTTACCGACAAACTCATCGACCCCCCTGCAGCCATTGAAGTACGCGTGACCCTGAGCGATTGGGGTGAATTGGAGCGACTGTATGTCATGCCGTCATTCCAATAAACAGCAAGGGGCAGCCCTCGTCATTGCGCTACTCGTTTTTGCACTTGCCGCAGCCCTGATGGTGGGTGTGCAGCGCGACTTTAACCTTCAGTTGCAGCGCAGCACCAATACCTTCTTCGCAGAGCAGGGTTGGTCGTTTTTACTGGGTGCCGAGACGCTCGCTGAATTGGCGCTGAGATTTGATGTCGATGAGGACGCAAAGAGTGATACTCCGGTGGATTCTTTGCAGGAGTTGTGGGCGCAGCCTCAGGCACCGTATCCACTTGATGGAATCGGCTTTTTAAGCGGTGATATCTATGATCTGCAAGGCCGTTTTAACATCAACAGTCTCGTTGATCAGTCCAATAATCGGGGCAGAGACCCCAACATACCTCTCGGTGAAGCGCCTGCACAACCTGTCGGTGAGACCGGGGAAACGCGGCGCTTTAACGCCGAGCAACGTGTCTTATTGCGGCTATTGCTTGGGATTGAGGAAGCAGAGTTGAGTCGCAGTGAAGCAACGCGCCTCGTTGAGCGAATTACCGACTTTGTCGACCCTGATCGCAACCCACGCATTGAGGGCGCTGAGGATGAGCGCTATCTCTCTTCGGCGTTTCCTTATCGTGCTCCCAATCGGCCACTGGCCAGCGTGAGTGAGCTCAGGGCCGTCGATGAGATCACGCCAGAGCTATACCGTCTGATCGCTCCCTTCTTAAGCGTTTGGCCTTCAGAGGGCAGCAAGGTAAATCTTCTGACTGCACCGCCCGAAGTCTTGGCCGCGCTCAATGAGGACGATGCTCTGGAGCCTTTATCGGCTCAACAGGTCGCAGGCATCATCGAACTCCGCAACGATGGCATGCTGAATGATGTCGATACCTTCATTGAGTATGTCATGTTGTCTGATGGCGCAACCGACGAGTTGCGCGATCTTGTCGATATCAAGTCATCGTGGTTTTTACTCGATGCTCGTGTCGAGATTGCTGATAGAGAACGCCGCCTGTACAGTGTCTTGCATCGTCAAGGCCGCGCTATTTCGGTTGTACATCGAACCGAGGGGGAGCTCTAGTGAGCGGTCACTGCGCCGATTACACTTTTCTTGGGTAGACGTTCCGAGCGAATACGTGAATGGCGCTACTTTTATAGCGGCACTAATCATAGCGGTGCAGAAAGAGAGAGGTTCACTGACTGACATGCGTGTCGAAAACCCGAGTCTAGTGGTTTGGAAAGACGGAGCGCCGGTTCTATGGCGCGCCGGTGCAACTGCCTGCGAGTTAGTCACAGAAGATACTGTTTTTCCAGAAGGTGTGATTGTAGGTCTACCCAGTGACGATGTTCGATCGACGTTGCTCAACGTAAGTCCAGAGGAGCGCAAGCATCTCGCGAAGTCACTTCCATTCATGATGGAAGAGCAGGTCGCCGAGGACGTCGAAGAACTTCACTTCGTATCCAGTGCCCTCGATGAGGAGCGCTATCTCGTGGCATTCACGCGGCGCGACAGTATGACGGCCTGGATTGAGCAGCTGGCTTCGAACGACGGGCCTAAAGTATTTGCACCTGAGGCGCTCTGCTTACCACTTGAGGGCGACGAGTGTTGCGCCGTCGTTGATGGTGATGAGGTGGTTTTACGCTGGGGTGACGCGCATGGCGCTCGCGTCGATTTGTCGCTGTTTCCCATGATTTTGGATTCGTTGGTGGAGACGCCGTCCAGGCTCGTTATCTACGGTACCGATCGAGAAAAAGTGGTAGGTCAATTAACCGATAATCAGGCTGCGCTCGTTGATTGGCGTCAGGGTGGCTGGGGTGCCGTTCTGTTGCTGACAAAGTCAGTGCCTCGGGCAAATCTGCGTCAGGGCAGTTTTGCGCCGCCGTTGCCGTTGGCGAAATGGTGGGGCGTCTGGAAGACCGTTGCGATTGCGGCTTCAGTATCGCTGAGCTTGCAGTTTGTATCCGACATCAGTCAGTTTCAGAAGCTAAAAGCCCAAAATCTTGAGCTACGATCGGCGATTCAGGATTCTTATCGAAAGGCGAACCCTCGAGGCGCGGTGGTCGATGTTGAGAAGCAGCTGGATCGTCAGATCGCAGAGTTTACGGGTGAAGAGGGCGTTGCAGCTTTTACGCCCAGGTTGGTTGATGTTGTAACGGCAACGATGGCTGAGAACGGTCGCGTTACGTCTATCAATTACACAGCAGGCCAGTTGAGACTGAACCTCACGGCCCAAGATTTTGCCTCAGTCGAGCAGATCCGGCAGGCGTTGGAGCGAGTAGGACTCAAAGCCACTCTGGAAACCTCGAGCGCTCGTGGTGACGAGGTGCGGGCACGTTTGCGCGTCGAGGTGGCGTAATGAAAGAGTGGTTTGCCAACCAAAGCCCCCGAGATCAGGTCGCCTTACTGCTACTCGCAGGATTTCTTACGGTCTTCGGACTTTTTCAGTTTGCGCTGATGCCGGCGAGTGAAGCGCGAGGCCAAATGGCGGTCAATAATCAGGCGGTGAGCGCTCAGCTCAGCCGAGTTGAGACAAAAGTCAGCCGGTTACTGAGTCTTCGTGCAACCGGTGGCAGCAATCAAAGTCAAAACCTGTCATCCACCTTAAGCGCTGCGGCGCAAAATGCCGGTCTTACCGTAAAACGACTTCAGCCGAACAGTCGCGGCGAGGTACAAGTACGATTTGAGGGTGTTGATTTTGATTCACTGCTTCAGTGGTTACAGACTGTAGAGGGCAACGAAGGTCTCCGAATCGTCGATGCCTCGGTGAGCGATGCGGGTCGATCGGGGGGCGTCAACGCGACACTCCGTGTGCGAGGTCAGTAAGTGTGACTTACCGTCATACATCCGCGCTGGCAGCGGCGCTGATCATCATCTTACTCATTACCCGTGCGCCGGCTTCTCTGATGGTCTTCGCGCTCCCACCGGCGGTTAAGGCTATTGGGTTCAGTGGCACTGTCTGGGACGGCGCGGTCGCGCACGTTGAAATTCCGCTGCAAGCACGGCCTTTTGCTGTGGGGCGAATTACATGGACGCTTAACCCGATCGGTTTGCTATGGGGAGATCTGATTCGCTTAAAGAGCGATTGGGGAAACCAGCGAGTCGATGTGGCAGCGAGACCAGCATTTAATGGA
>PKCZ01000040.1 GCA_002862405.1 Pseudomonadota bacterium
AGAGGTAACACGGTCAAAGGTGCCAAGGGAAACACCATCGACTACGGCATTCATGTGCCGTTCATCGCCAACTGGACAGGAGTCACAGCACCGCAGCAGAACCAAGATCTCATCCACATAGGCGACATTTTGCCAACGATTACTGAGTTGGCTGGCGTAGCGATCCCTGAAGATGTCACCGGAAAATCCTTTGCTCCTCTGCTCACAGGGACTCCCTACGAGCCGAGAGAGTTCATGTATATGTATTATAACTCTCGCCCACTCGAAGCATCCAAAAAGAAAATTAAAGTATTCGCCCAATCGAAAACCTGGAAGCTCTACACCAACGGTAAGCTCTATCACTACGCCGAAGACATCTTAGAAAAAGCGCCCTTCCTCGAGAACCAGGAGCCGGAACGCGCCAGCACCATGCGCAAGAAGTTGCAACAGGTTTTGGATCAATACCCGGCGGAAGGCGTGATGATCGAAAAACCGTTCACTAAGACAAAAAAGTGAGGTAAAAACTAAACAAGACAGTCGATGACTGTCTTACGCCTCAACATCACTCTACACTAAACGTCTTAATCTCAGCCAGGATTTTTGTATTCTTAAACCAATTACTCCAAAGCCCCCGAAGGCTCACCAAAAGGTCGACCAATGATCTGAACATAATCAGACAAATGCGCCTGCATCACTTTTAATACTTTTTCATACTCTGGATTTGGAGCCAAATTTTTGGTTTCTAGAGGATCCTTTCGCAGATCGAAAAGCTGATCGGGGTCGACGATCCCGCCGATATTATCACGTGGTTGTCCGAATGGATTCTTCTCCCACAGAAGTTCAAAGGACCCTTGCGCCAAATGCTCCTTAATCCCACCACTCTGTGGCGGCACAAAACCACGGTCTAAAGCGTCCTGATTATAACGGATCGCAATATATTTGTAATCTTTGGTAATGATTCCTTTAGCAAAGCCACTCTCTGTTAAAATTGCCGACTTCAAGATATCTTTCTCGCCCCGCCACACAGGCGCAATACTCAAGCCATCCAACTGTAGTCCCTCAACCGGTTCAGTCTCGGCCAGATCCAAAAAGGTTGCCGCCATATCCGTCACATCAATCAAGGTATCATTCTGTGTATTTGGCTCGATGACTGCCGGCCAACGGGCAATAAATGGAATGTTCGCACCGCGCTCATAGGGCGACGCCTTACCAGCATTCTGCTGATCAGATAAGAAGATAATTAAGGTATTATCCAACTCACCTTCAGCTTCCAACTTATCGAGAATCACACCAATACCACCATCCATCCACAGGACCATCTCTTTGATCACATTGCGCCACTTTGCATTGGCATCAATATATTTGGAACGTTTAGGCATCACACCAAGATGCTTTTCAGAATAACCTTCAGGCGTATGTCGTATATCGCCCGAATCAATCGGCTCATGAGGGCCATGTGTCGTAGTGAATGCTGTCCACAAGAAAAAGGGCTTACCTTCGGGAACTTGATCGAGAAAATCCACAGCCCCCTTTACCGTATACTCAATATTATGGTGCTCTAATGCCTTGGGAAAATGATCCAAATTACCCTCTGTAATATACTCCGCATAATCGAAACCATACTTGTCTAAACGGACGCGTAACTCATCCTGAATTGCTTTGAGATCGGCAACGACCTGCGGGTCCTTCGGATTTGCATCTTTGGGAATCTTTTTCCACATATCTTTGAGGTTGAGATCATTATGCCACTTGCCAGTCGCTCCAGTGTAATAGCCGGACTGACGCAATGCTTGAACGACCGTTCGCTCATCCGGTCGGAACGCAGCTCCGTTACGTATCGAAGGCTGCCTCGTTAAGGGCCCGAATATAGAATTCGTACTTCGGCTCGGATATAATCCAGTCAAGCAACTATAGCGTGTCGGCACACAGAGCGTTGCCGTAGAATAGGCTCGCGTATGTAAAATGCCCTCCGCTGCAAGGCGATCAATGTGAGGGGTGGCATACTTTGAACCATAGGCACCGATGCTATCCATATTCTGATCATCGCTAATTAATACGAGGATATTAGGCCGCGAGTCCTTCGCGACTGCCCCCATTACGAGGAGCACAAGCAATGCGACCGTCAAAATCTGTATTTTCATTTGGTTGATTATAAAAAGATTAAATAGTGCTGCACTTTGCTTGAGCCGCCAGCCTTGATAAATACTCAATCGCGGAAGCGACTCAGACTAGAGCCCCTTCAGGCAAGCCTCTACAGTCTCACTCAAGGAACCAGTCGCGAGACAGATAGCGTAATCACAAGCACCGTAGTAGAGGCGAATCTGATTCTTCTCATGATCGGCAATTGCACCACAAGGGAAGATCGTATTATCGCAATTACCATGCTGTTCCCAAGGCTCCTCTGGCATCATTAGGTAGCTATTTGTCTTGCCGATCACCTTCCATGGCTCATCGAGATCCAGCAGCATAGCGCCAATGTAGTAATACGTGCCACCTGCGGGCGTAAACACCCCGTGGATAATATCGAGCCAGCCATGCTCAGTTTTGATAGGCGGAGTCGGTCCAATTTTCTGAACGTTCCAGAAACGATACCCCGCAGCCAAGACCGGTTTAAACTCCCCCCAGTGTACGAGGTCTGGCGACGAGCTGATCCAAATATCACCATCGCCACCGTCACCGCCACCTGGGCGGTCCAGCTTGTAGTATTTACCATTGATTTTTTCAGGAAACAACGAGGCACCACGATTCTTTGGTTGCGTGATCGTTTCAATACGCTCGTAGCTCTTAAAGTCCTTGGTGCGACCAAGCATGCCAATCGGCGAATCGAAACCCTGCACCATCACAGGAGTGACAATGTAATACCAATCGTCAATTTTAGTGACACGGTTGTCAATGAAATGGTGGTAGCGATCCCAAGGCTCACCAAGCGCTTGCGTGTCGATAAAGTTCTCCTCAGACAGTTCGAAATTGATGCCGTCTTTGGAGCGAGCCACACGGGTCTGGCCAACATCACGACCAAAGCCCTTCGTTGCCGCGTGCTCCACGACAGAAACAAGTAGAATCGTTTCATCGCCGCATTGAACTGGCGCCGGATTATAAATCTGAGCTTTACCCGGAAAATCTTTAACATGTAGCAGTGGACCACCTTCGTGGCGCTTGAATATCTTTGTAGCGTCTTTCATATAGTTGATTGATTAGTTAGTTTTCTTTAAACTGAGACTATACAGCCCCATTTCCCCGACCCCCTTAAGGTCGGCAGTTTCCAAAAGTGTGAATGCAAAAGTCTGCTCGCCGGCGTCTAAGCGCACGCGACCAATGGGATGAAATTTCTTGCCCTGAACGAGGTCGACTTCGTTGCTCGATGCACCCGCCTCAAAACGAATACGTGTTTCTGCAGGTACCCCAAGCGCTCGCAAAGTCACGGCATACTCGCCGGCTTCAAGCACATCCACCTTTAATTCTTGAATGGCATTAAGCTCATGAAAATACGTATTCGCCCAAGTCACTGAACTCTTTCCCTTCACGCGATAAATGGCCTCCATCTCGAGGTATCCCTCACGCCCATCAGTCACATTAAGTTCCTGAACCGGATCCGAGAATGCATGCGGATCACTGAGTATCTCATCAAAGGCTGCATAATAGTGCCTCTGCATCACCGCAAACTTTTCGGGTAATTGATTCTGCAAGTCAGCCCTCTGCTGTGGATCTTCGACAATATTATAGAGCGACCAATTCCCCTCATCATTAACAATCACATAGTCCCCAGAATAAAAGCAGCTACTACGCTGATTTAGCGGCAAGGTGTATTCAGTAAATCGATACGACCAACTGTCTTTATTAAGATGTGGTTGAGGCTTTCCTGCCTCTGAAGTGAAGTAGTCCTGAGCCTCCCACTCGTCCTGGCCTTCGAGCAGGCTAGCTAGACTTTGTCCATCAAGATCAGAAACGTAAGTTGGACGTATGCCCCCGGCCCACTCAACCAAGGTCGGATAAATATCCATGACCAAAGTGCGTTGCTCACTAACCACTCGTGGCGTGTATTTGGCGGGACAATAGACCAAGAGTCGATTTCGTATCGCGCACTCCCAACCAGTAGCTTTCTTCTCACGGAATCCACTTGGGTTGCGACGTGCCCACTCCTCCTCATTCAGGGAATAAAACTCGCCAGTTTGTCGAAACCAACCGTCCGCTTGCTGCTCCAAGATACGTGTCGTCGGGGTCGGACCGTTGTCCCCCAAGAAAAGCACGATGGTATTCTCTGAGATTTGATTCGTCTCCAGCGAATCCAATACACGCCCAAGCTGCTCATCAAGCTGCTGCATCATTCCCATAAACATCGCATACTCTGGACCGATCCCTTGATCGATATACTTCTGCTGATATTCCTGCGGGCATAACCACGGCTCGTGAGGTTGCGCATAGGCCAGATACAAAAAGAACGGCGCCCCCTTATTCGATTCAATAAAACTGATCGCCTTGTCCGTGACACGCTCCACCTGCCAGCCGTCTTCAATCCCAGCATAGCGACCATTGTGGAAGAAAGGTGCATTGAAGTGAGTGTAGCGCCCATAACTGCGCACTTCTTTTTGCACGATTGGCCATGCCTGATCAAAGCCACGACGTGACGGAAGCTCCGCATCAGACAAGCCAAGATTCCACTTTCCTACCATACCCGTGGCATAGCCGGCATCCTGCATCGCCTCACCAAGTAAATATTCATCCATGTGAGGGCCCTCAGCACCAAAGCCAACAGCGGCGGTTCCTGTTTTTAAATAGTTACGCCCCGTCATCAAAGCCGAGCGTGTGGGTGCGCAGGCCGGCGCGGTATAGAAGCGGTCAAAGCGCACGCCCTTCATTGCCATCCTGTCCATGTTCGGCGTCTGCATTGGCGCCTGACGAAATCCATAATCATCATAACCTTGGTCATCCGTCATGATCAAAATAATATTCGGCCTCGTCTCCATAGCCTCCGCAACAACGCTCGCTGTCAACAAGCAGGCAACCAAAGCGAGCCCAGAAGTTGTTTTTAATCCATTCATAGCGATAAAAGTCTCCAATGGCATTTAGTCGAGCGGCGGCTGCAGCCCCTCTTTCTTATATTGCTTAACGTAGCGCTGATAGGACCGTACATTTTTGGTCGGCTGATCGGCATCGGCGACGTTGTAGAGTTCACGCCCCGAAGTCACTTGAGGTGCCTCCGTCTTAGGCAACCACTTGTCCGCGAGTTCCCGCATCATCGATGCATACTCGGGATTATCGGCGAGGTTGGTCCATTCATAGGGGTCTTCTCTATGCGAATACAGTTCCTCGGAGCCATCAAAATAGCGATTATAACGCCAGTCTGCGGTGCGTAACGAGTAATTGCCGCGGCCCCAAGTTATCAAGGCAGGTTGCTCCTTCGGCAAATCCGGATTCTCCAACCAAGGCCCGATGCTCATGCCATCGACATAGTCTGGTGGAGTGATTCCGGTAAGCTCACAAAGCGTGCGATAAACGTTGATCAAACCAATCGGCTCCGCACAGCTCAGACCATTCCCCGATCGATTACGTGGGTCGAAGATGATAAAGGGGGTGCGAGTTGCCTCCTCCCAAAGAGAAAATTTGCTAAAGGAACGTTTTTCACCGAGATGAAAGCCGTGATCGGACCATAGTATAATAATCGTGTTGTCGGCATAAGGACCCTTTTCCAAAGCTTCCAATACGAGGCCGATGTTGTCATCCGTAAAGTTAATCGAAGCGAGATAACCACGGCGGATATCCTCCCATGCTTTGTCGCTTCGAACTGGAATTTCAACATAGATCTGAGCATTCGACTGCCCAACTTGCGGTATATCGGCCAGATCGTCGGCCTTAATCGGTGGCTCAGAAATTGGATCAAGAAAGCGATCCCAATTTGCCTCCGGCATAATGAACGAGGTATGCGGCAAAATGAACCCCACCGCCAAGAAAAACGGCTTCTGGTGTTCTTTTCCTAAAAAGCGAACCGCATGTTGGGCCGCATTATAATCGCCAAAATCGGTCAATGGATCACTCGCGGGGCAAGCGATCGTGCGCTTGTTGTATGGCTCTGGATGATAGCCCTTTTCCTTTATCAACGCCTTGTTCTTCTTGCCAGTGCCATACATCCTATACTCATCCCACTGCTCATCCTGTCGATAACGGTTGTCAGGGTTATGCCAGACCTTGGAAAGCCCCACCGTCGTATAACCATTCTCCTTATAGAGCAAGGGCAGCGGCGTAAAGCGCTCAAGCGATTCGGCATCAACGTGATTGAGATTGTAAAATGGATAGAGTCCCGAGTTATGCGGTTCGACTCCCAGCAAGAGCGCATTACGACTCGGCGAGCAACCCGGCGCTGTACAGTGGGCATTAGTAAAATTAACGCCTTTAGCAGCCAGTCTATCCATATTGGGCGTCTTCGCCTGCGGATGGCCACCGAGAAAACCGACCCAGTCGTTCATGTCATCCACGCAGATCATTAACACATTTGGCTGATCGGCAGCCGCTGCGTAGGTCTGAATATCGGGAAGAGCTAACAACATAGCGCAGAGACCGAGCGCGGAGATCGAGGAATTCTTAGGCAATGTATGTATCATTCGATTTTTTGGTTTAGTCACCCCATCCCTCGTCGAGTAACTTACGTTTGATCCGCAGTGGTTGTTTTTCGATTAAATAGTCACCTGGTAGTGCCTCAAAGCGGATGCCATCTTCGAGCGTGTCCACCAAGTGCCAACGCCAACCGTCTCTACGGTAGATCCAGTAAGTGCCTTCATCAAAACTTGGAATATTTAGCTCGAAACGATTTTTGGTCGTAGCGTCCAGCTTCACGACAGGTTCACCGGTGTGAAGCTCCTTCCAATGCGGGCGGATAAACTCGGCATCTGGCATAAGCGTCAGGCGCAAAGCGCCATTTTCGTTTGGCTCAATAAAATACAAACCACTCCCCTCGTAGCGCACGTAGGGCGAATCTCCAACACCGATGATCATTGTAGGCGATGCGAGGTCCACTCCGAGCACGGAACCTGACCAGTCATCCGATTTTGACCAGCCGGAATAGATCAATTGACCATCGTGTAACACAGCACTTGCGCGCGACTCATACGAATAGGTCGTGCCCACATCCTTGAACTGTTGTTTCGCAACCATAAAGGAAGCGGCCTTACGTGGCGTGGTCTTTAGATTAAACACATGCGAGCCTCCGAGATATTCTGAATACGCGGTCAATCCGTAGGTCCACTGCGTAGCAATCTGTGCGCTAACGGAGCGATAAAATTTTGCCATCGCTGGATACAAGTAAGCGCTCTGGTTGCAGAAGGTTTCATATTCATACACTAACTTGGCCTTGCTTATAAAGGCATCTGATCGCAACCACCCGAGCCAATCTTCGTTCTCTGAACACTGCTCAATGTATGGCAAATAATTACGATCGCTTAGATTCTCGGGATTTTTCCAGTAAGGCGCTTTCAGGTCGCTTTGCCCAGGATACAAACAGAAGGAAACCGCATCCACCTTCGACTCTGCGATTCCACGAAAAGCCGATCGGTGCTTCTGAATCAAGCGTGCCCAACCGCAATTCCAAACTACCGGTTGTGTCATCCCTTCCGCACGTAATAATGCCACTATCTCATTGAGGTAGTTCTTGGTGTGGGTGTAGCTCCATTGCTCGAACTGCTCACGGGTGCCGTCTTTATTACGTTCCTGCCATTTCTCAAACCATACATAGGCTGGCTCATTGACTGGCTCCAAAACAGCAAGCGCAGCATGCGCCTTGTAGCGCTGTCCGTTATACGGGTTTCGACGATTCAACAATTGACCCATATAGCGTTTCGTGGCGGCAATCGCATCGTGCTCATACATCCAATCCGCTCTCGTATATTTTGCAGCAAATGATCTAGGATTATACGGGAACTGTGTCCCGTCGTGATCCAAATGATTCAATAAGGTAAGATAAATATAAAGCCCGCGATTCTGAGCCTGAGAAATGGTGTAGTCCAACAAGTCTAACCAGATTGTTTCTGTGAGATTACCTTTTGTATCCGTGAAATCAGCCGGATGTAAATGGATTCGTATGATCTCTGCGCCGAGACGCTGAATTTGATCGAAGCTCGAGTCAGCGACCTGCTTTAAATCTTGCGCCTTTAAGGGCATTAATACGCCTTGATTGTGCATGCGCGCAGCGTGCTCCCAACTAAGCATTGGTTGGAAGTTCACACCAAATAAATTTACCTCAGAACCGTCGGTATAAATCAAGCGGCCATCCTTCGCTGTGATCGCTTGAAAGGGCGCAGCGGCCCATCCTGCATTCAACAGCAACAGAAGTATCATCCAATATTTGATCATTTTTTCAGTCGTTAAAAACTTTCCTATTACACCTCGCCACGCCGAGCTTCGAGCTCATTGCGAATACCATAGGCACTGTCCTCGGAGATTGTATATAGTTTAAGGCAGAAAATGGCGAGGATCGGCGCGAGCACCGAAGCACCAACAAAGAACAGGCGCAGCACCGTGATCGTGCCTTCCGGCTGCTCTGCACCGAGCGCTTCATCAAAGCCACTAAAGTGTAGTGCGATCCCCGACACAAGAAAGGTGAATGAAGTACCGAACTTGGTGATCCAGGTAAAGACTGAGCTAATAATCCCTTCACGCCGCTCG
>PKCZ01000008.1 GCA_002862405.1 Pseudomonadota bacterium
TCAATTTCCACGTTCAGACCACACCGGCCTGCAAACGCCATCTCCAGAAGCGTCACGAGTGCACCACCGTCCGACCGGTCGTGATACGCGAGTACAGCACCAGCGGCTTTGAGATCGTTCATCGCACTAAACAGAGCCTTAACATCACTGGCCGCGACATCGGGCACGTCCGACCCGATTTTCCCAAACGTTTGCGCGAGTACCGAGCCGCCAAGTCGGTTCTTTCCGCCACCCAAGTCAATTAAGAGAAGTGTGGTCGATTCATCGCGATGTAACTCAGGCGTCAATGTTTGTCGGGCATCTCCCACGGGCGCAAAGGCAGAGACAATTAGCGATACGGGTGCCGTGACACTCTTTGAGGCACCGGCCTCATCCCACTGAGTTCGCATTGACATCGAATCTTTACCCACCGGGATAGTCATCCCAAGCTCAGGACAGAATTCGAGACCCACGGCTTTGACCGTGTCATACAGGATGGCATCGTCACCGAGATAACCGGCAGCGCACATCCAGTTTGCCGACAGCTTGATGTCTTCCAACGTTTTCACTGGCGCCGCTAGTAGGTTCGTAATCGCCTCTGCCACGGCCAGACGCGCGGAGGCCGGACCATTGAGCGTTGCTACAGGTGTTCGCTCGCCCATGCTCATCGCTTCGCCCAAGTGGGTGTCTAGTGATGCCGTAGTGACGGCTACGTCGGCGACCGGCACCTGCCATGGACCCACCATCTGATCTCGGGCCACCGTACCGGTGACTGAACGGTCACCAATGGTAATTAAGAAACTTTTACTTCCCACCGCTGGAAAGGTGAGGACGCGCTCAAGCGCATCTGCAATGGGCACCGCGCCGGTGAACTCATCGACCGGGGGTGCAACGCGACTCGCGGTCCGGTGCATCTTCGGCGGCTTACCAAAAAGCAGCGATAGGGGGAGGTCCACGGGATTGTTGTCAAACAACGTGTCACCGAGACGGAGATATTGCTCTTCCGTTGCTTCCCCGACGACCGCAAAGGGACACCGCTCTCGCCAGCAAATGGCTTCGAATGTTGGCAGATCCTCTGGATTTACCGCCAATACATAACGCTCTTGGGACTCATTGCACCAAATTTCCAAGGGGCTCATACCCTTTTCATCACTGGGCACAGAGCGAATCTGGAAGTCACCGCCACAGCCGCCATCTTTTACAAGTTCAGGAAAGGCATTACTTAAGCCACCAGCACCCACGTCGTGGATGAAGGCAATGGGGTTTTCATTACCTCGCTCCCAGCATCGATCAATGACTTCTTGGCATCGACGCTGAATTTCCGGGTTCTGACGCTGCACCGAGGCAAAGTCAAGATCCTCCGTACTCGCGCCACTTGCCATGGACGAAGCAGCGCCACCACCTAGTCCAATTAACATCGCTGGCCCGCCAAGTACGATGAGTTTGGCGCCGGCTGCAAAGGGTGGCTTGTCAACGTGCTCGACTTTGATGTTTCCGAAGCCCCCCGCAATCATGATGGGCTTGTGGTAGCCACGCACACCTTCGCTGGTGGCCACTTCGAAGGTCCGGAAATAACCACCCAAGTTGGGGCGGCCAAACTCGTTATTAAACGCCGCGGCGCCAAGCGGACCATCCGTCATGATTTGAAGCGGCGTAACAATGCGATCGGGCTTTCCATACTCCAACTCCCACGGGCGGGGATGTTGCGGTAAGTTCAGATGTGACACTGTAAATCCACAAAGACCGGCCTTTGGCCGAGAACCGCGTCCGACAGCCCCTTCGTCACGAATCTCACCCCCTGAACCTGTCCCTGCGCCCGCAAAAGGTGCGATCGCAGTTGGATGGTTATGAGTCTCCACCTTCATCAATAGCGCAATGGACTCGTTGTGATAGGACCAGGTTTGAGACGCAGGTTCTGGGTAGAAACGCCCGGCCGTGTGGCCCGATACGACCGCTGCATTGTCGGCATAGGCGGAGAGGACGTTCTCTCCACCGTGCTGGTGGGTGTTCTTGATCATGCCGAACAGTGACCAGGGCTGATCGACACCATCAATGGTCCATGACGCGTTGAAGATCTTGTGCCGGCAATGCTCGGAGTTGGCCTGTGCAAACATCATCAACTCGGCATCCGAGGGGTCTCGACCGAGTTCCGTGAATGCATCCACCAAATAATCGATTTCGTCTTCCGCCAGTGCCAGCCCCAACAACGCATTTGCCGTGACCAGCGCTGCACGACCCTCGTCGATCACAGGCACAGTGGAGAGTGCCCTCGGTTCAATGTCGGTGAAGAGGCCCTCTACTTGCTCAATAGAATCTAAGGCCACCTCGACCATGCGGTCGTGCAACAACCCCTTTGCCTGAGCGGCATGCTGTGATTCATGTAAACCTGCGAGAACGTAAACAACTGCGCGCTCGATCCGCTTAACGCCCTCCAAGCCGCAGTTCTGAGCAATGTTGGTAGCCTTGCTCGCCCACGGCGAGATCGTGCCGAAGCGAGGCGCCACAACCACGACTTCCCGCTCAACAAGTTCATCGCCACAAGGCTCGGAACTTGTCCCTGGCTGAAGAAGCGCAGACAACGTACTGCCGTCAACATTACTTGCTACATCGACTGCATAAATGAAGAACGCTCTCTTCAATGTGAGCGTTGGATCAAGTTCGGTTATCTGTGCAGATAAGCGGGAAAAACGCGGCGCGGACAGCGCGGCGGATCCGGGCAAAAGCAGCATTAGCACGTCCTAAAAGAGATCATGCGTAGTGTACCGTGCGAAGGCCGCTGGGTGAATGTTCAACATGCAGACCTGAGCTACACTAGATCAATGAGACGTCTGCTTTTCACGGCATTACTCGGGCTCGCTGGCTGCACCGATCCGTCGGTCCTAGGGAATCTTCAGCCTGATGGTGAACTGGTTGTTGTAACGCGCAACGGCCCTACCACCTATTACCTCGGAGCTGATGAACCTGCAGGATTTGAGTACGAGCTGGTTCGCGCTTTTGCCGAGTCTCAGGATATGCGTCTGAGAGTCAAAGTCGCCTTTACCTTGGAAGGGGTATTTGAAACGCTCCAGCGCGGAGAGGCGCATATTGCCGCTGCGGGCCTCACCGAATCGTCGGAACGGAATTTACTCTTCCAATCCACGCAGTCTTACCTCGAGCAACACCCAGTCGTGGTCTACAAGGCGGGTCAGTATCGACCTCGTAGCATCGATGATCTGTCCGATCTCGACATCGTCATCCTTCAAGGCAGTCAGCACGCGATGCGGCTTACTTCGTTGCAGGAATTGAATCCCGAGATTCGTTGGCGCGTTCTGGAAACCGCGGAGTCCAGCGCTGTCCTAAAAGCGATCGACAATGAAGAGGCGCAAGTTGCTCTGCTAGACTCGAGCGAGTTCTCAATGCAACAGCGGCTTTATCCAAGAGTGGCCGAGGCGTTTCAGTTGCAGGAGACACTGAACACCGTTTGGTACCTGGGTAGCGATCCCCGCGCCGGTGAGTGGCGCAGCGAAGCAGATGATTTTCTGAGTGTGGCAATTGAGGACGGCACACTCGAGCGCATGAAAGAAGCGTATTTTGGGAACGTTGCCAATGCATCGAGAATCGAGTCATTCACGTTTCAGCGGGCCGTGGAAACCAACCTACCTGAATGGCAGCCACTCATTGAAAGCGTGGCCGAGGAATTCAGACTCGACTGGCGTTTACTCGCCGCTATTAGCTATCAGGAATCACATTGGAAGCCGAAAGCAAAATCGCCCACCGGTGTCAGAGGTATGATGATGCTGACGCGTCCCACCGCGCGTGAGATGGGTGTCAAGAACCGGCTGGACCCAGAGCAAAGCCTGCGGGGGGGCGCACGATTTTTAAGAAGCTTGCTCCGGCGACTGCCCAACGATATCGAAGATCCTGACAGAACATGGATGGCCCTGGCGGCCTACAACGTGGGCATGGCGCATCTCGAGGAAGCGCGACGACTGACCGAAGGCAATGGAGGGGACCCACACCTATGGCAGGACGTACGCAAGCACTTACCTGACCTTCAAAATCCCGCCATTTACCCTCATCTACGGCACGGCTTTGCGCGTGGTGAAGAGGCCGTCACCTACGTCGATAATAT
This sequence comes from Pseudomonadota bacterium, assembly GCA_002862405.1. Classification (GTDB taxonomy): domain Bacteria; phylum Pseudomonadota; class Gammaproteobacteria; order Pseudomonadales; family Halieaceae; genus Luminiphilus. Next base: position 4,091 of record PKCZ01000008.1, read on the forward strand.
TCGTCACTACTTCGCAACCTTGCAACTTCAGGACATTCCTAACAAGGGCGTAGCGCCGCCCCTTGACCTAGAGACCCTGACCGCAAAAGCCAGCGAGCTACTGCGCTGGAACCCGCTAAGCCTTTGAATCCCGACGCGACTTGAAGAAGTCGCGTAACAGTTGCGCGCTGTCCTCTGCCATCAGGCCCTGCTGCCAAATCACATGATGGTTGAGCGCGGGATTATCCAGCGCGCTGCTCGTACTGGTCACGGCGCCGGCCTTTGGCTCTGTCGTCGCAAACACTAAACGCTTCACGCGGGCATGCACCAAGGTACCACAGCACATCATGCACGGCTCCAACGTCACGAAAAGCTCGCAATCAGGAAGTCGATAATTATCGAGCATCTGGCCCGCCTTTCTTAGAGCCAGAACTTCAGCGTGCGCAGATGGGTCGTTAAGCGTGATTTGACGATTGCACTCGAGTGCAATGATCTCGCCGTCACACACAACCACAGCACCCACGGGCACTTCACCGAGAGAGGCGGCTCGCTCCGCTTCCTCCATAGCAAGCGCCATAAACTGGCGATCAGAATTCGAGAATTCGCTCACAAGGGCTCCGCCGTACAAAATCGCCAGCACAACATTGCCAAAGCACTTCGATAAGGACGATAGGGCTCTCCCAAGGGCTTTAACTGAGCGGCTGTGGGACGATCCTCTAGGCCTTGGATTCGCTTGAATCCCTCTCTTACCGCCAAGTCACCCACCGGCCAAATATCCGGTCGACCCAAAGAAAACATGAGATACATATGTGCTGACCACTCACCAAACCCCTTGATGGCCGTGATCGCGTCCGTTGCGTCAGCATCGGGAAGTTTGGGCAGCGTCGTCAGGGACAGCTGCCCAGAGGCCTCGGCGGTGGCCAATGACTGCATATAAATCACCTTCTGCCGAGACAATCCAGCGCCGCGCAGGTCCGATTCAGGACAGTTCAGCACGGATGCCGCAGTCAGGTCACCGCCCAGGGTATCGACTAACTTGCGTGAAATAGATGCTGCAGCAGCAACGCTCACCTGCTGACCGACAATAATCCGCGCCAATGTAGCAAACGAATGATCGCGCCTACGCTCCTCGGGATACCCCACTTGCGCAAGTGCGCGGGCTACACGCTCATGATCGCTAGCCAATGCATCGAGCGCATGCGCAATATCTGGACTGGCCAGCTGGTACGCCATGCTTCAGCCGTGTACCGGATATCCAAGATATGCGTGGGCGTGAGCTACCGCGCCATACAAACCAACGGTCACAGCACTGGCGAGCGCTTCTTTCACCCAACTGGTATCCGTCGCAACCAAAGCGTCCTTCCCATCTTGACGGTTGATCAGAAACACGCTGACCACAGCCCAAACTAACAATCCGCCAAAGAGAATGATTGAAGGTAAGTCTCCGTTCACCAACAAGTGCGACACACTCCATGTTTTGATAGCCGTTAGCTGGGGATGGCGCACCTTCGAGGTGATGCCTACCTTCATTGATGAAGCGACCATTAGGTAAAAAGCCAGCAGCATCAATACATTACTGATGGAGACCCAAAACGGTTGTCGCCCCCACCACACGGGGCCGCTTGCGTCTTGGTAGCCGGAAATCATTATGACAAGACTCCCGATAAGGGCAACTGTCACAACTAGCTTCCCCAGATCACCCATGCCTTCCCGTACCGCAGGTGCGAGGCGCTTAAACAGGTGGGCAACTGACCAAAGCAGCACGCCGAGCGTTAGCATCAACATGACTTAAGCACTCGCTTCATTCTTGATTTGGTGAGCCGCTACATAGGCGACGATCAGTGTCAGTATCTCGACAACGATAGGCTCAATCGTCATGTCACCACCGTGAACCAGAGCTGCAATGATTCTGGCCGGTGCAACAAGACCCACCAGTGACCCACCAATCAGGATCATAGTGGCGTCGCGCTTTAGCCCACCCATAATAAGTAAGAAGCCGCTGCCGAGAAAAAAGGCGGCACTGTCGCCAATTTGCGTTGTCAGTGCTGCACCGGTGAGCAGTTCACTGCTGAGATTGGCCGCGGCCATCGCAGGGGCAAATACCCAGAGCACACCTAAAATAAGAAGCGGAATACCAAAAACCACAGGTCCATACTTAGCAAACATAATTAATCTCCCAGAGCTTATTATTCGAATTGGGACTTACTCTCTCTGGGTGACCTGTCGATGTAAAGCCCGAGGTAAAAAAAAGCCCCGCTTTGGCGAGGCTTCCTCAACAGAGCGCATAGCTTACCTAGCCTTCGCTTCCTTACGTGCTTTGGCCTCTTCGATGACCGTCGTTGCGACGCTTGCTGGGCAAGGCAAGTAATGTGAGAACTCCATGGAGAACTGACCACGACCTGATGTCATCGTACGAAGCGAACCGATGTAGCCAAACATCTCTGCCAGCGGTACGTCTGCTTTGACGCGAACACCAGTTGTACCTGCTTCCTGATCCTTAATCATACCGCGGCGACGGTTCAGATCGCCGATGACATCACCCACGTGATCGTCTGGCGTAAACACATCAACCTTCATGATTGGCTCGATCAGCTGCGGTCCAGCTTTAGGCATACTCTGCCGGAATGCGCCCTTGGCCGCTAACTCGAAGGCAATAGCCGACGAGTCAACCGCGTGGAAGCCGCCGTCATAGAGCTCAACCGCAACATCCAAAACGGGGAAGCCTGCCAATGGACCCTCTTCCATCATGACCTGGAAGCCCTTCTCAATGGCTGGGAAGAATTCCTTCGGTACGTTTCCGCCAACAACACTCGAAGTGAAGACATAGCCGTCACCGGGCTGTCCGGGTGTAATGCGGTAGTCGATCTTACCGAACTGACCTGAACCGCCCGACTGCTTCTTGTGCGTGTAGCTGTCTTCGATCGCCTGAGTGATAGTCTCGCGATAGGCGACCTGCGGCTGACCAACCTCGAGCTCAACACCGTAGGTACGGCGCAGAATATCGATTTTGATATCTAGGTGAAGCTCACCCATGCCCTTCAAGATGGTCTCACCTGAGTCTTCGTCAGTCTCGACGCGGAACGACGGATCCTCTGCAATCATCTTACCGATCGCAATACCCATCTTCTCAGAACCACCCTTGTCCTTGGGTGCCACTGCAATCGAAATTACCGGATCCGGGAAAACCATGGCTTCGAGTGTGCAAGGTGAATCAGTAGAGCACAGCGTGTGCCCTGTCTGAACGTTCTTCATGCCGATACAAGCAAAGATGTCGCCCGCTTGAGCTACGTCGATTTCCGTTCTGTCATCCGCGTGCATTTCCACCATTCGGCCAATCCGCTCAGTTTTACCCGTAGCCGAATTGAGGATGGTATCGCCTTTCTTCATCATGCCTGAGTAAACACGGATAAAGGTCAGGGCACCGAAGCGATCGTCCATGATCTTGAACGCAAGCGCGCGCAATGACTCCGCCACGTCAACCTTGGCAACCTCACCAGTAGGCTCGCCTTCCTCATCAGTCAGCGGCTGGGGATCAACTTCAGTAGGACTGGGGAGGTAATCGACAACCGCGTCGAGTACTAACTGAATTCCTTTGTTTTTAAATGCACTTCCGCAGAATGTTGGGAAGAAGTGCATGGTCCGTGTACCTTCACGGATACAACGCTTGATGTCTTCGATGGAGGGCATCTCGCCTTCCATGTATTCCATCATCAGGTCGTCATCCATCTCAACGGCGGCTTCAATGAGCTGCTCGTGATAGCTCTCGACGTCATCCACCATATCGGCAGGCACATCGACCACTTCGTAGTTCTCTGGCAGACCTGAGTCGTCCCAGACATAAGCCTTCTTGGTAAGTACGTCGACGACACCCACAAAATCATCCTCACGCCCAATAGGCAGTGTCATGACCAGTGGGTTTGCAGCGAGCACATTGCGCACCTGATCGACCACGCGATAAAAATCGGCACCGAGGCGGTCAAGCTTGTTGACAAAGATCAAACGAGCAACTTCTGACTCGTTGGCGTAGCGCCAGTTAGTCTCTGACTGCGGCTCAACACCACCGGAACCACAGAAAACACCCACACCACCATCGAGAACCTTCAAAGAACGGTATACCTCGACCGTGAAATCCACGTGTCCGGGCGTATCGATGATATTCATGCGGTGGTCTTTCCAGAAGCATGTGGTCGCAGCTGACTGAATTGTAATACCGCGCTCCTGCTCCTGTTCCATGAAGTCAGTGGTAGCCGCACCATCGTGTACTTCACCCGTTTTGTGGATCTTACCGGTGAGTTTCAAGATGCGCTCAGTAGTCGTGGTTTTACCCGCGTCTACGTGCGCGAAGATACCGATGTTACGGTACAGGGATAAGTCAGCAGACATTGTTCTC
>PKCZ01000151.1 GCA_002862405.1 Pseudomonadota bacterium
ATGGCAACACTACCTGAAACAAAGACACTGGCCCTAGATCTAGAACAAGGCTGGCTGACGGTTTGGTTCAATCAGCCCGAACGTCGTAACCCGTTGACAGATGAAGCCGTAGAGGATTTGGTAGCGGTCATCGATACCATCAAGGACCAGCGCGGTATTCGCGGCATGACGATTCGTGGTAAAGGCGGCTTCTTCTGTGCGGGCGGCGACTTAAAGGGTTTTAATGCCATGGCCAGCGGTGCGACCGCAGAATCGATGCGAATGAGCCGTCGCATCGGACACGTCCTTGCAGAGCTCGATGCACTGCCCCAGGTCACCGTTGCCGTGATTGAAGGTGCGGCGATGGCCGGTGGTTTGGGCGTTGCCTGTTGTTGCGATGTCACTATCGGCATGAGCGATGCGAAGTTTGGTTTCTCAGAGACGCGCATCGGAATCACTCCGGCGCAAATTGCGCGCTACGTGTTGCAGAAGTGCGGGTATTCAACCGGTCGTCGCTTGATGGTGACAGCTGCTCGTTTTAAGGGTGATGAGGCAGGCCGACTTGGGGTTCTTGATTTTGTGGCAGAGGACGCTGACGCCTTAGCGGGCCTTGAGACCAAGGTGAAACGCGATGTGCTGGAGTGTGCTCCCGGCGCCGTGGCTGCCTGTAAAGCGCTGATTATTGGTATGCCTGTGACGCCCGATAGCGAAAAGGTGGAGTTTGCCGCCATGAACTTCAGCGGTTGCCTTCAAGGTGAAGAGGGGAAGGAAGGTGTTGCCTCCTTTGTCGAAAAACGCAAACCCAACTGGCACACGGAGATTTAACTATGAAGGCACTAACGACTTTATTAGTGGCCAATCGCGGTGAAATTGCCGTTCGGGTGATGCGTACGGCCAAGGCTATGGGTCTGAAAACGGTGGCTGTTTACTCTGAAGCGGATGCCAATGCACAGCACGTAAGGGAAGCTGATCAGTCGGTCTGCATTGGTCCCGCACCGGTAGCAGATTCTTATCTGCAGTTGGATGCCATTCTGGATGCAGCGGAGCGCGCGGGTGCCGATTGTATCCATCCCGGTTACGGTTTTCTCTCTGAAAACCAAGCCTTTGCCTCGGCTTGCGAAGCCAAAGGTATTGAATTTATCGGCCCGCCCAATGCCGCCATCGAGGTCATGGGAGACAAAGCCAGAGCAAAGCGCGCCATGATCGACGCCGGTGTTCCCTGTGTCCCCGGGTATCAGGGCGACGACCAGAGGGTGAGCACCCTTGTGGCCGAGGCTGAAAAAATTGGACTGCCGGTCATGGTTAAAGCGGCGGCTGGCGGTGGTGGCCGTGGCATGCGACTTGTCCACGAGGTGAGCGAACTCGAAACCGCCATCGATATGGCGCAATCCGAAGCCAAAAACGCGTTCGGTTCGAGCGAGCTAATTATTGAAAAGGCGGTCATGCGACCGCGGCACGTCGAAATTCAGGTGTTTGCTGACAAAGTGGGTAATACGGTCTACCTAGGCGAGCGAGATTGCTCTATCCAGCGACGGCATCAGAAGGTAGTGGAGGAAGCTCCGTGCCCGGTGATAACGCCTGAACTGCGTGAGGCAATGGGTAAGTCGGCCGTCGAGGCCGCAAAGGCCGTGAATTATGTCGGCGCAGGCACGGTCGAATTCTTGCTGGACGAAGCGGGAGAATTTTATTTCCTCGAAATGAACACGCGGCTTCAGGTTGAACACCCTGTAACCGAGATGGTGACAGGATATGATCTTGTGGAGTGGCAGATTCGGGTTGCGCGAGGTGAAGCCCTGCCCGCGGAGCAGGAAGACATTGAACTATTTGGACACGCCATTGAGGTTCGTTTGTACGCGGAAGATCCGGCGTCAGGATTTTTGCCCAGTACCGGTGCTATTAAGCTATTTACGCAACCGCAGGGTCCCGGCATCAGAGTGGATGCTGGCGTGGAGACGGGTGATGAAGTTACCCCGTTTTACGACGCGATGGTGGCTAAATTGATTACCTATGGCGACACGCGAGAGGACGCACGTCTGAAAATGAGAAGTGCGCTACGCGGCACGGCTTTATTTGGTCCGGAAAACAATCGAGACTTTTTGATTGACGTGATGGACCGAGATGAGTTCATTTCTGGCGCGGCAACCACAGCGTTTATTGCCGATAACTACGGCGATGCGTTCACACCGGCTGAGGTGAGTAGCGCTGATCTGGCGAGCGCAGGTGCGATACAGCATGTCTTGGCCATGGAAATCCATCACAGCCAATCGGCTTCGGTAAACGAAGAGCTGCTCGACTGGGTTTCAATGGGTCGTGTGACAGACACGAAGTCATACGACGTGGGCGAGGACGCTCGCGAGGTGCTCGTCGTGCCACTTAATGCAGGTGAGTACGAGGTTTCTGTGGGCGCTGAGAGTCATCACCTGGTGGTGACAGATATTGATGACAACGCAATGACGTTGGAGGTCGACGGACTCTCCAAACGCTATCACTACCATCCGGAGACTCCCGCGACGCTTTATCTCGCTTCCGACTCTCTTTCAATGATGCTCGCCGACAACACGCGCATCCCGCCCGAGGCAGAGGAGGCGGCCGGTGGCGGCACGATTACGGCGCCGATGCACGGGCAGCTGTTATCAATCGATGTGGCTGCGGGTGATGCGGTCACAAAAGGCCAGCGCATTGCGGTTCTCGAGGCCATGAAAATGCAACATGAGCTCATTGCACCCGGTGACGGTGCTGTCGTCGATGTGATGGCGATGCCCGGTAAGCAGATAGGTGCAGGTGATCTCATCATGATGTTGGAGCTAGAGGAATGAAACCGTCATTAACAGAGACGTTCGATATTGAGTTTCCGCTATTCGCTTTTAGTCATTGTCGCGACGTAGTCGCCGCCGTCTCGCGTAACGGCGGTTTCGGTGTGCTGGGAGCGGTGGAACTAACGCCCGAAGAGTTGCGTGTCGAGCTTGACTGGATTGCCGCCCATACCAATGGACGACCGTTTGGTCTCGACCTCATCGTGCCAAATGCAGCCATTGGTAAAGACCAACCCATTAGTGATACTGATCTTGTGAATATGGTCCCGGACGGGCACATCGAGTTCGCAGATTCCATTCTTGAGTCAGAAGGTATCGACACATCGGATCTCGCCGCAGATCGAAATTACGATCTGACTTTCACGCATAACATTCAAGGTCAAAAAACGAATGCCATGCTAGAAGTTGCTGCCGATTATTCTGTCGCGCTCTTGGTCAACGCACTCGGTGTCCCCCCACCCAACATGTTCGAGTTTGCCCGCGCACATGGTATTAAAGTGGGTGCGCTCGTGGGGACGGTTAATCATGCGCTTAATCAGGCGAGAGCGGGCGTTGATGTCCTGATCGCAGCGGGCGGAGAGGCCGGGGGACACTGCGGTGCCGTAAGCACCATGGTTTTGGTCCCGGAGGTCTGTCGGGCTTTGAGACAACATAATCTTCCTGTGCCGGTGCTGGCGGCGGGCGGTATTGCCACCGGTGAGCAAATGGCGGCGGCCATGACGATGGGCGCAGAGGGTGCATGGTGTGGGAGCGTTTGGCTCACTACCGTTGAGGCCGAGACCACAAATACCGTCAAGCGCAAGATGATAGCGGCGACAGCCAGCGATACGGTGAGAGCAAAATCTAGAACGGGTAAGCCGTCACGACAGTTGCGATCAGCTTGGACCGATGCATGGGAAAGCACAGGCGCTCCGGAACCACTACCCATGCCGCTCCAGTCATTGGTATCCGAGCCCGCTTTGAGAAAGGTCGACAAATTAGCCGAGGGTGGACATGGTGGTGCTGAAGCGCTGGCGACGTATTGGGTTGGACAGGCGGTTGGCCTGATGAATGCCGAGCAGTCGGTTGCTGACGTCATGCTGGGTTTCAAGACCGACTTCATCGAGGCTCACGGCCGGATATCCGCATTTATTGGGGGAGTAGACGATGCAGCAAGCGAGTGATTTTCGAGAGGAAAGTTTGACGCTTAAGACCTTGATTGCCGATCTGGATGATGCGGCCTTTGAGAAAACGACACAGTTCAAGTCCTGGACGATCAACGATGTGTTCCGGCATCTTCATTTCTGGAATAAGGCTGTCATGGTCGCGACCGAGGGTGATGAGGCTTTCGCCGCATTTTTTGAGGGTGTTGGTGCGCACATGTTGAAGGGCGGTTCTCTGCCTGAATACGAAAAAGCGTATTTGGACGGTCTCAGCGGTGGGGCATTACGTGAGGCATGGGCGTCATTAGTTGACGAGACGGCGGATGCCTACGCTGCGCTCGATCCCAGTTCAAGGGTGCCTTGGGCAGGCCCCAGCATGAGCGCGCGATCGGCTATATCGGCACGCCAAATGGAGACCTGGGCGCATGGTCAGGAGGTCTTCGACGTGCTGGGTGCAGATCGTGAGGAGTACGATCGTATACGCAACATTGTTGTCTTGGGGATTAATACCTTTGGCTGGACATTCAAGGTGAGAGGCGAAACGCCGCCTGAGCCTATGCCATTCGTGAGCTTGGTCTCTCCAGGCCGCGAAGTTTGGACCTATGGTGAGTCACAGCAGGGCAACTTTATTCAAGGGGATGCGGTCGAATTTGCCCAGGTGGTGACTCAAACGAGGAATATTGGTGACACCAGTCTCACTGTGGTTGGTAATGCGGCGAGTGGCTGGATGTCCAAGGCACAGTGCTTTGCTGGCGGTGCCAATTCACCACCGGAAAAAGGATCTCGCTTTAAAGCTGGTTAATTGCATTTGAAGACTGTTGTCATTCAGTCCGCCCCCGACACTCGACTACGCTGGGTATCAGATTGTTTGCGTGGCGTTGAGGCCTGGTCGAAAGGCCACGCGTTTACTTACCAATTTTTTGATGACAGCTTTTTCGATGTACTTCCCGATTGGTATCGGCGGAAGTTATCTGGACGAGGGCCCATACTCGCCGATTTAGCGCGCCTACTTCATATCAAAGCTGCCCTGGAAGCGGGTGCTGATCGCGTCATCTGGTGTGATGCCGATACGCTGATCATTGATGGGAGTTGGCAGCCATCGACAACGACGCATTCACGTTTTGGTGAAGAGCACTGGTTGCAACGAGACAAGTCGGGCCGGTTAGAAATTCGTCGCCAGCCACACAATGCCTTTATGATTTTTTTGCAGGCATCGCCAGTACTCAACTTTTTAATACACACCATCGAGTCGATGATCGCACGCGTCGATCCAGAGCACATTGCACCTCAAATGGTGGGCCCTAAGTTGCTCAAAGCGCTCCATAATCTCGTTCACTTTGATTTAGAGTCTGAGGCAGGCGCCATGAGTCCCCTGTTGCTGAAAGCGATACGCCAGAGCGACACAGAGGTCATCGAGTTTTTCCTCGAGCGGAGTGGTCAAGTACCCAAGTGCCTGAACTTATGTACCAGTCTCATCGATGAGTCTGACCTTGATATTGAAGGCATCCGCCAACAGATTGTCGTATTGCTGTGAGGTAGTGTCTTGGAGTGGGGCATGTCTTACGACTACTGATCTGGCATAGTTACGGCAAATAACAATAACGTTCACTAACAATAAAAAGAGAAAGCCAATGACAGACAAGACCGTGAACGTGAGCATTGACGACGATATTGCATCGATCATTCTTGACCGAGCTGAGGTTAGAAACGCGCTCAATCGCGACACCATGGTGCAACTCAGGGATGCAGCGCTGGCGGTTTCGGATAAAGATCAGGTACGTGCCGTCATCATCCGAGCCGAGGGAACCGACTTCTCCGTTGGCGCAGATTTGAAAGAAGTCTCTGTTATGGAGTTGGGCGGCTCGTTATTAAGAGCTCGGCGCGATGCTGAGCTCGGACAGAAGTTACTGACGGCTATTCGCGAGATTCACCAGCCGACGATTTGCGCTGTGCAGGGTATTGCCACGGGCGGCGGTGCCTGTATTGCGGCCGCCTGTGATTTTAGGATTGCAGCAACGGATGCGCGTTTGGGGTTGGGCGAGGTCAAGGTGGGCATGAATCTGATGTGGAATGCCGTGCCTTTGTTCGTCGAATTGGTGGGTTTGTCCCGTGCGAAACAACTAATTATGTCTGGAGACCTCTACGCCGCAGATCGACTGGAGAGCTGGGGCTTGATCGATGATACCTGTGCGGGCGACGACCTTCAGGCGATGGCACGGGGGTGGGCTCGCCATTACGCCGATCTGCCGCCAGCGGCGGTGCAAATGATTAAGCGTAGCGTGAATCAATACGCATTGGCATTGAGCGAGTCCATTATGCATATGGATCAGGATCAGTGGATTCTTGCCGCCCGTAGCGAGGACTTCAAAGAGTGTATTTCAGCATTTGTTGAGAAGCGCTCCGCGAGGACCACAGGCCATTAACCGGCATTAAGAGAGTATAGGAGTAAAGCGTGAGTGATGATCTCGTCGAGGGCTATTGCGATCCGCGATTTCAAGCTGTTCGTGACCAATTTGCCCAAGCGCTTGCCAGTGGATTCGATACGGGTGCCTCTGTTGCAGTGGAGCATCAGGGCGAAATGGTGGTCAATCTCTGGGGTGGCTACAAAAATAGAGAAAAAACAGATCTCTGGTCTGAAAACACGCTTATCAATGTATTTTCAACCACTAAAGCCATCACGGCTACCTGCTTCTTGCAGCTGGTTGAGCGAGGTAAGGTCGATCTCGACGCGTTAGTTGGCGACTATTGGCCGGAATACGCGTGCAATGGCAAAGAAAAAACCCGAGTCAGTGATTTTTTATGTCACCGCGCGGCCATGCACGGGTTTCAAGGGGGAGTACCCCAATTCGATTATCGCGAGTGGGATAAGTGGACTGAGGCGCTCGCGCAACAGCAACCCTTCAGAGCGCCCGGTACCACCCAGGGTTATCACGCATTGACCTATGGCTGGTTGGTTGGCGAGTTGATTCGGCGCGTCGATGGTCGCAGCGTAGGACAGTATTTCCGCGAGGAAATAGCCGAACCCTTCGGTCTTGACTTCAAAATTGGCCTTGCAGATGCCGATATCGAGCGTTGTGGCGATATTCTTGTCGATCCGCAGCCGACGCCATGGGCCCTGATGGCCATTGCTATCGCGCCCGACTTTGTTCTGCCTAAGTCACTTCGTTCGTTAAAGTCCTTTTTGAGAATGGGCGATCTCAGAGTGGCTTTCGCCTCGAGGGCCGCGCAGCCCGGTGAGATGAATTCGCGAGAGTGGCGTGAGGCCGAGATACCTTCAGCCAATGGACATGGCACAGCCGAGTCCCTCGCCAAACTCTTCGGTATTTTGAGCACGGGTGGTGAGAGAGACGGTCAGCGGATTATCAGTCCCGAAACATTAAAACTAGGACTGGCGCCGCTGTCAGAAGGTCCCGACACCGTCCTTTTAGGTGCCCCTATTCGCTTTGGTGTTGGCTACGATCTTGGACTCGGTATAACAACCATTCGGGAGACACCGCACCCCAGTCGCATTTTCGGCCATTGTGGTGTAGGCGGTACCGTCGCTTTTGGCGACCCAGAAATGGGCCTTGGCTTCGGCTTCCTGTGCAACCGAATGCACAAACTAAGAGATCTTTACCAGACTTCTAATCGACTGACACGAACTGTTTTGGATATTGTCAGTTAGGGCACTTAAGACGCTAACTCACTTCCCGAAAATTGGGTTTGCGTTTTTCAATGAAGGCGCGGATACCCTCGCTGACATGTGGAAAATCGAACAGCATCCGCTGGGTATCTTTTTCGTACTCGAGTTGCTCGCTTAAGGTGTTGGAGAGAGCACGATCGTGTGCCTTCACCACCGCTTTGAGGCCTGCGGTAGGTCCATCGGCTAATCTTCCCGCAAGGGTTAAGGCAGTCGGCAGTAAATCTTCATCGGCCACACAGTCCCAGATGAGTCCCCAGGCTTTCGCATCTGAGGCGGATAAATTATCGCCTAACAACGCTAGGCCGTTGGCACGTGCACGACCAACGAGATTGGGTAGGAACCAGGAGGCACCCATGTCGGGAATGATCCCGAGATTAGGCCCGAAGACAAGTCTAAACATGGCAGTCTCTGCGGCGATTGCAATATCCCCTGCCAGCGAAAGGCCGACGCCGCCACCTGCGGCAATGCCATTAATGGCGGTCACAACAGGCTTTGTGGATTGAGCAACGGCTTTAACCAAGGGGTTAAAGCCTCGCTCCATATTCGCAGCGGTGGCTTCGCCCGCGGAAACGCCCTTTACGGCCGGCCAGCTTCGCGCATTAAGGTCGGCACCTGCGCAAAAGGCTCGGCCAGCACCGGTGATCACAACGGCCCTTACCGCGCTATCGGTTTTTGCCTCATGCATTGCATCGACCAGACCGAGGGTCAGCGATTCATCCAGAGAGTTGAGAACCTCAGGTCGGTTCAGTGTGATCGTGAGCACGCCATTGTCGGCAAGATGGGTAAGAACAGATGCGGTCATACAAAGCCTCGATTTTTGTTGTTTTAGTGAG
>PKCZ01000199.1 GCA_002862405.1 Pseudomonadota bacterium
CGCCGCTCCTGCACGGCGCGCCGCAGGTACATATCGGTCGGTATCCCGCCCAAGTATCCAAGCTCCACGTCGAGGTATCGATCACAAACATTCGAAATGCGTTCAAATAACTGCTTGCCCTGCAAGGGGTTGTCCACCTGGTTTGCCAAAATTTCGAACCGGCGAATGTCTTTTTTGGCGCGTAATACCTTCATCAGTGCGTAGGCATCGGTCAACGAGGCTGGCTCATCACAAACCACAAGAACCGCTGACTGGCAGGCTGCCACAAAGGTTTGAACTGTCTGATCAATGCCGGCACCAGTATCAACGATCAACACATCGGGCGGCATAAGTTGATCGGAAAGTTGCCGGATCAATCGCTCCTGGTCGCTGCTTTGCATCTCGACCATTTTCGCCACACCCGAGGCGGCAGGAATTACTCGCAGGCCCTCGGGACCGTCAACTACGACATCGGCAAGTGTCTTCTCACCCGAGACAACATCAGCAAGGGTGTACTTAGGTTGCATACCCAAGACGACATCAACGTTTGCTAGACCCAAATCCGCATCAAACAACATGACATCCAAGCCTTCCATTGACATTGAAACAGCCAAATTAACCGCAATATTGGTCTTACCAACACCGCCCTTACCACCTGTGACAGCGATTACTTGCATCGCATTTCCCCTACTTACCATCGATCGAACAACGCCCGGATAACACTGAGGTAATCCAGTCATGCTCGTATCGTAGCTCATGTGCTGCAACATGGTTATACCGCGACCTTAAGTTGTTGATTTTTGCGATCCAGATTGCGGCGCGCCAATCGTTTTGACTCTTTAATAAGCCCTTCTGACGTAATGCTAAGCAGGCCCTGATTTGACGGATCGGCAACACCCGCGACGGGCAGTTCGCGCCTCGCCAGTAGGCCCAATACAGCCCCTAAAGACGTTGCATCCTCGAGGCCTGTCAAAACGGCACCTGCAATCGGAAGCTGCTCGGAATGCTCAGCGACAAGCTCCAAATATTCGCTTTGTGCTGAACAGGGTAAAACGAGTAACGCCGTTAACCCGACTCGCTGTTTAAGCAGTGCCGCCAAAGCGGGGTCTTGGGAACCTTGCGAAGGAAGCAAATTCGGTGTCTCAATAAATACCTGCCGGCAATGCTTTACTGCGACCAAAGCCTTTTTAAGCGCATCCGCGTTTGGTGCCATCAAACTAGAAATATTTTGCTCATGACAGTAGCGGCCTAATATCGATGAGGGATCCTCCAGCATACTAATGACCGCTACATCTCGTGGCTCATACTGACTGAGTGCCACCTCGGCAAGTTGCTTAATAGCTAGCGCGCGATCAGTACCGTTGGCGCCCACGACTGCTTTTACTCGCAAACCCGCTTGCTCAGCATCGGTGAGCACCTCAATTCGAGCGGCGAGATTGGATATGGCATAACGCCAACCGTTATCTAGCTTGGTCTCTGTTGATAGACCATCGATCAACTCACCAATCAGTACGCGATCCAGGCCCAAGGTTGAAAGGCGCTGCTCGATCGTTGCTATGACTGGACGCTTACCAGCACTGTCCTGCCACTGCCGCTGGCCTAAGGCTGCATGCAGCGTTTCTCGCAAATCAGTCAGCTCACGCTTGAGGTGTGCGAGTGCAATCTCATTCGTCGTGCCTTCCGACGAGGAGACACCGGGTACCGCTTGTTCAATGGCCGATCTAACTGAGCCACTTTCGAGCATGGCACAAATCTCAATCCCGTCAGCTGTACGCTTATTGGATAAAATGAGGGCCTCAGGGCCCATCACATTACGCACCTGCTCTAAAGCGAGCCTGTTTGTTCGTCCGGTAAAGTGCTGTACGTTCATACTTTTTTCTCCGAAGGACGCCAATACTTTGACGCCGATACTGCTAAAACACGCGTTTCAATTAGTGTCAGCAATTACTGGGCCAACTTTTAGTTCTGGCCGCCAACTGTGGTTACCACTCGAATATTTTTATCGCCCGGGATTTCTTCATAGGCCAGAATGTAGAAGTTACTCATCCGCCCTCGGAGCAGCTTAGATAGGAAGCCACGAATGATTCCCGATACCAGCAGTACCGGGCTGGCTCCTTCAGCCTCCATCTTTTCAGCCGCCTCACCAATTCCCTTGACCATGGTGTCTAAGAGGTTTGGCTCGATGACACCTTGGTTATTCTGAACAGCACTGCTCATCATCTGTTCGAGCTGTGGGTCAAGCACCATAACCGGCAGCTCTTTCGCGCCGCCTACCACCGATTGGAAGATCGATGGCCCAAGTGCCACCCTTACCTGAGCCACCAGTTCCTCAGGATTGTTCTCAAGGCCACGGTGAATCGATAAGGTCTCGGCAATGGTGCGCATGTCACGGATTGGCACACCCTCATCTAGCAAGCTGTGAACAACACGTGTGACGTCAGCAAGCGACATGGTATTCGGTACTAGATTTTCAACCAGCTTGGGTGCCGTTTGCTTTAGCCTTTCAAGAAGCTGCTGTACGTCATCTTGGCCAATCAGCTTGGCTGCATTGTTTTTGAGTAATTGGCTAAGATGCGTCGCGATCACCGTGGAGCTATCTACAACTGTATAACCTGCTGTCTGCGCCGCATCGCGTTGCGACGGGTCAATCCATAATGCGTCTAGGCCGAAGGTCGGATCTTTGGTGGCGATTCCATCAACGTGACCGAACACCTGTCCGGGATTAATGGCCAACTCACGATCGGGGATGACTTCGCCCTCGCCCATCGATACACCATGAATGCTGATGCGATATTTGTTGGGGCCTAGGTCAAGGTTGTCTCTGATGTGGACCGAATCGACCAGGAATCCGAGTTCTTGTGACAGCTTCTTACGGACGCCTTTGATACGGCTTAAAAGGTCTCCACCCTGAGCCGCGTCTACCAGCGGTATGAGTCTATAACCAACCTCAAGACCGATTTGATCGAGGCTCGAAACGTCGTCCCAGCTTAGCTCAGTAGCTTTGGACTGAGGCTCCGTAGGCTCAAGTTTGGCGTCCACTAATTCTGGCGTCAGGCCCTCTTGTGAACGCAGGTAACCCCCGACAGCTAACAAGATCGCAATGGAGAGAAACACCACATTGGGCATACCCGGAACAACACCCATAGTACCGATGATGCCAGCCGCCACATATAGCACCTTAGGATTGTTCGTTAGCTGATTAGACACCTCAGCACTCATATCCTGCTCACCCGAAATGCGAGTGACGATGATAGCTGTCGCGGTAGAGAGTAGCATCGAGGGAATCTGCGCAACCAGACCGTCACCAATAGTCAATAGCACATAATTTTGAGCTGCCTGCGATGCGTCGAGATCGTGCTGTAAGGTACCAATCGCAAACCCGCCCAGAATATTAATGAACAGAATAAGGATGCCCGCTACCGCATCGCCCCTTACAAACTTGGACGCACCATCCATGGCACCGTAAAAATCAGACTCGCGCGTGACGCGCTCTCGACGCTCAAGCGCCTCATCAGAGCTTATCAGACCCGCATTTAAATCAGCGTCGATCGCCATCTGCTTACCGGGCATCGCATCGAGGGTGAAGCGCGCAGTCACCTCTGAAACACGGGTAGCACCTTTCGTTACAACAACGAAGTTGATAACAACCAGAATAGTAAAAAGCACTAAACCCACGGCATAACTGCCGCCGACAACAAATTCTCCGAAGGCCTCAATAACGCGACCGGCGGAATCCGTACCCGTATGACCGTTCAGGAGTACGACGCGTGTAGACGCGACGTTAAGTGCAAGGCGCATCAGTGTTGCAAGTAGCAGAACCGTCGGAAATACACCGAAGTCGAGGGGTCGTGTGGCGTATACAGACGCCATCAGAACCATAATGGACAGCGCAATACTTATGGTGAATAGGAAGTCCAAAGCCGTCGCAGGCAAGGGTAAGACAATCATTGCCAACATCATCAGCATGACAGCCGGCGTCCCAAGCCCAGTCAAAAAATTACCGCGATTGGTGGGCTGATCCAGAACCAGAGTGCTCGTAGCCATGACTATCTATCTCCTAGTAATACTCTGCAAACTCGCTCGGCAACTCCACTGGAGCTGGGCGAGGAATGTAATCTGTGGGCGCGGACTTGCGCAGGTGGTAGACATAAGCAAGAACTCTTGCCACCGCTAGGAAGAGCGGGCCTGGAATCTCGTCACCTATTTCAGTTGTGCCGTGCAAGGCGCGCGCCAACGGCGGCTCCTCGTAGATCGCCACATCATGTTCAATTGCGATGGTTCTAATCTTCAGCGCAATTAAATCTTGGCCTTTCGCGACAACACGCGGTGCACCCGTGCCGTCTTTGTCATACTTAAGGGCAACCGAGTAATGCGTTGGGTTCGTGATGATCACGTCCGCATCGGGTACATCCTGAAGCATGCGCCGCTGAGACGCCTCACGCTGAAGCTGTCTTACCCGTGCTTTAACTTCCGGACGACCATCGGTCTCTTTGCTCTCGTCTTTGACCTCCTGCTTCGTCATGCGCATCTGCTTGTTGTGACTCCAGAGCTGGTAAGGCACATCGATCGCGGCAATCAGAACCAGCGTGGCCGACAACAGAACCAAGGCAATCATGATCATGCTGCCCGAGCGCGTTATGCCTTCCATGACATCGAGCGTGATCAACGCCATGACGTCACGCTCCATGAATTTGTAGATAAGAACAGCGACACCGAGCACCAAGAAAAACTTGAGTAAGGCCTTAACAAGCTCAATCAGCCCTTTAGTGGAGAAAACACGGCCCAAGCCTTTTATGGGGTCAAGTTTCTCTGCCTTGAAAGCAATGGCGTCGGCGCTGAATAACAACCCACCCATGACGGCTGGGCCAGCTAGTGCTGCAACGACTGTGATCGCAAGAAAGGGTGAGATGAGCACCAACGCAGACAACATGACCTGCATTAGGTGATTCGGCACCAACTCTGCCTCTCGAAGCACCTCCCCAGTGGGACTCAAGGCGTCTGAAAATATCGCTATTAGACCCGACATGGCCGGTCCGCTGAGTAACCACAGCGCCACCGCACTGGCGAGCATCACCAACAGCGTGTTCAACTCGCGCGAGCGCGCGACCTGGCCTTTCTTGCGCGCTTCAGTTAGACGTTTAGCGGTCGGCTGTTCTGTACGTTCTTGTCCCTGCTGCTCTTCTGCCATGCGCCCTCCTTAACCGAAAGCGCCAACGCCACGTTGAAGCGACGAGCCGATGAGCTGCGTTAATGCCTCTATAAATCCAGGCATCACAAGAAACATGATGAACAATCCAGCAAGGATCGTTACCGGGAAGCCCACCGCGAAAATATTAAGCTGTGGCGCAGTCCGCGTGACAATACCAAAAGCCACGTTTATCAATAGTAAGGCTGTCAGCGCAGGGAGTGCCAGTAAAATGCCACCAGCAAAAACCATCGTCCCCAGCGCAACCACCGCTGACAAGCTAGCCACGGGAAGGCCTGCCACGCCGATGGGTATGAGTTGATAGGACTCCACCACGGCTGCAATCAGGAGCAGGTGTCCGTCTAAAGCTAAGAATAATAGGGTCGCCAAGATCACATATAGCTGTGAAATGACCGGTACTTGTACCCCGTTTTGCGGGTCCACCGCCATCGCAAAACCGAGACCCATGGTCATGGAGATCGCCTGACCCGCAAATACCGCGGCACCAAAGGCCATCTGCACGATGAAGCCCAGAACCAGCCCGACACCAATCTCACGAATGCCCATTAAGACGCCGGCACCCGAGAGCAGGCTGTCAACAGGGGGCGCGGGTAAAGATGGCGCAACGAGCGCAGCAATCAAGACGGCAAACAGTGCCCGTGTTCTAACATTGAAACCAGAAGCGCTAAATACCGGCGCAACGGCCATCATAGCCGAAAGTCGTAAAAAAGGTGCGGCAAACAACGTCATTGAAGCGAGAATCGTGTCGAAACTGAGCATGACCTACCCCACCAACCCTGGGATATCCATAAACAAGCGCTCAGAAAACGTCACAACGATCCTCAGCATCCATGGCCCCACAATGAAAAGAACTACAACTAAGGCTAAAAGCTTTGGGATAAAGCTCAAGGTCATTTCTTGGATTTGCGTAGCGGCTTGAATTACTCCAATAAACAAACCAACCGCCAGCGCGGCGCCCAATAGAGGGCCCGCAAGCAGCACGGCCAGCCACAGCGCTTCTCGACCAATATCCAAAACGGTTTCGGGTCCCATGCCGGCTACACCGCAAAGCTACTGACAAGCGTTGCACTGATGAGCGACCAGCCGTCGATCAGTACAAACAGCATTAGCTTGAAGGGGAGCGAGATAATGATGGGTGACAACATCATCATCCCCATTGACATAAGGACCGCCGCCACCACTAAGTCAATGACAAGAAAGGGCACGAACAGCAAAAAGCCAATTTGAAACGCGGTCTTAAGCTCACTGGTCAAAAACGAGGGCAACAAAACAAACAGTGGCACGTCCTCTCGAGAGGCAAACATCCCATAGCCACCGAGCTCGGCAAACATAGCCAAATCGGACTCGCGTGTTTGAGCAAACATAAATTCTCTCAAAGGCACCTGCGCCATATTGAGTGCTTCATCAAATGGCACATCACCGTCGAGATACGGACTGAGTGATGACATCCATACCACGTCAATGACCGGCGACATGATGAATAAAGTCAAAAATAACGATAGACCCAATATGATTTGATTAGACGGCGTTTGCGCCGTACCGAGCGCCTGACGAAGAATAGCCAGTACAATGAGAATTCGAGTAAAAGCAGTCATGGTAATGAGCATTGCGGGGAGCAACGTCAATACGGTCATGACCATCAAGATCTGTATGCCGAGGGCATACTCGGTGTCGCCATTCGCCATCGGAGACGACGTCACCAGCGGTATGGTCTGCGCCACTGCGTCCATTGGCAACAGCATTCCTGCAGCAGTCAAAAGCGCTATCAGGCCTCTCACGACGAGACCTCCGTTTTACCCATCGCTACTTTCCAGACGTCTGAAAAATTTGGGGTAGTGGATACTGACGCCTCGACAACGGGTTGATCAAAGGCGTGAATCTTTCGAACATTCCCGGGCCCTACGCCAACCAAAATTTGGTCTACACCCACTTGCAGCAATACAACACGCTCTCTTTGACCCACACCAACGCTTGATATGACGCGCATATTGCCGTGCATTTGACTGCTGACACCGTTGAATCGGCGCAGCAGCACGAGAACGCCAATCAATAGCAAGATGACGACGACGAATGAGCCAATTACCTGGAGTAAGTAATCTCCTGTGAACAAGCTACTTGGCGACACAGCAGGCACAGCTTCTTGCGCCACAGCCGGGACCGTCATTAAAGCAAACAATGCAAGCAGTAAACGCATGACTACCCCAGCTGCTCTAAACGCTCTTTCGGACTAACGACATCAACCAGTCGCAAACCGAACTTGCCGTCAGCTGAGACAACCTCGCCTCGCGCTACCAGAGTGCCGTTGATCATAATATCCATCGGCTCAGTGACGCTTCGGTCAAAAGACACGACGCTTCCGGGCGTAAGGGACAAGAGCTCTTTAATGGTCAAACTTTTACGGCCCACTTCCACCGTCATCGTGACTGGGACATCCATCAACATATCAAGATCAATTTCTCCCGGTGCACTTAACGGTGCATCTTCGAGCTCTGGGGGTACCGCAGTTGCTTCTTCGTCACTCATAAATCGTGCTCCCTAAAATTTGTAAATTGCATTGCCTTGAGTCCCTCGTGCGCACCGTATCTGCCTACTGCCACCGCTCGACCACCTAGCAATAAAGACATCCCGTCAGGTTCGTCGATAGGTATAGTCATACCCACTTTCATTGCCAAAAGGCTCTGTATGGTTGTTTCAATTGCGTCAATGGAGCCGCGGACCTCGACAGAAACATCGGGTAAGGTCGCCCTCAACTGCGGCTCCCATGTCGCGGCGTCTGCGTTTTCGGGCACCTCTCTTTTACGAGGGAGAAACGCTTGGCTTTGAGCCTCCAGACTCTCAAAAGGAACTAGTAGCTGAATCATGCCCTCGTGCTTATCAACTATTTCTATATCAAAACGGAATACCGCAAATCCTGTATCACCGGGAACCAGTGAAAAGCGATCCGGCGTCACATCGACGTATAAATCTCCCAGTTGTAATGGACATCGATCGACCCAAATTTCAGCCATTATTCGCAAAAATTCTCGGGCAACCCGCTCACCGATTCGCTGTTCGGAAGGTGTTACTTTTGAAGTAAGCTTTGGCGGCGCTACTGAAGCACCACCAAAATACTGGTTGACCAAAAAAGTAAGGGTTTCACCGGGTACAATTAAATGAC
>PKCZ01000018.1 GCA_002862405.1 Pseudomonadota bacterium
GCTTCCAGGGAAGTTGTTCGAGTTGCTGACGTTCGGCCAAGCGTAGTCGTCGAGGCTAACGTCGAAGCCGGTTGGGTTGTAGATCTCAACCCAGCGGTTTGAACCGCTGCCTACTCCGTACTCGGAGATGAAGAGGTCGCACTCGGGCTCGGAGCATCCCTCGCCAGTATACGTGCATGTGCCATTGTCGTCGGTTGCTTCCGCACTGTAGTTGCAAGCAAGTGCATCAGTGCAACCCGCCACCTCATTCTCGTTACAGATACCGTCCATGTCATCGTCGTTGACGCAAGAACCGTCGCAATTCAAATTGTCCTCTGCGAATTCGCAAGAACCATCATCTGAAGAAGCCTGATTATCATAATTGCAAGCAGTGGCGTCGGTGCAACCGTACGTGCAACCGTCGGGATCTTCGCATACAGGTAATGCTACAAGAATTCGACCCTCGTCATAGCCAGGGAGCGATGGATAGGTCGAAGCCGAGACCAATGAATCGGGCAAGGCGGTGATAAAGTTGGTCAATGTCTGAGCGTAGAGTTCGTCACCGACGTGGATCAAATCGGCATTGACCTGATTGAATGGATAGTAATCTCCCCCACTGAAGGCAGGTCCACCTGTGGCAAGGAAGCTGTTGGTAGCCATGTCGATGGTCACACCTTCAACCGGTACGCCATCCAAAATGAGGGCGGTACCGTCATTGAGGTAGGCGTTCAATACGCGCGTTCCTTCTACAACGGCGTTTCCTTGGGCATCAGGAGCGTAGGACTCCCCGAAGATGTCATACTCGAACCACATGCCTGAGATGTGTCCGAAGCGACCGTCATCTGCAATGACTCCACCCGTGGTCGGATCAAAAACGGTTTGGGACACACAGTTCTCAAGGATCAATTTCAAGTTCGCCGTGGTCACATCCTCCACAACCGCGATGGTGTTGTCAAACGGAAGGATTTCACCAACGAGCACGTTGGTTACCTCTTGAGGCGATTCTGGAGATGCTGTAGTCAACCAGTGGAAATCCGTGCGCAAGCCACCGCCATTGGTGATGGCAACTTCCGGTGTGTCCACTTGAGGGTTACCCTCAGCAAAGGCGATACCCGATGCGAGGAAAGCATCCGCAACCAGGTTTCCAAAACCGCTTTCGCGGCTACGAATGACGGCATCGCGCAAGTCCCAATCGATCTCGGAGTAGCCCACAACTTCTGCCTGGGCGATGATGGCTTCGATTTCGGATACAACATTCTGGTAGAGAAAATCATCTACGGGAGCATCTTCTGAGAGGTCAACAGCGTAGGTATTGGAGAAGCCGTCGTGCAAATCCGTCACAACGCCGTTCTCGTCAAATGTCACACGCAGTGCACCCAAGTAGGAATAGCTACTCACAGTCGTGATGATTGGCAGATCTGCTCCTGAGGCGTCTTGGGTTATTATGGGGTAGGGACCATCCAATTGATTGTCTCCGATGTCGTTTCCGTTGTGCAGCATGTTTCCGCCGCCGCCTGCAATCCAGACGTCCACGCCTGAGACAGCTGAAGAAATAACGTAATCGCCTCCACCGTCAGCTTCCGGAGCAATCAGTCCTTGTAGGTGACTTGCGACGATGATCTTGTTGATGCCTTGAGCCGTCAAGGCGTCAACTTCTGCCTGTAAAAGTTCAGCTAAGTTGGTCAACACCTGGGTTGCGCCAATGCATGTTACGGCTTCCAAGTCAGGAGTGACCAAACCGATGACCGCGACTTCTTGTCCTGCTACATCAAGCACCGTTGAGTTGACCACACGACCCAACTCCACCAGGGCAGCCATCGCTGGTTCCGCAGAGAAGTCGAGGTTGATGTTCAAAAATGGTGGTTCTGAGTTCGGGAACAAACCGATGAAGGACGCCAAAGCATCCGGACACAGGTCAAATTCGTGGTTGCCAATGCATAAGGCATCATAATCAAGGTAATCCAATGCAAGGGCGTCCAGTGAATTGGAGAACTCGCTCGCTGCAAACAAATTTGTCGAAATTCCGGGCAGTGTGATGTCGCCGGAGTGAAGCGTGATGTGCGGAATGCCTGTGTCGTCAGCTTCGGCGCGCATGCTATTGAGCAGGTGGCCAAAATTATCAACGTTGAGTAGGTTGCTCTCTGTATCGTTGTTATGGAAAATCTGCATCGTAAAAGGGCCATCTGCAGGGGCCGCTCCACATTCGCCAGAGAAATCATGGCTGCCGAGGCCGGTCCAATCATCCCGTTCCAATACGAGCCACTCCGAATCTTCAGGTGTTGTGCCTGCAGAAGCATACCAATCTCCGCCGTTTCCAGAGGTGACGTCAGGCTTGCGAATCAAGGCGTGTTCCTTGGTCCCATTTGACGTCCCTGCCACGTCCCAGCCGCTGCCGGGATCGGCGTCCCAATTGCCAATCATATCAATGATTACGTAATCACCCTCTGTCCCTTGCACCAAGCCAAAACCATCGTCACCATTGGATAAGAATTGAAAGGTCATGTCTGCCTCAGCCAAAATGCTTGCATCCGCATCGGGATGAGCAATGACGAAAACACCGTTGGATTCAATGACGGCTCCTTCGGGGAAGGCATTCCAGTATTCGTACTCCCCGGGCGTAGATGGGGCATTGGATACATTCGGAAATGCGTATTCCGAAAGGTCAATGGCAGCCTCCGTTGGATTGAAAATTTCCAAGAACTTGTTGTTAGAAGAACCTTCGGCGTAACCGCTGAAGAAAAGGCCACATGAGCTTTCATCGTTTGTGGAATCCTCCAAGTCCTGGGCAAGCGGAGCGCCGTTTTCAGATGGAGGCAGCATTGCAGGTGCCTCAATGATGCTTCTTGGCAGCGTATCCAATCCATAGCCAGCCGCAACAATAGGGCGGTAGCTATCTGCAAAGCTCAAGAAGCTGCCGTCGACTTCGGTAGTGAAGTTCTCACGGTCTTCAATTCCCGTATTTCCGTCAGGGTTGTTCCAAGCAACAACGTTGCCCAAAGTTGATTGAATGGTCACGTAGTCTGCTTGTGCACGTGTTGCGTCCAAGTCTATGACCGTGTATCCATTGCAAACTTGGTTAAAGTACTCCACCCACGGAACCAACGCCTCCACCGAATCATTGGGTTGACCGAATGAGCGAACATCTCCCGCGATTTGCGTAGTCACGAATTCAACCCCTACCGTTTCGGTTGGATTGAGAAAATCGACCAGCGTATTGGCCCAGCTGCTATGGATATCTCCAGTAAGTACAACGGGATTAGATACATCCAAAGCATTCATTGTACCGTACAACCAAGCCCGGTCAGCGGCAAAACCATCCCAGTTATCATAGCTTAGGAAAACCGCCGCTCCTATATCGAGGCCGTCGGTTTGTGCGGCAAAGATGTCCGCAATGCTCGCACCGCCCAAAGCTTCGTTGGGAGCTGTGAGGTCTGCAATTGGCAAGCTGGCCATTACCGTTTGGTTCACAACCACGTTCCATTGCGCAGTGCTGGATGCAAACTCACCGGTAAGCCAGGCTTTCTGGTCGTCACCCAACATCGTCCTTGACGGATCCAAACTAGCTTGGTTGGAAGTGTAAATGCCAAAAAGATTTGCAGCATCTGCGAAATAAGTTGCAGGGTCTGCATAGAGTAACCCAACATTTGGTAGCGGGACTTCCGGTGAGCGTGCATTGAGTCGGGTTTCTAGGATATAAAATTTGGCAAGATCTCCAACTTCTATTGAGCGGTATGCTGGTACGCTGGTCTCACTGAATGTAATGTCCCGCACAGGATTCCACTCGTAATACGCTTGAAGTGCCGCATTGCGTCGTTCAATCCAATCCCCCTCTGTCTCCGGATCGTGGTTCTGTGCACCGGTCGCGTAGCTGTTGTTTACCGTCTCGTGGTCATCCCAACTCATATACCAAGGGTACTGGCGGTGAGCTGCAGCCAAGTCTTCATCGAGTTTATAGTTGCTGTGGCGGGCTCGGTAATCTTCGACCGTAATGACCTCGAGATTGGGCAAATGGAATCGAACGCCATTGCCATAGGTGCCGCCACCGTATTCATAAATGTAATCGCCAACTTGGAAAACGGCATCCAAATCATTTCGTGCGGCGATGTCGCCATAAGCGTTGAAATAGCCGCCTTCATAATTCGCGCATGATGCGAGGGCGAAACGGAAATCGCTAACATCATCCATGGAAGTGGGCAACGTTCTGGTCCTGCCAATCGCGCTTTGGCCGTTTAAAGCTTCAAATTGGTAATAATACCAGGTATCCGCATCTAGACCTGTGACATCCACCTTTACGGTGTAGTCACGATCCGCATCTGTTGTGAATGTGCCAGACTGGACCGTTCCCTCCATGTCGGGGTTCGTAGATAACGCGTAGCTCACTTCAATTGTAGAAGGGGGATTTTCTGCACTTACCCTTGTCCAGATAATCACCCGGTCCGAGAGTGCATCACCGGAAGCTACACCGTGGTAGAAAGGGTATTCGTTATCTGTTGCGGAAGCTTCAGGATACTGGGCAGTAGCCGTGCCGCAAATGATTAGAAAGAAAAGGCTGAAAATGCTGTTCAATGTGCCTGACTTTCGTAGGCATTCGGTTGTCTTTAAATGCGTCATGATGATTTGGATTTGGCACCAAATCACGGAACGGAAAAGAACCTCAATATTTACATTCTTTTATTTCCATGAAAACTTCTAAGATGGAAATGCCCTCATCTTTTAAGAAAAGGTGTGCTCAGTGTTGCGTAAATTTTGCTAGACTTATAATCCTGTTAATCGCATAGAAATAAGTATTAGGATTCATGTAATAGGTTTTAGTACAGAAAAATTTGGGAGGAACCGAGATCTGCTGTGGACACCATCGGACTTAGATAAAACAGCTTTGGACTCAACATGGGCATTTAAACGCCTTAGTTGGAAGTTGATGAGGTCGTAGGACTCGTTTGCGACAGGTCGAACGAACTACGTGTGCTTGTTCCAGTTTGCCGACTTGATGAGGCGGTGGCCCGCATTGAATCGGTATTGTTGTCCACGGCCTTCGGTAATCCGAATCCAAATGGAGGCGGTTGGGTTGTTTTTGGAGGTGCGAATGAAAAACGATGCGGTCATTAAAGGCAAATTCTGCGTGCTTACCTGCGTGCTTACATTTGGTTTGCAAGCGTTGTCAAGGCTTTGCACTTCTTTCCTTTAAGATACGCTACACCCTTAGCAAACGCTGGAGTTTGAAGGGATTCTTTTGAACAACTCGTCAAAGTTTTAAAACCCTAAATTTCGTTTCGTCCAGACCGCCAACAATTTTCGAAAGCCTTGCTATCATTGAGATAGCGAGGCTTTTCGTTTTTACTATGTTGTAGTAATCCTAGTTACCCTAAATTGAGCGAAATCAAATATGACCACCATGGAAATAATATCAAACTTAGCGCAGGTTATTGTGGCGACATCCATAATCATCGTCTGGGTATTTCGCTTTAACAACATTGTTTCTGAGTTCAAGCAATATGGCCTGCCAGAATTAGTCAGGAGCAGTGTGGGAGCCGCAAAAACAGTTCTCGCGACCATTTTAGTTTTAGATCTTTGGTATGAAGTGCCCGTGATTTCAGCATCATTGTCAATGGCATTTTTAATGGCCTGCGCTCAAGGCTTTCATATAAGAGCGAAGAACCCTTTCATGAAGTTTGTGCCATCGGCGTTGCTCTTGCTGCTTTCCCTTTTCGTTGCCGGGTTCCACTCAGGTTTGATTTAGATGGATGATATCAACCTAGCTCTGATTCTGTTTTCAGCAATTTCTTTTATCTGTTATGGACTGAACTCTTTGTTTTCGAAAAGAATGATTTCAGAATATTACAGATGGGGCTATCAAAACCAGCGCCTTATTCTTTGTAGTTTTCAGATTTCAGGGGGGCTAGGCTTAATTATTGGATTGGCTTTTCCTCTGATGCTGTCTCTTGCTTCATTTTTGCTGATGTGTATGATGATTGTGGCCGTTTTACTTCGCATGAGACTTAAAGACAGATTAGTTCAGAAGCTGCCTGCACTTTTCTACGCTTTGCTTAACCTTTTCATATTCATCGCCTCGGTCGTATAGCCTGAGGTTTCGCAGTGTTCTTATCTCGGCTTGCTCACAAGCAACGTGAGCAAGTGATTGGTAACTCATTGAAGAATAACACCATTACCTTCTCGAAAAAAGTGGTACGGTTGAGAGTGATTACTGGACTAATTCCTTCAACTTAGATTTGCAGTTATGGAAAAAAAGAATACTGCTCTCATCATGATTGGTTCTCTGATTATCGGCTTATTTATCGGTTATTTAATAGCCACCAACTTTATCGCCTCCCATTAGATTACATTCAGATGCCCACTTGGCTAAATTGCTCCAAGCCTGATTTGTTAGGATAAGCTCATGCAGTTGGCGGTCTGATCGGGACTCCAACTCGAATTGCCTTCTTTGGTGTTTTAGAAAACCCAATTAATTTTGTGATATGTATCGCTAAATTATCAGCTAAAATGAAGAAATACATTGTTGGCGTTTTTTTCCTTTTTTCGATCGTCGCTGTCTCATTAGGTCAAGTTCTATCAGATTCTACTTGCGTAGAAAACTGCGAGCACCCTGGCTATCGCTTGATGAGTCAAGAAGTTGACAATGAATTATTCACCAGGGAATACATTCTACATGTTCCTGCCAATTACAATGCTGATGTCAATTATCCACTTGTTATCGCGTACCATGGATTTGGCGATTGCGCTGCTTTTTGGGTAGATGCAATGGAAAATTTTTATGGATTTAATGATTTAGCTGATGAAGAGGGTTTTTTCGTTGCATACCCGCAGGCGGCTTATCGTCCTGATAAAGAAGATGTTTATTGGGAACCTGGAAACTATGCAGGGGAGAATATTTACAAGAACGATGTCTACTTCACTGAGGAGATGATTAATCACATTGCGCAGGATTACTCCATCAATCTTGGTGAAGTCTATGCGGCAGGTTATAGCAATGGAGGTATGATTGCGTATAGCGTTGGATGCTCGAGAGGAGATTTGGTGGCAGGCGTGGGTATTATGTCTGGAGCCATGCTCGATGGTGCGGAATCTTGCGATGATAATTTTCCAGTGCCAGTGATCATCTTTCATGGGGTCGGAGATTACACTTTGCCTTACTATGGCAACGAATGGTACGGCCCCGTATCTGAGACAGTTGATCTTTGGCTCAATCACAACCAAATTCCTGCAAACAGCTTAAATACAACCGAGCTAAATGGAGGTGATGTCGTCCATGATGAATACTCTGGTGGATTGCAAGGATCATGCTTGTCATTTTACACCATACATGAGGAATATGGTGAGCCGGGTGACCACGTATGGTTTAGTCAAGAAATAGAGGGTGTTTCTCCGAACAAAATTTTATGGGATTTCTTTAATGATGGATGTGATGGCGAATTCACACCGGTCTCCGAAAGCGAGTCCCCTTCAACAATCAAAGTCTTTCCCAATCCTTTTGAAAATCAAGTACATCTCTCCGAACCCGCATCGGAGTCAATCCATGTCAAACTAATTAATCAAAATGGTCAGTCTGTACTATCCGGAAAGCTGAAAGATTTAAATGATAGGAATGGTTTTTATGATTTACCCAGTGGTCTGTACATTCTCATTTACGGAAATGAAACTAAACTTCTGATGAAGGAGTGATTCCGGTTCTCGTCCAGACCGCCAACACACTTTTGAAAGCCTTGTAAGTCAATGACTTGCGAGGCTTTTGTTTTATGTGTTCTACTCTGTCGTGAAGAGAAAAAAGTAAGGCCCGCGTTGCGGGCCTTACTCGTTTTAACTAAATGAGTTGCTACTCACAGACTGTTCCGAAAGCACCCAGTAGTTGTAAAAGGTCTGAAACCGTCACCTGGTTATCGCCATCGATATCCGTACTGCATGAATCATCATAAATACATGACCCATCTTCATCAGTAGCCAGAGGATAATAGTTTAACGCTTCATCATCCGTGCAGCCAGGGAGTTCATCTTGATCGCATACACCATCCGTGTCGACGTCAGAATCGCATGTGCCATCACAATTGTAACCAGGTTCAGGATAATCACAATAACCCTCTTCGGTAGCAGTCTGCTCGAAGTTGCAGGCATTTTCATCTTGACAGCCAACCTGTTCCCATTGATCACATATCCCGTCATTATCAATATCAAACAAGCATGATCCGCTGCAGTCGTACCCTGTTTCGGGGTATGTACATGATCCATCGTCTTGCGTTGCAGACTGGTCGTAGTTGCAAGCGGTTGCATCGGTGCATCCTTCGTTAGGAGTCGTGACTGGTGTTCC
>PKCZ01000039.1 GCA_002862405.1 Pseudomonadota bacterium
TCGATTTCGTCCACCGCTGGTTCGTCAGCTTCATCTTGGGCCAAGGTAACTCCGGGGGACACAATCGCAACGGCTGTGGCCAATGAGAGCAGTCTACGCTTGCCCTCGTATCGTGACATAAACATATTTATGCGCTCCTGAGTATTACTTTTTTTGGGAAAAAAGAGTGTTCTGCCAATTAAATGTAAAGGAATTAAGTCAACTACGCCAACAAATGGTCAAAAATCGACGCCTAGAGGGAAAAATACCCCTCTTATGAGCGATTTCTCCGTTTAAAGCCATTTAAAAGCGTAAGTTTTCGCGCAAACCTGCCCTTGTTATGGTCCGCGTTAATTGGGAAAAACGACTGCGCGCCTATTATGCATATCCAGTTCATCACCACCGGCGGCACCATCGATAAAATCTACTTTGATGCGTTCAGCCAGTTCAAGGTTGGGGACTCACAGGTCAGGGCGATGCTGACTGACGCACTGGTTGACTTCAGCTACGAGGTCATAGCCATCATGAAGAAAGATAGCTTGGACATCACCGATGGGGATCGAGCCACTATCCGCGCTCACATTGAGGCGAGCGAGAACAGCCACTTCATCGTCACCCATGGAACCGACACGATGCCCGAGACCGCAGCGGCGTTGCGCGGTATTGAAAATAAAACGGTGGTGCTAACAGGCGCACTCACCACCGCGCGCTTTCGCACGACTGACGCCGTCTTTGATATTGGGATGGCGGTTGGCGCGCTTCAAACCGCTATATCCGGCGTCTACATCGCCATGAGTGTTAAGGTCTTTGAAGCAGGGAAGATTCGGAAAAATCGCACAGCCAACCGATTTGAGTCAACGCTCAACTAGCACAAGGACTTATAAGTTCCCTGCAGCCCGTCTAGCTGTCAGTCGTCATCCAAAGCCCGATCTATATTCATGACCAACAACTTGGCATGCGCTTGAGAGACGCGATCGCCTCGGCGCTTACTCGCTAACTGACCGCGGAGTTCTGACAGTGTCAAAACGGCAAGTGCTTGCGCTGTGCTGTGATACTTAGCCGCACCCTTTTCGCTCGCCATCACGGCTAGCCGGTCGACGTACTCTGCCTGCAGATTACGCCTAAAGCTGTTAATGCTGCCCTTTGCATCCGCCTCGAATACCGCATCCGTCAGATCTTCGAAAACTTCGACCAGCGGATACTCGTTTCCGTACAGTTCGGTGTCCGTGATTCGCTTTAGCACCGTTGGATGGAGTAAGTGATCAAGGACTCGCTGCTGGGCCGACAGAACAGCGCGGTGAACTTTGGGATCCTCAGTCGTCCCGCCGTGCTCGAACCCACGTCGCTCAGGCGCTGCCTGACGCCATAGCCGGCCATCAACGTCAAACGCATCGGGACCGAACAGTTGCTCAGTGAGCGTTGCCATGGCCTCTTTTTGTCGGTCTCGCTCAACCGGAATAAAGGGCTCGGTCGCACCTTCTTGACCAACCACCGCTCGGTCGACATAGACGCCGCCAACCCAACGCGAGATGACGCCAGCGTTGAGACCCCAGAAACGAACCAACAAGGCAACACCATCTACAACATCCTCGTAGGAGTCACCCTCATCAGGTGTCCAATCAGCCGTCTTATTCAGCGCGTCATGCATGATTCGCATCTGATTCGATGCATAGGCAATGGAGTCTGAGCTGTTGTCGTAAATGTTGACCCTGGGATCTATGCCGGTTCCGGGGCGACGCATATCGTCGGCGTCGTTCCCGAATGCCAGTGCAGGCTCTGACGACCGCGCAGCGATAGCCTCGAGTCTTGCCGCTTCAGCGTCCGCATCATCCAAACCGGGTGAATACGCATACTCGATATACCAGTCGTCATAAGGACCGGGGGCAATCGTATAAAACAGTGTTTGATCTTCACGGTTTGGCGCGTAGTTAACGGCAGGATAGTCCATCACCGAGCCCGAGATGATGCCCGACTCAAGTACCGCTGGGTCCTCGAGCTCCTCAGGTGACAGCAACTGCGTCGCCTTCATGTTGTGATTCATACCAAGGGTATGCCCGAGCTCGTGAAGGATGAGGTAGTACATACGGTCGCGCTTGAGCTGCTCCTCGATCGGAGCGTCGCCACCCGTCATCTGAAGTGCAATCTCTGCTATCAAACCGCCTTCGGCGATTGTTCGGCCCACCGAGCAGAGCCGCGCATCGTGGCCGTCGATCATCAAAGGCTCGACGGCCTCCCCCTGAATAAGCTCACGCGTCAACTTCGAGCGGTTCAAAAAGGAGTACTCGAGCATGATATCGGCACCCAGCAACTGCCCCGTGCGAGGGTTGGAGAAGCTAGGGCCGTAACCACCAAAGGGCGGTCGAGGCGATGATGTCCAGCGAAGCACGTTGTAACGAATATCACCCGCATCCCAGTCTGCATCGTCAGGCTGGACTTTGACCACCATGGCGTTGCTAAAGCCAGCATGTTCGAACGCCCTGTTCCACTCCAGCGCCGCGTCACGAATCAGGTCACGCCACTCAACGGGGGTCGTGTTCTCGATCCACCAGGTGATGGGCTCAACGGGATCTGAGATGTCGGCTGATGGGTCTTTCTTAACCAGATGCCAACGCTCCAGCAGATCGCGGTAAGGCGCTGAATCAGTCGAGGTAAGGTCAGTCACCTGTACGTTAAACGACCCGAGTCGTGCATCGGCAAGTCGTGGCTGGTAATCGTTTTCGGGAACCGCAATCAAGGTGTGCAGCACCGTGATCGACACATTACGCGCATCAGTCACTGCATCGCTGCCACCGTTCTTCGGCTTGGGGTTATTGAAGACGTACTCGACTTCTACAGCCGAGTTTTCAGGATAATTTTTCAGCGCAAGAATCTGGCTCTTGTCGGAGTCCATCTTACCGACACGGAATCGACCACCATCATCATCACCGCCACGTCCACGAACTACGTTGGCGAAGGTTTCGGAGAGAAATAGCGAGTCTGCATCGATCAGAATATCGCCAGACTCCTCGTCTTCAGCCGCGACGGGCAAGACCGCGAGTACCGCTCGGGAAATATTTTTGTCAGACGCACGGGAAATCGCATTGTCAGGGTCGAAATAGTAAGCAGTGTTCTGGCGAACAAACTCGACTTTGTCGAATCGGCGCTCAATGGTGAAAATAAACTGGTCACCATACGATCCCGTGAATGCACCGGCATCAACCACGCCATTCATGGTGTGCTTGAAGTAAATAAATTCCTTGTTGATCTGATCGCCTGCGATCAGCATTTTGGTCGCACCCGTCTTGGGGTCTCTGAATAGCGTGAAGAGACCATCGAACCGATCGGTATCTTCTGTCAGGTCAGCGATCGTTTTTGGTTTTTCTTCTTTTTCCGTAGCTTCGCCATCATCTAAAGAATCCTGGGCCTCCTCTGCCGCAGGCGCGGTCTCTTTGGCCTCAGGCGCCGCAGGCGCATCCTCGGCAAAAACAGGTGTAGAGAGTGTGAATGTCAGAGGAAGCACCAGCAGTAGCTTCCAAAGATCGATACGCTTCATGTTCTTTCCTTTTTTGTGAGTAACGTGAACGTTTTACGGGCGACGTGAACGAGGCCCCCGCGAGCGCTCAACGAGGCGCATCAAGATACTCTCAGCTACCACCAGAAATCAAAGAAACCCGCTCAAATGCATCACACGCTCATCGCGCAAAACAGCACAAGAGCAGTACACTGCGGGCCTCAGTCACGGAGAACTCACTGATGCCCAGCCTCTATCCACCCTTAGAACCCTATCGAACAGGATATCTGTCAGTAGGTGATGGTCACTCAATCTATTTTGAAGAGAGCGGAAATTCTGACGGAAAGCCCTGCGTCTTTGTACATGGCGGTCCGGGTGGAGGGTCGTCACCCGCTGCAAGGCAGTTCTTTGATCCTGAGCGCTATCGCATTGTTCTCTTTGACCAGCGCGGCTGCGGTCACTCAACCCCCCATGCTTCATTAGAAGCCAATACAACCTGGCATCTAATCGCGGACATGGAGCAGCTGCGCGAGGAACTTGGCATCGAGCAATGGTTGGTTTTTGGCGGATCGTGGGGCAGCACGCTCAGTCTTGCCTACGCGCAAAAACACCCTGATCGGGTAACCGAACTGGTGCTCCGAGGCATATTCCTACTCCGCCCGGAGGAGATACGTTGGTTCTACCAAGAGGGTGCTAGCTCGCTCTATCCGGACACCTGGCAAAACTATCTGGCACCGATTCCGGAAGATGATCGATCGGATCTCGTCAGCGCCTTTCACAAACGCCTGATTAGTGACGACGAAACCGTGCGCCTCGCTGCAGCCCGTGCCTGGTCAGTCTGGGAAGCATCCACCAGCTTCCTGCATCAGAACGCTGATTTCATGGAAAAATTAGACGAGCCTGAGGCTGCACTGGCAATGGCACGCATAGAGTGTCATTACTTCGTGAATGGCGGATTTTTCGATTCGCCCAATCAGTTGCTCGAAAACATCGACGCCATACGTCATATACCTACCGAGATCATTCAGGGCCGTTACGACGTTGTTTGCCCGCCCACAACGGCCTGGGAACTGCATCGAGCTTGGCCCGAAGCCAACTTCCATATGATTGCAAATGCGGGTCACTCTGCTTTCGATCCGGCCAACGCCAGTGCATTAGTCGCGGCGACCGATCGATTTTCAGATGCTTAGACGGTCGGCTTAATCGCTCTAATAGCAACGAAACTCTTGATGAACTGATCGATGGGCTCACTGCCGCCACAATCATCTTCATATAGGCCGGCAATCAAAAAACCGGCATCGAGCTGACCACCCAGTTGATCCCCCAACGAGTGCACAAACTCACTGGGGGCGTCCGACCCAAACCAGTTCTCGCGCTCTTCATCGCTGAGCTTCAAATCAGAGTGCGGCATGGAAAACTTCAACTGAAACGTTCCCTGCTTTTCAAGATCGGGATCGAAAAGTCCGTGAATGGGCTTCACAAAACCACTGACGATAAAGCCACCGGGACGCAATACACGGTAGGCCTCTCGCCACACGGGCCTAATATCCTCGGCAAAGCAGTTAGAGCATGGATGAAAAACAAAATCGAACGCGCCGTCTTCAAAACACGACAAATCGGCCATGTCGCCCTGAATAGTCTTAAGCTCGAGGCCATCGCGATCAGCCACCATCCGGTCCTGTAACAACTGCTTCTCGGAGGCATCAAAAACGGTCACCTTGGCGCCGGCTGCGGCCAGGATAGGGCCCTGCTGGCCCCCGCCTGATGCGAGGCACAGGACGCGGCAAGATGTCAGTGGCGGGAGCCACGAAGCCGGTACCGGTAGTGATGGCGTAAGCACCAGCTACCAATCACCATCTCTCGCCTTAGCAATAGCTTCACTACTGACAGGGACCGTCCAGCGATTATCCGACTCGACCAGCCGGTCCCATGCGCGCTGATTGAAATCAAAAACGCTCATCTACTACTTCCAAGTGCAGTTATAGCGGGAAGACTCATCGATAGCGTAAGTTGTCGCGACTTAGCTCGCTGACACGACTTACACCCATCAAGCGCATGTCACGCTCTATCTCAGCCTTCAGGTGCCCGAGTGCACGCTCGACTCCGAGCTGTCCCGCTGCAGCCAACGCATAAAGATACAGGCGACCGCCAGAAACCGCCTTCGCCCCAACCGATAGGGCCTTAAGGACATGCGTTCCTCGCTGAATACCGCCCTCACAAACGACGTCAATTTGATCGCCCACCGCGTCACAAATTTCGGCTAATTGATCGAAGGGTGCGCGCGAACCATCCAGCTGTCGCCCGCCGTGATTCGACACCATGATCCCGGTGCAACCAATGTCCACAGCACGCTTGGCATCTTCAACGGACATGATCCCCTTCAAGGCGAACTGACCATTCCATTGTGAGCAGAGCTTCTCGGCATCCTTCCAGGACATCGTGGGATCTAACATGCTGGAAAAATACTCACCCACCGAAACTGCCACGTTAGTGCCCTGCTCTACGTGACTCGAGAGATGCGGCATATCGAATTTTTCTTTGGTAAAGAAATTCCAAGCCCAAGCGGGGTGCGTGGCGAAACTCCATGCCGATTGAAGATTTAGCCGAGGCGGCGATGTGAATCCGGTTCTAAGGTCGCGCTCCCGATTGCCACCCGTGATGGTATCCACCGTTAGCGCCATGACGTTGAAGTTCGAAGCACGTGCTCGCTCAAGCAACGCATCGTTCAGACCTCGATCTTTATGAAGGTAGAACTGGAACATTTTGGGGCCCGGCGCGAGCTCGGCAATTTCCTCAACCGCAACCGTCGCTAGGGATGAAACGCCAAACATGGTACCAAACTTCGTCGCCGCCTTAGCAACAGCTCGCTCCCCCTCATGGTGGAACAATCGCTGCAACGCGGTCGGTGCACAGTAGAGGGGCATTGCCAACTTCTGACCCATCACCTCGACTGACATGTCGACGTTGTCGACGCCATTCAGCACATTCGGCACGAGGTCTGCCTGCTCGTAGGCCTCGGTGTTACGCCGATAAGTCACCTCGTCGTCGGCGGCACCGTCAATATAGTGAAAAATGGGGCCGGGTAGGCGCTTACTTGCCAAGCGCCGAAAGTCGGCGAAGTTGTGACAGTCCGTCAAACGCATTACACATTTCCTGTTTGCAGTACACCTTCTGCACGGCATGATAAAGCAGTCTTCGTTTATCGCAGAATAGATAGCGCTCAATGATTTACTTTGCCCAGTTGATAGGGCCGAGCAACGATGAACGCAGCGAGCGCGTTTTTGATTAGGGAACACACTATGTCACTCGTTAGAAAGTTGATTTTGATCGCGATTACAGCCTTCACAGCACAGAGCGCTGCCGCAGGCCTATTAATGAAGCCCACCAGCGACCCCGATCTGGTTTACAGCGGCACCCTTTTGGAAGGGACCTACACCGATAGTGTCTCAAAGCCCTCAGTCTTTTTGGGCTTCGAGGCTGGTCAACGGGTTGCTACCCCCGCACAAATCAGTGCGGCAATCAAACAATGGACAGACGAGTCCGATCGACTCAAAGTCATTGAATACGCGAAGAGTCACGAAGGGAGACCGCTTTTCGCCGTCTTTATCTCCTCGCCGGAAAACCTATCGCGATTAGAGGCGATCGAAGCGGATATCACGCGGCTCTCCGACGCACGTGCGATCACCGACAAAGAAGCCAATGACATCATTGAGAAACTCCCTGCCGTTGCTTGGATGGCCTACTCCATCCACGGTAATGAAACCTCGGGTGCCGATGCTGCGATGGCGAGCATTTATCACCTCATCGCAAGCACAGATGATCAGGTTGAGGCGATGCTCGATAACATGGTTGTCGTCATTGATCCGATAATGAACCCCGATGGTCGCGCCCGATTTGCCAAATCACTCGAGCAATATCGAGGCACGGCACCCAATGTCGATGACCAGTCATTGCTACACACCGGTGATTGGCCGTTTGGTCGGACCAATCACTACTTCTTCGATCTCAATCGAGACTTCTTTTTACTGACGCAGCCAGAAACGCGTGGACGCGTGGCGCTGATCAATACCTGGCGACCACAGATCATGATTGACGGGCATGAGATGGGCTCGCAGAGCACCTTCCTGATGGGTCCACCCCGTCAGCCGCTCAACACGAACATCGATACCGACCTGCAAAAATGGGCTGTCACCTTCTCCGAGGAACAAGGCGCTGCGTTTGATGAACGGTCATGGCGCTACTTCACGGGTGAGTGGTTCGAAAATTGGTACCCCGGCTACTCGAACTACTCCGAATACCGCGGCAGCATGCACATCCTCTACGAGCAATCGCGGATGGCTGAAGACGGCGTTAGACGTCCGGAGGGAACCGTGCAGACCTACATGGAGTCTGTGCACCATCAATTTGTCAGCACCATGGCAAATCTCGAATCACTGGCCACGCACTCACAAGCGATGTATCGCGACTACTGGGATGGACGCAAATACAACGTCTCCGCTAAAAGTAAATTCGCGGATAAAAGCTATGTGATTCTGGCTAACGACAATCATGGCCGAATGGCTGCATTGGTCGAGCGCCTCGACATCCAAGGCATCGAAATGTTCACCAATGATGCTCCTTTGAAAGTAGCGCGTGCGACAACGCAGCTTGGCAGTGAAGAACGCGCATTCACCATTCCCGAGGGCAGCCTAATCATCCCCAATCGCCAACCTGACGCACCCTTGGTTGCGGCGATTCTCGAGTTCGATTCTGAGGTCAGAAAGTCCGTTCTCGTAGAGGAACGGCAGCGCACGCTCCGTGACGGATCCTCCCT
>PKCZ01000025.1 GCA_002862405.1 Pseudomonadota bacterium
GTCACTTTCTGAGCGTCGTCGCTGGGTGCCTTGCTGTCCGCATGCAAAATCAAATCAATAATAAAGTCTTAGCGAGCTACTCAATGGTCGCGCTGCCCATAGGGGCCATGGCCATGCCGATAGCCATCTATCTGCCACCACTGTATAGCGGCAGCTTGGGGCTTGGTCTCGCGACTGTCGGCTTGATCTTCACGCTGGCACGCGTCTGGGATTTGGTGACCGACCCCATCATGGGCATCGTTATTGACCGATACGGCAGTCGATGGGGGCAATACAAACACTGGGTCGCGCTGGCCATACCAATGGTCATGCTAGCCATCTACAAAATCTTCATTCCTAACCCGGCGGACGTCACCGCTATCTATCTTGGGGTTTGGATGTTGGTGCTATATCTCGGTTACACCATGCTCAGTATTGCGCACAATTCCTGGGGTAGTTTCCTCGCGGATGACTATGACGAACGGTCGAGGCTATTTGGGTGGCGAGAGATCTTTATCATTATTGGCATGATATTCGTCCTGGCAATTCCCGCGACCATGGACTTCTTTGGTCAATCAAGCACGCACAATAAAGTGGCAGGCATGGGGCTGTTCTGCCTGATCCTATTCCCACTAACGGTTATACCTACTCTCGTGGCGGTTCCGGATAAGGTTGCCGAGCGCAGTGAGGCTCTGGGTTGGCAAGACATGGCGGTCTACTCCGATCTAACCCCATACTCTGGCGTCTACTTACGGCAGATTTCACCACCTCTTTTGCTGTCTCAGCCACAGCTGCGCTTTACATCTTTTTCGCTACTTATGCGTTTGAACTTCAGAACCACGCAAGCCTGGCACTGTTGCTTTACTTTGTTGCTGGCTTTCTCGCCATGCCTGCTTGGCTGAAGTTGGCCTACCGCATGGGTAAAGTCGGTGCCATTAAACTGGCAATGGGTTATACCATGGTGCTCCAGGGCGGTTTATTCTTTGTTACTGAGCCCGGGAATGTCGTCTTGTTCTGGAGCTATACTTTTCTCGCGGGGCTGGCTTTTGGCGCCACACCGACGCTTCTCCACTCCATGATGGCGGACCTTACAGATATCGACGAGCTCAAGACGGGCCAAAAGCGCGCAGGTATGTACTTCGCACTTCTTGCAACCATCAATAAATTGGGTGGGGCCGTAGCGGTTGGCGTCACGCTGACTGCTGCCGACAAGCTTTTTAACTTCACTCCCGGTGCAGCGAACTCACAAGCAGCCATCGATGGCCTTCTTTTGATTTTCTGCTTTGCACCCGCGGCGGCATTGGCGCTGACATACTTGCCGCTGTTTCGCTATCCACTCACCAAAGAAAGACATGCAGAAATTCGGCGCTCTCTGTCGGCTGA
The DNA here is from genome assembly GCA_002862405.1 of Pseudomonadota bacterium. Lineage (GTDB taxonomy): Bacteria > Pseudomonadota > Gammaproteobacteria > Pseudomonadales > Halieaceae > Luminiphilus. The sequence goes on from PKCZ01000025.1 coordinate 1,363, forward strand.
ACAGTGACTAACTCGACTAACAAGAGATCCACTGGGTTCATTCGACGGCTCCTTGACAGCTCACAGTGCTGACACGCATCAAAAGTTCTTCGTTGAAAACTTTAGGCGAGTTTTTGGGGTGTGAGGCCGCCTCAATAGGCCAGCCTCAGGTTGAGCTGAGGGGTGCTGATGCATAAGTAGCCAAGCGCACCAACACCCTCATGACCAAGGATTACTAAGTAAGCGCTTCCTTGGTTGTCTTCACGATAGCAGCGGCGACTTTGTATGGATCTGCATTGGAAGCGGTTCGCCGATCTTCGAGTCTTCCCACCCACCCATCTGTATAAGTGGAAACAGGGATCCGAATCGAAGCACCCCTGTCTGACACACCGTAACTGAACGTGTCTATGGACTGCGTTTCGTGATCACCGGTCAAACGCTGATCATTGTCAGCGCCGTAGACACTGATATGCCGCTCGATATTTTTGCCGAACTCCTCGCAAATTAAGGTGAAGGTCTCTTCCTTGCCAGATGTTCTCATAACCTCGTTGGAGAAGTTGGCGTGCATGCCCGACCCGTTCCAATCAAGCTTCCCGAAAGGCTTCGGATGCCAATTGATAGAGTAGCCGTACTTCTCTCCGATCCGCTCAAGCAGATACCGCGCAATCCATGTCTCGTCACCAGCCCGCTTAGCGCCCTTCGCAAATACTTGGAACTCCCACTGACCTGCAGCCACCTCCGCGTTGATGCCCTCGACGTTAATGCCAGCTGCAAGGCACAAGTCGAAGTGCTCTTCCACACAGTCCCGTCCAAAAGCATTAGCCGCGCCTACAGAACAATAATAGGGTCCCTGTGGCCCGGGATATCCTCCGGGGGGAAATCCCGGTGGAAGATTGGTATCGATGTCCCACAAGAAATACTCTTGCTCAAAACCAAACCAAAAATCGTCATCATCATCATCGATCGTAGCGCGGCCATTAGACACATGAGGTGTGCCATCAGCATTCAGAACCTCGGTCATGACGAGATAAGAATTCAACCTGCCGGGGTCAGGGAAGATTGCGACGGGCTTAAGTAAACAGTCGGAACTACTGCCATCGGCCTGCTCCGTTGAACTACCGTCAAACGACCACATGGGACACTCCTCGAGCGTGCCTCCGAAATTGTCGATAACTTGCGTTTTACTTCTAAGACTTTGAGTCGGCATGTAACCGTCAAGCCAGATGTATTCGAGCTTGGATTTCATCATTACCTCTTATTGGATAGCTTGCGCACCATAAAACCCGGTTGTGCTTGCGCTTTGTGCGCTCAACGCCTTCATGAATGAAGTGCAAACCGTGGGCCCTTTACAGCTGGTGCAATTGTCATGCCATACCGAAATTGGCTTAGGTACGCGATTTACAAAGTGTATGAGCTTTGAAAGTGATGAGATTTTGGTGCGTCGCGGAAACCTTGCGCACCAAAAAAGTGCACGCATGATTAGTTGATTACTGCTGTGAAACAATCTTACTCTCCGCCTACACCACCGCCTCCGTCGCCACCACCATCGGTGGAGGGGCCTTAGTCACCCATGTAAGAGCCATCCTTATGGAACTGACCACTGCCACCGCTCATCCACACAACAGAGCCGTCTGACGACACCTCTCCCTTATGCTGTCGATCAACACAGTGCTTACACACGATGTACGCCTTGCCGTAAGAGACATCCGCGGCATGCCTCGGATTAAAGGCGTGACCCCAGCTAACGCATGCACGGCATCGCCCGAAGAAACCGATTCATCCGAGAACAAGAGCAACCGCGAGTCCAATGAATACCTAGACTTCCATTTACCAAGAGGCCTCTCTACCCGCCAGTCTCACATTAAGTTGCTGTCAAGAAAGCCAAGCAAACCCTCGTACAACTCGAGTCTATTTTTTAGGCTCCCCGCACCGTGGCCGCTGTCGTCGATCTTGAGCCACTTTGGATCGTTGCCCACCTCTTCGAGCGCATCACGCATGGCATAGGCATGATCAATCGGGGCTCTTATATCGTCCTCACCATGAATCAACATGGTCGTTGCCTTTATGCGAGCAGCGTGTGTGGTTGGGCTGAATTCATCGAGCGCGGCCTTCTCGCGGCCAATCACTCGCTCGAGATAGCCAGCACCTCCCCATGACTTGGGTATGTCCCCGGTGCTATACATGATATTGAGATCGTAAACACCAACATAACCAATAACACAGCGCAGCATCTCGGGCTCGCGCACCGCCAGCATGTAGGAGGCATAGGCACCGTAGCTACCACCATAGGCGCAGACACGGTCTTGATCGATGTCATCCCTGGCCATAGCCCAACGAGCAGCCTCAGCAAGGTCTTCGATCATCTTTCCACCCCACTCCATATGACCTGCATCTTCGAATTTCTTCCCAAAGCCACCGCTGCCTCTGAAGTTCACCTGAAGCACGGCGTAGCCACGACTCGCCAGCAACTGTGTCTCGTAGTTAAACGCCCAGTCATCCGAGATGCCGTGAGGTCCACCATGAGGGTTAACGATTAAGGGAGCAGGCTCATCGGTCGCCGGGAGCGTCAGGCGAACGGGGATCGAAAAACCGTCTTTGGAAATCACTTCGTCGATTTGCATAGGACGCATCTGATTAGGATCCATCCATGAGCGATTGGCCCAGAAGAACTCGGCGCGCTTCGCCTCCGTGTCGAAGATGAAAATGCTGCCTGGATTCGTGTCACTACTCGCGCGCAAAATCATGTCTTTGCCGTCGACAGAGCGGCTCATCACGCTCAAGTTTTGATCCCCGTAGGCCTTTACGAGCGCTCGGTGTAACCCTTGGTACCGACTTTCTCGAACCGTGTAGTGATGCTTTACTTTTCCGCGTCGTGAGGACCCAATCACAATCTCACCGGTGTTTGGATCAGCCAACCAGTCGACGATATCGGCGTCCAAATTCGTGAAGAGCGGCTCGTAAATATTTTCCTCAAAATCGAAACGAAAGACCGTCCGGAAGCCCTCTTCTCCATGAGGTCCATACAAAAACACCGCATTACCAACATCATTCAAACCCACGACTGAAAGGTCATCATCCAACTCAAATGCGTCGCTCAGTAATTGCCAGTCCGCCTTCTTGTGCGATCTGTAGGCAGACTTCGTCAGACCATCCTCGGTCTGATAGGAAACGAAGCGCACTTCGCCCGTTTTGTCTGTGAGTGGGCGCGCGTTCTTAAACTTCAATCGCTCGACGGTCTTTTGCTTTCCCGAATTCACATTAAGTTTTGAAACGATCGGCGGCTTCTTACCATCGAGGGAATAGCCAAATCCTTGTTGAGAGAATGGGAACTTGATGATGAGAATGTGATCCTCATCGTCCTCCAACACATCGATCATCGAGACGGCGGCACGATCGCCCTTGCGCGTACCGCCTAAGCGGGAGCCGGCTCGCTCATTCGATGCACGGAATCCAGCCAACATGTCGGGGTCTGAGCCGTCAAAATTGACCGCATACAATTCGCCCATCGAGGACCGCTGGTCACTGCCAAAAAACTGCTGGGCGTAAGTGAAGACCAAACGATCCTCGTTGACCCAGTTAAAGCTGCTGATGGCATCGTCCGACTCGGGCTGAATACCGCCGATAATTTTCTTAGTCTCGCGATCCATCACGATCAACACGACCTTGCCATCGAACTGCGCTCTGGCCGCTATTCGCTCGCCCGAGGGGGAGAGCGCAACATCTAGGTAGTCACTGTCCTTCAGGAAATATTCAAGAGGTTGCGGATTGGCCTGTACGGTAAAAGAGGAGACTGCAAAAACAAGAAAGAGAAGGGCTCGCACGTCACACCTGTTTCGTTATTGTGTGCGTTTAAGACTAACAGAACCTAAAATTTTTGCTCGCCGTTAACACGTCAACCATATGACAGTCCGCCCTCACGTTTAATGCGTCGTGTTGGCAACTATTCCTTCAGTGCGAAAACAACAAGCACGATGAAAAGTGTGCCCATTAGGACATAGACAAAATAAGGCCCCGCCTCTGGGTTCTTTCGCGCGCCGAACTTCACCCACTGGCTGCGGGTGACCTCGACGAGTATTACGTAGAGCTTGAAGAAGGCGACAAATAATTTAGGGTTTGCCAATCAAGATGCCTCTTTGAACTGCGACCCAAGGGCCTATCAGCGTCAAACATCAGTCCGCGTAGTCGGACCCCTCCCGATCCAATATAGACTTCAATTGTGAAAAATGCTTTTCGTCTTGCTCTGGATATGCTTCCAATTGGTGCGCTGTCTTCTCCGCAACCTCATCAGCAAGCACACGAAGAGGCATTCCAGTCTGTAGCGCCTGAACGTAGTTTCCGGCCGCTCGCTCGAAATAGCACAGCCGGTTGAAAGTCTCCGCGATGGTGCTTCCAATCACCAAAATACCATGATTACCCATGATCATGACCTTATGTTTTGGCTCAGAGAGCAGCTGCGCGCAGCGATTGCCCTCCTCCTCTAGCGCCAATCCACCGTAATGATGGTCAATCACATACCGGTTATAGAACATGGCCGCGTTCTGATCGATTGCCGGTAGGTTGCTGTCTGCGAGCTATGCCAGCACCTTTGCGTAATTTGAGTGTACATGCATCACGCACCGAGCATGGGGACACTGTCGATGAATACCTCTGTGCAAACCCCAAGCCGTAACGTCTGGTGCATCGGGTCCCGTTAATGACGCAGGATCATTGGCATCAAGCTCAATAATGTCGCTGGCCTCAATGAGGGAAAAATGACTTTGGTTAGGGTTAATGATGAATCGAGTACCGTCATTATTCACCGCGAGCGAGAAGTGATTAGCAACGGCCTCATGTAAATTAAGTCGCGCCGCCCAACGAAATGCAGCGGCCAAATCTGCTTTCTGTTGGTCAATCAAATTGGTCATCTCTAATCTTCCAACCCTGTTCTAACCAGCCTATCAGCTGGCTAACATCCCACGAAAGATAGCGGCAGCGAGGACCACGCCTAAAATCATGATGGGTGACATTGCAATCGCATCCACAATCGTTACGCCTGATGATAGCTTGCGGTCTAATCCATGATTTCCCATTAGCTCGGCCAGCTTCACTAACTGCGGGGAGAATCCGAGGAGCATTAGCGAGAGTCCTACGAGACCTACAGCAAGCGTAAATAGGGAATCGATGCCACCGCTCCCAGTGCCATAGTCGCAAGATACAAACTAAAGCGTCTCAACAGCACCTCCGTTTACTTAACTTTTATTGCACTAAAACTGCACCACTGCAATTTTCCCATCACATTAGTTTAGGAAGCGAATACTCAACTTTCCACGTAAGGCATAATCCTTGGGTTAATGCATGGTTCCCCAATTTAGGTCATCCAAGGTGGCACTTTGCGCATACAACCACCAATAACAACGTGCATGCTGGAAACCCAAATGAAAGCCCTTATCAAAAAGTGCGCCGAGGAAGGCCTTTGGCTCGAGGACGTGCCTATTCCCGAGATTGCGGGAAACGAAGTTCTCATCAAAATTCATAAGACGGCCATCTGCGGCACTGATGTTCACATTTACAGCTGGGACGACTGGGCGCAGAAAACCATTCAAGTGCCCATGGTCAGTGGGCATGAGTACGCGGGGGAGATTGTCGAGGTAGGTGAGAATGTCACTGGGCTTTCGATCGGCGACATCGTGTCTGGCGAAGGTCATATTGTTTGTGGTCGATGCCGCAACTGCCTCGCGGGTCGCTTACATCTCTGCCCGAACACAAAAGGCGTCGGTGTGGATCGTGATGGTGCCTTCGCGGAATACCTCGCTATTCCAGCGACGAATGTATTTAGACCAAGCCTCTACATTCCCACCGACTTACTGGCCATTTTTGATCCCTACGGCAATGCAACCCATACCGCACTTTCGTTCAACATGGTGGGTGAAGACGTCATCATCACCGGTGCGGGACCCATCGGCATTATGGCTGCCATGGTTGCTGGGCATTGCGGCGCCAGGAACGTGATTCTGACCGACGTCAACGAATACCGACTCGACCTTGCCAAGCGGATTGTGCCCAACGTGAAACCAATCAATGTCAGCAAGCAGCAAATCACCCGGGAATTTATGGAGAGCCTCGGAATACTCGAGGGCTTCGATGTGTGTCTAGAGATGTCGGGCTCACCAGTGGCGTTCCGCGATGTGCTGGATAAAATGATCAATGGCGGCAATATCGCCATGCTCGGCATCATGCCAGACGATACCGGTATTAACTGGACCGACGTTGTATTCAAGGGTCTCAATATCAAGGGTATTTACGGCCGGGAGATGTATGAGACCTGGTATAAGATGGTGATGATGATTCAGAGCGGCCTACCCGTGGAACGCCTCATTACGCACCGACTTCACTACACCGAATTCCAAGAGGGCTTTGACATTATGCGCTCTGGGCAATCGGGCAAAATTATCCTCGACTGGAAGGACTGACATGAGCTACCAAGCGGCAAAAGCCAGCTTCGCCGACGAAATTGCTGGCATCAAAGAGGCGGGTCTCTGGAAAACAGAGCGGGTGATTGCTTCTGACCAGAAAAACGACATCACGCTGGCGGACGGCTCTAATGTCGTCAACATGTGCGCCAACAACTACCTCGGACTGGCCAACCATCCTGACGTGATGAAAGCTGCGAGCGATAGTTTGAACACCTGGGGTTTCGGCTTGGCGTCTGTTCGGTTCATTTGTGGCACTCAGGGGATTCACAAGACGCTCGAGGAGCGCGTATCTCGTTTCCTCGGCATGGAGGATACCATCCTCTACGCTGCTTGCTTCGATGCCAATACAGGCCT
>PKCZ01000048.1 GCA_002862405.1 Pseudomonadota bacterium
GTTGTTAAACCGCAGTGCCGCACTACAGTGCTCCGATTCAGGAAAGGAACGACGCAGCTGAAAATTATTCCACAGGTAATTTTCGATCTCCGATTGACTGAACGAGGTCCATTGATCATGAAGCGCACGTTGGATTGAGCCTTCTCTCGCCAGTAACGTCTGTCCCTCAGTAATAGCGCACAAATATTGGCAAATGGCTGTGGATTCAAATAGTGGCGAACCATTGATGTAAGCCGCTGGGATTTTCCCAAGCGGATGTAGTCTTTGTAATTCGGGGCCGCCGATCATCCCCTCGTGGCTAATGATCTCTGCAGTAATACCAAGCTCTGCCAAGGTCCACGCTACGCGCGCGGAGCGATTGCTGCCGGTCCCAAATAGTGTGATTTCGTGGCCCATATTCAGGACACATCCGCATTAAAGAGCGCAAAATTAAACCATTGACAGTTCACAGCGCGCGCTCAACATTACATTCCTGAGTCTCGTAATCGAAACCTCCGACCGCCTCTGCTACTCTCTGCAGATATTGATCAAAAATGACATGCTCCCGTAAGAGACCTGTAAGCCAATTATCAATTTTCCAGTACAAGATAGACGCGATATGCGCTGCGACTGAAAAGTCGTAGATTGTCAAATTGTCGCCGGCTATGAAGCGGCTTGAACCTAATTGTCCCGCCAATGCTCGAATATCTTTCTGTGCCTCTACCCTTAACTCATCCTCGGTAAGCTCGCCAATGGATGTGCACTTAAAGCGTCTTGTTTGAACAATCTGCACATACTTTCTTACCAACCACCGTGATAAATAATTATGATTTGGCAACATCGCTGACCACATGACTGCAGACGCCTGGGCGTCCAAGTGTTTCACTGCGCTTATGATGAAGAATAGATGATCCTCAACGAGCCGAACGAACGCAGTACCTCGGACCTGGTCCTCGTCAAAAAGACACGGATACGATGAAGAGGGGGCTGCTAATTGCTCTACGACCGCTAAAATCCGTTCCGACTCCCCAATTGGTTCGCCGTTTACAATTAAACATGGGACCTTTGGTGTCGGAACTGCAGAGGGTATACGAAGGATGTCAGGCTGCTTCAGCTCATAATCTAGACCCAAATAACACATCGCAAGCTCCACCTTCATTACCCAAGGACTGGAAGATCTCAAGCCTGCGCAACTGGGAAGTCCATACAAGACAAACATGAGTTTTCTCTCCTTATTTGATCGTCTGTACCAGGTTAAATAAGACTTCGACCTTACTGTCTGCGCTAAAAAATTTGTGCATGCGTTAATAGTTTAGACTTGAACACAGAGCCTTATGCAGACTTTCAAGGTATCGATCGCGACTTGAATTGGAATGCCTAAACCATTTGAAGCACCAAGTGTGTATGTCGATTCGTTAGAGGTGACATCAAAATAATCGATTTTCATGAGAGCCATAAGCGGTCCTCCCTCACTCACAAAAGCCTCAGAAGAGACGTTCGAGCGCGCGCTTGCAAGACCCAAAGCGCTTGCGCCCGGCTTGGGCCTCAACGACTCTCCCTGTCCATCGGTTGAACTGATACATCCAGCTCACATAGCCAGCATGCTCGTCAGAGCCATTGCCGAGAGGTTTGCCCGTCCGTGGGTCCACTCTTATCTTTTGGATTAAAATGTATTCCGGCGTGTGTGTTTCTATAACGTCGTATTCATTCTCCAGTCTAGCGCCCTCTCCAACTACGCGAATGGCTTGGAGCTCATTGGTATCATCCCACTTACAAATCAGCATGAATTCCTCTGCATGTGTCACCGATGCAAAGCATAGGTTGGCAACAAACAACACAGTCAATCTAATAAACCCCAGTCCTAGTTTCTTTATCGCGCAACGTCGCTGGTCAAACTCGGCTAACAAAGAGCATTGATCAGAGACCCTGTCTAATCGACGCAAACTAGTCGTCAGATTCATTTTTCGTGTCGTCATACCGATAACTTCCAATAATTGATCTAACCTCGTCAATGTTTATAGCCTCGATAGTTCCTTGGTGTCCTTCCACAGTATTTGCTGTAAAAAGTGCATTCAAAATTGCCTCTTCCGTCGCTTCCACAGTTGCTTGAAAAAGGGGGGACATCTTTTGATTAGCTAATCCGTTGATCGGAATATCAGATATCCCTCGACGAACCGATTCTGCTGTAGAGAAAGCTATAGAGTAATCGCCGCTCCCATTGGTGGCAGGTGATCCTGTGCGGCCAAGTGCTAGCATGGCTCTAGATGCAACACGGGTTAGATTTCGATCTGAGAGCGGAGCGTCTGTCGCGATGACGACGATGACAGAGCCGTCAGCTTGCCTGTCGTCAGCCATATCGCTCATGAAATACTGTCCCAATGCTTCCCCGACAGGAATACCATCCACCATGAGAACACCACCATAGTTTGCTTGGACGAGAACCCCTATCGTGTAACCCCCTAGACTCGCCGGTAATTGGCGGGAGCTGGTGCCTATCCCCCCTTTCCAACCAAACAACACACTACCCCGCCCTGCACCAATACTTCCCTCGTCGACAGGCCCGGCTTGGGCATTCTCTATGGACTCTCGGATCAGCGACGAAGTTAAATGGCGACCACGGATATCGTTGAGGTAACCGTCATTAGTCTCACCGACCACCGCATTCACGCTGCGCACACTTTCATTGCCTGGCTGGTCTAGCGTCCATGCGATTGCCGCCTCAATTCCTTTGGATACAGAGAGTGTATTGGTAAGCACTATGGGAGATTCCAGTTCACCGAGCTCGACAATTTGCGTCGCACCAGCGAACTTACCGTACCCATTGCCTCTGTAGAATCCAGCCGGAACCCTATCAACGTACAGGTTCCCACCGTGGGGACGTATAGCGGTTGCGCCTGTGTTTACTGACGATCCTGAAATCAAGGTTGCATGGCCTACAAGGACACCATGCACGTCCGTTATTGCATTTAAGGGTCCGGGATCCAAGATGCCTACATTTATTCCGATATCGCGAGCTCTCGGGCGCGACCTATCCACCGTATCTGCTGACGAAGCCCGAAAACCGGCAGGCTCTGTGCCCTTAACATGGGGCTGATATGCGAATGAACCAACTGTAATTAAGAGAAGGAAGGCAAACGTTTTAGGCGATTTTTTTTTCACAGGTAATTTCAGCGTAGCGTCGCTAGTGCGACAGTGATAGCAGTGTATGTTTTAACTTTCACTCTAAAGTGATAACCAATGAGTCGGCAAATGCCAAATAACTATGTAGTGTGCTTGTTTAAGAAAAAGCTTCAATCGCAATGCCACCCATGAATTAGACTCTGGAAACTGAGTAATGAGCTTTCTAATTGAACCCAGGGACTTGCTGGAATTTAATGCAGATTTAGTACTCGACTGTACTTTCGATCTTGCAAATCCGGACTACGGGAGAAGAGTTTACAGTGAAAAGCATATCCCGGGGGCTGTCTTTGTTGATTTAAACAGGGACCTTAGCGAGGCACCCAGTAAACGCGGTCGCCACCCCTTGCCGTCCAGAGAAGCTTTCGCTGAGAAGGCGCGCTCCTGGGGTTTAAATAGTGGTTCCAGAGTGGTTTGTTACGATCAAGATATCGGTATTTTCGCGGCTCGACTTTGGTGGATGTTACGCTGGATCGGCCATGGCTCCGTACAAGTTTTGAACGGTGGCTCAGCCGCATGGGGGACGGCGGGAGGTAAAACAAACCGCGGGCAGTCCAAGATCCCAGCCAAAGGAAACTTTGTACTTTCACCATCACTAACTAGGCTATGTCACGCCAGTGAACTTCCCGACACAAACCGAGTTCTATTGGACGCCCGCGACGCTAACAGATTCTCCGGGCGCGATGATCCTATCGACGCCGTAGCGGGACACATACCCGGAGCAATAAATGCTCCGTTTATCGAAAATATCAGCGGCGGCAAATTTCTACCTACAGACCAGCTGCGAAACCGATTCGAAGCACTGGGCGTGCAGGGTGATACTGTTTGTTATTGTGGTTCAGGTGTGACCGCCGCTCATAATATCCTAGCCCTAGTTGAGTCGGGCTTTGCTGAACCTGCCCTATACGCAGATTCCTGGAGTGGCTGGATCACAGACCCACTGCGACCAATCGAAACATTGACGCAATAAGGCCTTCACGTAACGTACGAACGTACCATCTTAAATCAGCCGATGCCTCAAGACTGTGACAGCGCGTGATTATTAACATCATAAGCCGAGCTTAAATCTCAGTGTTGGAAGGACGCTTCATCCTTTTTCGCCGAATGAATTGCGTATCAATGGATGACAAAGCAAAACTTTATACGCTACCTAGGTAGGACCTGAACGGGAATGCTCAAACCGAGCGGGAGATTTTGCACCCCTAGCACCGCGAAAAAACACTCAATAACCGAGCCTATGCGCTACCCACCAGATCATTTTCCTGAGCCTTCCAGGCACCTAGTTCCGTTAGGAATTACACGAAAAACAAGTCGGGGGGATACACTTACGTGAACAAGTGGTGAGTGAGGGGTTTTTCATGGGCTTAAAACACCAACATCTAAGTTTGGGAAACGGCTGGCTGCTCCAATCCATGCTGATTTTTTCGATGCTGTGCTTCTTGCCAAGTCACTGTTTGGCAACTGAGACCGTTTTCGAGGGGCCATACGACAACGAGACCGCCACACAGCGAGAGCAACGAATGTCTTGGTGGCGCGAGGCACGCTTTGGACTTTTCATACACTGGGGTATCTACGCCGTGCCAGCTGGAATCCATCAGGGTCAGGCTATCGAAAATATCGGCGAGTGGATAATGCACTACGGAAAAATCCCAGTGGTTGAGTACAAAAAATATGCGGCTGATTTTAACCCCACTCAGTATGATCCAGAGGCATGGGTACTCATGGCCAAGGATGCTGGCATGAAGTACATCGTAATCACGGCGAAGCACCACGATGGGTTCGCTATGTTCGACACAGAGGTGAGTGACTGGAATATTGTTGAAGCAACACCGTACGGGAAAGATATTTTAAAACCACTCGCGGCAGCGGCGAGAAAACACGGTATAAAACTGGGGTTTTACTACTCTCAAGCACAAGACTGGGTGCACCCTGGCGGGTCGACTTGGGAGGGCCGGTGGGATCCTGCGCAGGAAGGTGATATGGATCGATATCTGCAACAAATCGCCGTGCCCCAGATTAAAGAGCTTTTTACCAATTATGGAGAGATCTCGGTTCTTTGGTGGGACACCCCCATTGATATGACACCCGAGCGCGCACGCCTATTCGATGGTGTGGTTGATCTTCAGCCCGGAATCATAATGAATAATCGTCTCATCTATGGTCCCCACGGTGTCTACGGCTTTAGAGGTGACTTCCGGACTCCAGAGCAACATATTCCTGCGACAGGGCTTGATTATGACTGGGAGGCCTGCCAAACCATGAATACGACCTGGGGCTATAAATCTTACGACGACCAATGGAAATCCAGCGAAAGGTTAATCCGTAATCTCGTTGATATCGCCAGCAAGGGTGGTAATTACCTTCTCAACGTAGGTCCGATGGCGAACGGAAACATACCGCCCGAGAGTTTGGGTCGTTTAAAAGATGTTGGAGCCTGGATGAGGGTCAATTCATCCTCTATCTACGGTACGACCGCAAGCCCCTTTGTGCGCTTACCATGGGGTCGCGCCACCAAAAAAGAATATCCGAATGCCACCGAGTTGTTTCTACATATTTTTGACTGGCCCGACGATGGTCGACTTACCGTCGACGGCTTACGCAATGAGGTTACAGGTGCGTATTTTTTAGCTGACTACCAGCGTAATGTCCCCATAACCGAGTCGGCAAACGGATGGGTAATCAGTCTCCCGGATGAGCCACTAGATCCGGTGAATACCGTCTTGGTTCTTAAAATTAAGGGGCCATTAGATGTTGCGCGACTGCTTCCAACACAAACCTCGGAAGGAGTATTAACACTTGGATTGGCTGATGTGGCCATACATAACCCAAGTTACGGAGGCGAACTTACCCTGGGCGGGGACTCTGATGACAATATGGTTTTGACTGAATGGACGGATTCTCGTAGTCACGTAGAGTGGCTTTTCGATGTCAAGGTGCCAGGGCAGTTCGATGTTTACGCCGATATATTGGTTAAAACTGCTACAAACTTTGTCCTGACAATTGCGGGAGAAAGTTCATTAGTGACTGTCGAACCCACGGATCATGAAACCTTTGAGAGCCGACTCATTTCAAGAGTCGTGTTGCCTGTGGGTGAGAGTGATCTAAGTTTGCGACCTAGCGACACTTTATGGAGTCCCGTACAGCTTCGATCTATAAAGTTAAAACCAGTGGAGATGTAAGACGTTGGAGCAAAGTCGATAGAGTTCAAAGTAACTTTACATCGGTAATTCAAATGGTCTCCGGGACCTGAGCAGAACCGGCAGGCTCGCAATAAGCGCGGGATTTATAGTCTATGACTACCCAGCCCCATCAAATTTCAACGTTATCAAGCGCAGGTATCATTTCAACTTACTTAATTTAAATATCCGGCGATTTGACGATTACGTTAGCTTAATATCAGCCGGACATGACACCGCTGGAAGGGTCGCCTTTATCTGACAACATTGGGCACTTTTGAAACAAATTCGAGCAGAGCTCGTCAATTGTAGAAAAGCACTAATGCTTTAAGATATTTGCTCATACGGGGAGCGAGCTAAAGTACACCGTAAAAAAACAAGGCGACTATCACCTCTCGTGATTGAAGTACCCATCAAAAACATCTGTTCAGGATTGCGAGTTGTTATGAAAGCATAAAAACTTTTAAAACCTGCGATCTTAAGACTATTCTATAGGGCAACCTGCGCAAAAAGGGTCTAGAAATATGGACACTGATATTTTCAGTCAAGAAGCCAAAGTGCTTGCGGATTTCAAAAAAATCAAAGAGGACGGTACTTTCACACAGTCTGATTTTGATACGCTAGTAGATCAGTATGGCAAGCTGCTGAGAACAACTAAAAGGATAATCAAGCTCAGCGATAAGAACGAGCAACGTTTAAATCAGTTAAAGACGGAAGCGCAAGAGACCAATGAGCAACTGGAAGGTATGTCTGCTCAGTTATCCAAATTTCTAAGTCCGCAGTTGTACAACTCAATTTTTTCTGGCTCACGACATGGCACTAGAGTTAGCCGCCGGAAAAAGTTGACCGTTTTCTTTTCTGACCTATGCGGGTTCACTAATTATGTTGAAAGTATGGAATCCGAGGATGTCACGGCCTTACTCAACTTATATCTCGAGACAATGACTAATATCGCACTCGATCATGGTGCAACGATCGATAAATACATTGGTGACGGCATAATGCTTTTCTTTGGTGATCCGGAAACCAGAGGTGTTAAAGAAGACGCAATCCAATGCGTCAATATGGCTATCGAGATGCTACAGGCATTAAATAACTTGTCGGACGAATGGGCAAAATATGGATTGAGGGATCACCTACAAATGAGAATTGGGATTGATACCGGATTCGCTACCGTTGGCAATTTTGGTTGTGAGTCGCGGCTGGATTATACAGCAATAGGTGCTGCGGTTAATCGCGCCTCAAGATTAGAAACGGCTGCTGACAACGGATCAATATACATATCTGAGGATACTTACAATCTTGTTAAGGACAGTATCGAGGCTGAGGCATTGCCGCCAATCCACCTTAAAGGTATCGGGGAGTTTCAGGCAAGAAAAGTCGTAGAGTCCAAGAGCACTAAGTCCGTTTCAATGGCCTTAGGTGAGCGGAATGTGTCCTTTGTATTGGACAACTTGACTCCCGAGGAGCTCGAGGCTGCCCAGCATAGCCTTACCAGAGCACTGAGTGACATCAATACTTTTCGAGATCAAGCGCTGAATACTGAAACGGAGCAATGACGCCTTTCATTAACATAGACCATGTTGATTCGTAACTGGCCCAGAAAGTCTTAACTCACCCACCCACGATAAACAAAAAGCGCACCAAACTCGTGAGCTTGGAAATCGAATTCAAACTTTTTCACTCTGCGAGCCATCTCTATAAAACCAAGCCCAGCACCAACGGAATCCTCTGGTGGCCCCTCTTTCAGACGTTGACGGTAAAGCTTTCTCAACTCCTGCTGGTCCTTTACGGAGAGATCGACCA
>PKCZ01000133.1 GCA_002862405.1 Pseudomonadota bacterium
CGGCCGTCCCGACAGCCATCCGGACGGCCGCCAGAACGGCCATCGGGACGGCCGTCCAATCGTCGATTGTACCCATCGGATTGCAATGTCTAATCCAATCGTCAAGACTGAAGATTGAAACAAATATCCCAGACCATGCCTCCATGTCGTCGTCCGAGAGCTCCTGATTGGACATGCTCACATAGAGCGCGCCGCCGGTCTGCAGCGTCAACCTCGCCTCCCAGCGGGCTGGGGTGGCGCCTGCGGGGGAGCGCTGCAGCCGTTGCGAAATAAAGGGCCGGGCACCTCTCCGCGCGCCGCTCCAGCACATGAATTAGATCACGTGCGAAGCGCTGCCACAGCGTCAGCCCAACTCAACTGATCAGTTAACTCAGGGCCTAGCACGCGCAGTGCAGTTTTGGCGGTCTCACTCAAAACTCAGATTCACTCCCTTTTCACTCACTGTCCACTCCGTATCCTTTGCACCGCTCAATAACCCTTATGTAAGCCGGTCTATGCACCGGGCCAGGTATCTGCCACGCGATAGCCTTGGGGCCAGGGGTCATCGGGCGCGAGTATCAGTTCTGATCGACCGTAAATCCAGGCCCTACCCGTCAAGGAGGGCACAATGGCTGGCACATTACCCACCTGAGTTAACTCCTCGATACACCCAGTAAATTCAGAGTCAATGATCGAACGCGCGGTCAGCGTTGTACCGATGTAAGCTTCTCCCCGCGCCTGCATTAGGGCCAGATGGGCCGAAACCCCGGTACCCGTTGGCGATCGATCAATCTTCCCGGGGCGAATCGCAACCGCATGACGCGTCTCACCCGCAACCACGGGACTGCGAAATAGACAAAAAGAAATATGGCGCCAATCAGGATTCGTTGGATGGCGAAACCCTAACTGCGCTGTCGCCGCATCTGAAATTTTTACTCCCAGATCAGCAAGATCCTTGGCCTCGTCAGGTGTGAGACCGAAGCCCAGTGCAGGCGCGTCCACCACTGCAAAACTATCACCGCCGTAGGCTGTATCGACATTTATGCTCCCAACACCTTCAACCTCGATGACAGCATCGAGATGGCCCGCGAAACTGGGGTGATTGGTAACCGTTACCGATTCAACTCGACCTGCTCTGCAATTTACCGTGACACGAGCAAGACCTCCGGGCGCTTCCAAGACGAGGGTGTTCGTCCCCTCGTGCATGGGCACTCGTCCGGTCTCGAGGAGTACCGTCGCGACGCACATGGAGTTGGAACCCGACATCGGCGGGGTATCAGCAGGCTCCATAATTATAAAGCCCGCATCAGCCTCGGGATGCTTGGGTGGCACTAATAAATTGACATGCTTGTGTACGCCGCCACGTGGCTCGTTGAGCACAAAATTACGTAAGGTCTCGTCGTGCGCGATCCATCGCGACTGCTCCCACAACGTGTCACCGGGAGGTGGCGCTACACCATCGACAATGACATCACCCACCTCGCCGCAGGCGTGGCATTGCACAATATGAATAGGATCAGGCTGCGGCATTGCGTGACTCCGACCGAGCTACTCTCGCGCTATTCATGTTATGACAGTGACAGAGACTCGTCGACGCGTCCAACTAATGGTCGACGAGCGGCTTCGTTGCCGTCTCAAGCCATGCGATGACGTCATCATCGCCCAAGAGAGGGCTTACTCGCTCTCGGACCTGCCGGTGGTAGTCGTCAATCCACACTCTTTCAGGCATCGTCAGCATAGCAACATCGATCAACTGACGGTTAAAGGGCACAAACGCCATGCTTTCAAGCCCCAACCATCCATCGCCGAGAGCTACCACCTCACAGAGATTCTCGTGTCGAATTCCCATCTCGTCAGGCCGGTAAAAACCGGGTTCAACCGTGAGTGTCATACCTACCTCAAGTCCCACACCTGTGCCCAACTTCTGCATACGCTGTGGAAATTCGTGAACGCTGAGATAGTGCCCTACTCCATGTCCCGTGCCGTGATCGTAATCCAGCTTCGCCTGCCACATCGGCAGTCGTGCGGCACTATCTAGCGCATGCCCAAATGTCCCCTCAGGAAAGACTTGTTGCGCTACCGCGATGTGCGCTTTCAACACACTGGTGGCCAGACAACGGCGTTCAGTGGTTGGAAGCTCAAAGCACCAGGTTCGCGTGGTATCGGTTGTGCCTCCTCGGCTGAACTGTCCGCCCGAATCCAGCAAGAATAACGTTGAAGGCCACAAGCGCGCACCTCCATCCTCTGGTGCCGAATAGTGTGCTAACGACGCGTTACCATCCGCCGCGGAAATCGTTCTGAAACTCGGTGCTGTGTAGTCATCAATCTCCATCCTCAACTGATGAATACGTTCCTCCACTGCAAACTCGGTAATGGCTTCCTCGTGAACGGCGGACTCCAGCCAGTGCAGGAGACGCACCCAGACCGCGCTGTCCGCCAAGCAGGCGCTGCGAAGTGCGCTCAGCTCGGTCTCGTTTTTTCTGGCCTTCAAATCCGTGATGGGGCTGCGCTTAAGCAATGCCTCGCCACCCCGATCCTCGACCGCATAACGACCGCACTGGGGTCCTTGTATCGGATCGAGCCAAAGCCGCTCGGCGGTCTGAATTTTCTCGTCCAGCACGGCCACCAATCGATCGCGTTCATGGCACTGAATTGAGCGCTCGGATTTAACGAGTGCCTGGACATCACTCGTTATGAAGTCGCCAAATAGGTGGATTTCTCCCCCCAAGCCAATGAGTAACCGTGCCCGCACCACCGGACAATAGGGTAAGTCCTGCCCTCGGATATTCAGTAACCAGTTCACATTGTCGGGCTGCGTCTCGATTAGCCAATCGGCCTCGGACAATCGCATTTGCTCGCGAACCCGCGCTAGCTTGCTGCTAACGGACTCACCCGCCCACTCATTGAAAAACTGTGTCATTTTTGAGCCAGCGGTAACGGGTCGATCAAGCCAACATTGCTCAAAAGGGTCTCCTGAAGTCGGTTGCATCACCGCACCTTTATGCTCGCACGCGGCGAGAAGACGGTCATACAGATCCGGCGTCATCACCTCGCTGTCAAAACCAATACGCCAACTCGCCTGCGCGTGTTGCTTGAGCCAATCCTCAGGGGGTTGTTCGTAAAGGTGCTGAAGTGTCACCCACTCGGCACTCGTTTCTCGTGCCGCTTGCTCGGGGTAGCGACCATCAATAAACAGAATCACATCATTGTGAGTCACTAACGCTAGCCCCCAACTACCCGTGAAACCGGTTAGCCACGCTAGTCGCTCATTGGCCACAGAAACGTACTCAAACTGCTGCTCATCCCATCGAGGCACCACGAGCGCATCAAATGCCATCGAGAACATGGCTTGACGGAGTGACGTCACACGATCCACTTTCCAGGCAGCAGCAATCGTTTTCACATCTGTCATGGTGTCTTTGCTCCCAAGCCCAAACCGGTGGCCATTGCAGGCGCCAAATAGCGGTTAAATAAAGCGAGCGCACCCATCGCAACCATGGCCAAGCATGCAAACCCAGCCCACATCAAGAACGGTTGATCCGCTTTTACTGCTATCTCGCCATAAGCCCATCCCGACATGATGCCAGCGAGTAGGTAACCAATGGCAATCGACACAAAATAATAACCCTGAAACAGGGCCGCTTGTGCTGCGGGCGTTACCGAGGCCACGTATTCCTGACTTTTCGGAGAGGCGAACATCTCACCGAAGGCAAAGACGACAACGCTAGCAATGGCAAGCAAGCCACCAAATGACACCACATGTGCCGTACCGCCCAGCAAAAACGATAATCCGATCATGCCTGTACCCAGAATCAGGATGCCAAAGGGGGCTCGGTGCTCACCCCAACGACTGATGAAGTATTGGAACAAGACAATCGATAGAAAATCGAAGGAAATGATGTATTCCGGACTTATCTGGCGATACCGAATGGCCCATTCTGCCGCGAGTGACGCAGCGATAGTATCGCCCGACCTCAGTGACTGCATACCAGACAACCAGGCCTCCTCAGGGACCCTAATCTGAAATTGTGCTAATTGGCGAAGGCCGTCTGACACGCCAGGCTTATCAGTGGCCATTGCGCCCAGCTCCACTGCAATTTTCGATGGATCAACCGGGGCAAGGTAATGAGCGACATCTGGAGATAGGGCGTTCACGAAGAAGACGACATCGGATGTATCCACGAAATCCTGAACGTATAAGGGCAGTGTTAGAAAAATTTGGTTATAGACAGCCCAGAACAGGGAAAGCACAAGCAAGTAGACCAGGAATGGAGCGTTACCTACGCGCAAAGGTTGTCGATACCAGAGTTCTGATCCCGGATTCGATGTTCGATCCCAGAGGTACTGCGTGCCCGCCCACAACAACAAAAACAATCCGTAGTGTTGCCAGCTTATCCATCCACCACCCGCCACCATCAAACCGAGAATGATCGGCACAAGCATCAACGCAAAGCGGCCATTACCCAGCACCTCACCCGCGTCCTTAAGCGCCGTTGAAGTGGCTTTGATATTCGACTCGCGTGGCGTGTCGTCCTCGAGCAACACCAGCGCAATCAGCAGATTAATACCAATCGCTATGGAAGAGAGTAAAAACACATGTTCCCAACTGATAGCCCTGACATAGCCTGCGATGACGGGACCAAGAAAGCCTCCCACGTTGACCATCATGTAGAAAATGCCAAAGGCTCTGCCACGGTTATGCTCGTTAGCACTCCGGGCTACGGTGCCAACAACCAGCGGCTTGAAGATTGCCGCGCCAAGGGCAACTAACATGTAAACGAGAAAGAAGGGCCAGAATTGATGCACCTGTCCCAATAAAAAGTAGCTCGGAGTCAAAATAGCGAACGCAATGAGAAACATCCGTCGGTAGCCCAGACGGTCACCTAACGCACCCGTGACGACAGGGAGCACATACACAAAGAAAGGGATGATGCCTTGTAAGACACCGCGCTCAGTGTCATTGAACCCGAGCCCACCCGCCTCCGGTGAGCTGCTCATATACAGAGACGACACCGTGAAGAAACCGTACCAAGCGATTCGTTCGAAAATCTCAAGCAGGTTGGCGATATAAAACGTTCGCGAAAAAGAATCTGTTCTAGGCGTGTTATTCAAGTTGCGCCACCTCCGCATGCGCGCAAATATATCACGCTCCTCGGAGTACAATAACGGGGTGAAACAGGCGCGGCGAAGCGCGACAGGAAATCACAGGACAGCACTTTTTATGTCAATGACAGAGACCGTAAAACCCATCACTGCAGAAGAGCGGCAAGGCCGTTTGGCACGATTGCAAGCTAGCATGGCCTCCCATGAGCTTGACGCAGTTATTGTCACGCCAGGCGCCAACATGCGTTATTTCTTCGGGCTGACATGGCGGGAAACCGAGCGCTTAGTCTGTGCTGTCGTATCAGAAAGTGCCGTTGTATTTGTTTGCCCTAAATTTGAGGACACGGCCTTGGTAGCAGCCCTCTCCTCACCCGTCGACTGTGTCTGGTGGGAAGAACACGAGGATCCCAGACAGGCCGTTTCAAACGTTTTGGCCGAGGGCTCACTCTCGAGGATCGGTGTCGATCCAAACTGCTCTTTCGGGCAGGTCCATGCGCTTTCAAAGGCAACACAGTCGACTCTGACGTCGGCTGGCGACCTATTCCAATCCCTAAGAAGCCAAAAGTCCGCGATAGAACTTGCGCTACTCCAGGCCGCTAAGTCCCTGACCCTGCAGGTGCATCAGCAGACCTTCGAATGGATACGCCCCGGGCTTCGAATGAGCGAGGTCATCGCTAAAATCGACCAGCTGCATCGCGCGGGCGGCGCCGATAACGGTAGCTTTTTCTGTGCTGTACAGTTTGGCGAGGGAACATCTCACCCGCATGGTGTTCCGGGCGATCCGGTCCTGCAGAGGGGCGAACTCATCCTGATCGATACCGGATGTACTGTGGGTGGCTATCACTCGGACATCACACGTTCCTATGCCTTAGATAAGCAAGATTCAAAGGTTGAGGCTCTGTGGGACCTTGAGAAAGAAGCGCAAGCAGCGGCGCTGGATGCAGCTCAACTAGGTAGTCCCTGCGGCAGTGTTGATACAGCCGCGCGAGCAGTGCTCGAGCGTCACGGTTTGGGCCCCGACTATCAACTACCGGGCCTACCCCATAGAACAGGACACGGGATTGGCCTTGATATTCATGAGGGCCCTTACCTTGTTCGAGGGGATGACACGCCACTCGCCGAGGGCATGTGTTTTTCGAATGAACCCATGATCGTGATTCCTGGCCAGTTCGGCATCCGACTCGAAGATCACTTTTACATGACTGAACAGGGCCCTAAGTGGTTCACGGAACCTCAGCAAAGCCTCTACCAGCCATTTGGCTAATAGCTTTACCTACTTTTGAAACCGAGCAGTACTTGGTGCAATTAAGCGCCTTTCAGCCCCAACACATGGGCGGCGTTAATCCAGCTTTCTCGCTTCTCTTGTGTCGAGCCTTTTACAGGTGCGAACTGGGTCACCTTCACCGGTTTTACGCCACAAAACTCAAGCGTCGTTTTCTTTAGCTGATTGACACTGGGCGCGCTGTAAAGCAGCCGATACAGAATTTTAGGTGTGTCCATCGTCGCAATAATGCGGGCTGTCTTACCCTCCAGATAGCCGTCCCATCCCATGCCGCCTAGTTTTGCCTCGTTGTAGTCGAACATAATCGACGGAAGGAAGGTTCTATCGATAAAACCCTTCAGGAAGATGGGTAAGCCACCCCACCAGACGGGATGAACCCAGACCATATGATCACACGCCTTTATTGCGTCTATGGCTGCGAGCAAGTCAGGTTCAAGCTCAAGTCGCTGCTGATAACCAAACTTCAGGTTGGGTTCGAAAGCGAGTTCACGAATGACGATCTGTGAGACCTGATAGCCGGCCTCCTCAGCACCACGACTGTAAGCCGACATCAATGCACTTGTGAGTCTCGTCTCATCTGGGTGTCCATCGATTAACAGAATCTTTTTCAAAGGTGGCCCCTAAGAAGTTTTTGCGTTGGCTTCAAAATGTCCTGTCATCGCGCTTACACCCCGACAAAGAGAGCAGGCATCAACAAAGCGTGCCGAACTCATGTACTCTACCGAAGCAACAAAATAATTAAGACTCGCCAAGCTGCGCGGCGACAGATATATCTCGAGGGTACATCACCGTGACTATTGCATCGACTCAAACTCACCATCGTGTCTGCCATCTGTGTGAGGCCATGTGTGGCCTAGTAATAAAAACTGAGGCCGACAAGGTGATCGATATACGGGGTGATAAAGATGATCCGTTGAGTCGGGGACATGTCTGCCCCAAAGCGGTCGCCTTGCAAGATATTCACGAAGATCCCGACCGATTAAGAAAACCACTTAAGCGCATCCGCTCGGAGGCTGGCGTTTACGAGCACGTGGAGATCGAGTGGGAAGAAGCCCTTGATCTCGCCGCCGATGCTTTGGCCTCGACCATTCAAAAGCATGGTGTTGACGCAGTTGGTGCCTACTTTGGAAACCCCTCAGCGCATAATTACGGCATGATGACGCATCAGCGTAATCTCTTCCGCCACATACGGACACGCAACCGCTTTTCTGCCACGTCGGTTGATCAATTGCCGCATCACCTAGTCTCTATGTGGCTGTACGGCCACATGCTGCTCATGCCGATTCCTGATATCGATCGCACCGATTATTTTCTGATGCTCGGCGCCAACCCGCTCGCATCAAACGGCAGTATCTGGACGGTACCCGATGTCCGAAAACGGATTAAAGATCTGACAGCGCGTGGCGGGAAGCTAGTGGTTGTTGATCCACGCAGAACCGAGACGGCTGACCTTGCCAGCGAGCATCACTTTATAAAACCCGGAACAGATGCGGCGCTGCTCCTCGCGCTGTTACACGTCATATTCCGAGACAAGCTGACGGCGCTGGGCGCCTTAGCGGAGTTCACGGATGGCCTCGAAGAGGTTCAAAGTGCAGTCGCCTCTCTCACCCCTGAATGGGCTGCCAACATAACCGGCATTGAAGCTTCCGATATTGAGCGCATTGCGCGGGATATGGCGACAGCCAAAGCCGCTATTTGCTACGGCCGCATGGGTGTCAGCACTCAGGCTTACGGAACACTTTGTCAGTGGGCTATTCAGGTCATTAACGTCG
>PKCZ01000009.1 GCA_002862405.1 Pseudomonadota bacterium
AATGTGAGCGACGCAAGTGCGATGGGCGCCGCGAAACCGACGGTGGCTGAAACGCAGCCCGAGAGAAACCCAGCATAGGGATGAAT
This sequence comes from Pseudomonadota bacterium, assembly GCA_002862405.1. Lineage (GTDB taxonomy): Bacteria > Pseudomonadota > Gammaproteobacteria > Pseudomonadales > Halieaceae > Luminiphilus. Next base: position 87 of record PKCZ01000009.1, read on the forward strand.
CAGCTCAGTCAGAAAGTGATATTCCCCACCCGAAGCCGTGTGGTGGGCACCCAGTTCGGCGTAGCACAGCGCCCCACATAGTGCACAAAGCCCACCTAAAACCCACAACCACAGGATGGCGCCCGTCGACTCTATTTCCAGCAACTGAAAGCCAAGCGAGGTAAATACCCCTGTACCCACCATGTTGGCCACGACGACCGCAGTAGCCACCTGAACGGAATAGCTGCGCATGTGATTGCCTTACTCTAATAGACCTCGGATCTCGATCGAGGATAAAGGAGAGAGTATGCTGGCCGCTACCATCTGTGGAGATTACCGGTGCGGATCGGCCTTTTTTACAATCGCGACATCTATGCTCACGCGGCTCTTAATCAACTGATTCCGAAGCTAGGTGGTCACGACGTTGGCATGTTTTACTCCCAACGAGTGGGCAGCGCATCACAACCGCGTGACCTACGGCTGGTAGCGTTAGCGCGGGTAGAGACAGACTTTGTCACAGCGCCCGGCTTGAGCTTTGAAGCGCTTGCCAGTATGAGTCATTGCCGCGAAATCGCGATCAATGACATCAATGGCACCGACCTGAAGGTACTTCATGCATTCGATGCAGACCTCCTGATCAGTATCCGTTTTGGGCAAATATTTAAAGCTGAAGCCATCACCCAACCACGCACTGGCATTATTAACCTGCATTCAGGTCTGTTACCTGAGTACAAAGGCGTCATGGCGAGCTTTTGGTCACTCCTCAACGAGGAGCCTCATCTGGGCACAACACTCCACTGGATTACGGATAAGAAAATTGATTCAGGCGCGCTCATCTCGACCCGCTCCCAGCCAGTAAGATCATCTGATACCTACTGCAAACAAGTTCTATCGCTGTATCGCCCGGGCGTGGAACAGATTTGTGAGGCGGTCGATCAGCTAGAGTCACTGGCTTCAACCAAGGGTGACGATCTACCCGCCGGCGCTTACTACAGCTTCCCAGCTACCGAGGACATCGATCGATTCGAAGCGCGCGGCTGGCGTCTTTTTTAAGATCCAACTCCATCGCCACGCTGGAGCAACTAAAGACGAATAGAGGCAGCCGCTAGAGACTGCAACACGGTCGCTTTCCGTCTAGACTCATCGACATATGTTCCACCACCCTTGGAGACAAACCCATGGTTAGACATGGCGCTCGCCTTTTTTCTGCACTGTTCTTCGCACTGTTAACAGTGCTCATTACCCCTAACAGCTTTGCGGATACGCTGCTGATTTCCGGCACGATTTACACAGCGGACGATGCCAATACCAAGGTCGAGGCAGTGGTCATAAAAGATGGTCGCTTCACCTTTGTAGGTGATTTAGCAGCAGCGCAGAGTAAAGCTGGGCAAGATCACAGGCACCTTGCACTAGGCGCAGCCACCGCCTATCCCGGTTTCATTGAAGGCCATGGGCACCTTAGTAGTCTCGGCGAAGCTATTACCAACCTCGACCTCAATGGCGTAGATAGCTATCAAACAATTGTCGGCATGGTGGCCGACGCGGCCGCAAAAGCGAGTCCAGGGCAGGTCATCAAGGGCCGAGGATGGCATCAGAGCAAGTGGTCAAAAGAGCCCAGCGTAACGGTTGATGGCTTTCCAACGCATCGATCTCTTTCTGAGGTCAGTCCGAATAACCCTGTCTTTTTGGGCCATGCCAATGGCCACACGGCATTGGTTAATCAAGCGGCAATGGATGCAATGAATCTCACCTACAACACACCAACCCCGGACGGCGGTATCATTGTCAAAGATGGCAAGGGTGACCCTACCGGCATCTTGCATGAGAATGCAGTCGACTTGGCCTACCCCCTGATTGCGCTTTCTACCGATTCTGCCAAGACGGCGATTTTAGCGGCACAAGACCACGCCTTTCGATGGGGCATCACCAACTTCCACGACGCCGGGGCGGGCTCAACCGATATCGAGGCGCAGCGGGCACTCGATGCCTCCGGTGACCTGAAACTGCGGATTTACACTATGGTCAGTGCCCAAGACGATGTATTAACAGACTACTGGTTAGCGCGACCACCAGTGATCGCCGACGACGACTCACGCTTAACGATTCGCTCGTTTAAAGCGGTAATGGACGGCGCGTTAGGGTCCCGGACGGCATGGTTACATCAACCCTACACCGATGATCCAGGCACCTCTGGCGTTCAAACCTTCGATGAGAAACGCCTCGTCGATATCATGAATCGGTCTAACGCCCATGGCTGGCAAATTAATACCCATGCCATTGGTGATAAGGCCAATACGGTCGTGCTCGACGCCATTGATAAAGCAACACTAACCCAGCGGGATCACCGCTCGCGCATTGAGCATTCGCAGCATCTGCTCCCGTCCGATATCGAGCGCTTCTCGAAGCTCGGAGTCATTGCGTCGATTCAAGCCATTCACATGAGCTCAGATCGCCCCTGGGCCATTGATCGACTCGGCATAGAGCGTATCAAGTCTGGCGCCTACGTATGGCGAGATCTTCTGGATGCTGGAGTCCATATCGCCAACGGCACCGACGTGCCCGTCGAACCCATCAATCCTATTGCCAATTTTTATGCGTCGGTGGCACGCAAGACACTTAAAGGTTTGCCGGACGACGGGTACGAAATCGGGCAGAAGCTCTCTCGCCACGAGACACTCAAATCAATGACGCTCTGGAATGCCTATGCAGCGTTTGAAGAAGCTGAGGTTGGTTCGATCAGTGTCGGCAAACGTGCCGATATGACGGTGACAGATCAAAATCTTATGACCGTCGACGAGAACAAGATCCTTGCAACTAAGCCCGTTATGACCGTCATCGGCGGTGAGATCGTTTATCAAGCGATGTAACTTGCCGGTTCAGTTGGCATAAAAAAACCCGCCGAGGTGGGTTTTTATTTTCCTAGGTCAGTCCGACTTAGAACGAGTAGCGAGCCAGCAGGTACCAGCTACCACCGTTGAAGCCAAATGGGCTGTCTTCTGGGTAAAGCTGACCTACACCACTACGACCTGGGTTCTTGTCTGGGTACTCGTCGAAGAGGTTCTCGACACCCAATACCAACTCAGAATTTTAGGTGTAATCGTAAGCAACCTGTGCATCAACCAAAGTGGTTGCACACAGGGTGTAACCATTACCCGTCGACTTCCAAGCACCATAGTAGCTCGCGCGAACCAGCGTACGGAGTTGGCCCTGTGTGTGGCTCCAAGCAATGTTACCCTTCGCGTTTGGAAGAACGTCTTCCAAGGCTTCAATACGACCACCGCTGATCGGGTTGATGGTTTCACGATCGTCGACTTCGGTCTTGTTGTAGTTGAACGCAACAGTCACCTTTGAAACGCCATCAGCGAAGTCAACGGCCGACTATTCTCTGACAAGGGACTTTTGTCGCAGTTGACACTAGACGCGACTACATCGTCTCCTTTTCTTTCCAATAGGCCTCGACAGTTTGGGCACCAAAACCGGCGATGGCGTCAAAGAAGGTATCCGGGTCTGCGTGCCGCATCTGAGCCAGTCCCATCTCCATTTCCTTTGCATAAATGTACTCGGGCTTATCCGCGTTGACGGCCTCCCATATACACTTCGCACAATCCATTGGATCGTCACCTGCATCAATGACCGCATCCGAGATGCCTCGCCTAGAACCGTTGCCGGTCAACGCATTGCGAGCAACGTCCGTCGCTACCGACCCCGGTAAAATATTGGTCACCTTGATGTTATGGATCTGATCAACTTCCGCTCGGAGCGCATCCATATAGCCTATCAAGCCGAACTTCGCTGCCGAGTAAGCTGTTCGCAACGGCGGACCAATGCGTCCAGCCACTGAACTGATGGCAACGATGTGAGCACCACCCGCCTCCGCCATGCGTTTGAGCTGAAGCTGTGTCAACCAGATAGGCGCAATCAGGTCGATATTGATCAGCTCAGTATAGACCTCGGGCTTTGCGTCGATGGCCAGACAGCGCTGACTGATGCCCGCGTTGTTTACCAGAATATCGACTCTCCCCTGCCAGGCCCATGCCTCGTCTACCTTGCTTTCAAGTGCATCGTAGTCAGTGACCTCGAAGGGAAGAACCAGGCAGTCGACAGATAACTCAGTAGCGAGCGCTTCCAGCGCATCGACACGACGGCCCGACAAAATCAGCTTTGTATCTTGCTGTGCTGCAGTTTGAGCCAAGGCCTTGCCAATACCTGACGAGGCACCGGTAATCCAAATTACTTTATCTGCTAAGACTGTCATGTTTATTCCCTGCTGGTTATTCGATTTATTGACTTAGGATGACATGTGAAACCTGCGCAATCTATCCCTGATGGGAGATTTGGCGTCTCATCAAGCTTGCATAGTATGCTGACGTTTTCGTCGATCGTTACTGCAGGAAAAAAAGGTTTCATGTCTACCGCAAAACCGCTCTCAGGCATCAGAGTTGTCGAGCTCGGTCAGCTCCTTGCAGGTCCATTCACCGGCGCCATTCTTGGGTACTTCGGTGCCGAAGTCATTAAGATTGAGCCGCCGGGCGGCGATCCCCTGCGTCAATGGCGAGAAGTTCATAATGGAACATCTTTCTGGTACCGGTCGCTGGGAAGAAACAAAAAGAGTGTCGTTCTCGACCTCAAGACCGAAAAGGGTCGCGACGTTACACGACGGCTATTAAAAACCGCCGATGTGGTGATAGAGAACTTTCGGCCCGGAACCATGGAAAAATGGGCACTGGGACCGGAAGACATCAAACCCGACAATCCTGGTCTGATCTATGCTCGCATTTCCGGCTATGGACAGACAGGGCCATTCTCACAAAAACCGGGCTACGCCTCGGTGACTGAGGGATATGCAGGCTTTCGGTACATTAATGGTCACAAAGATGAACCGCCCGTGCGCCCCAATATCTCACTTGGGGATACGGTTGCCGCAATTCATGCAGCCCTCGGTGTAACGCTTGCCATCATTCAGCGGCATCAGTCGAATGCAGGACAGGTAGTAGATGTGGCGCTTTACGAATCTGTCTTCAATCTACTGGAGGGCATCATTCCCGAGTACGACGGGGCTGGCGTTATTCGTGAACCCTCGGGATCAACGATCACAGGGATTGTGCCAACCAACACCTATCGTTGCGCAGACGGTAAGTTTGTCGTCATCGGTGGCAACGGCGACAGTATTTTTAAGCGACTCATGTTGGAAGCCGAGCGACCCGATATCGCCAACGACCCAGCACTCGCTCAAAACCCGGGACGCGTCATTCATCAGCAACGAATTGACGACGCGCTCTCCGGTTGGTGCGCCGCACACACGTCAACAGAAATCATCGATAGGCTTGAAACAGCCAAGGTGCCTGTAGGGCCGATCTACAATGTAGCCGACATGCTGGAGGACCCCCATTACAACGCTCGGGGATTATTCGAAACCGTCGAGATCGATGGTAAACCGCTCAAGATTCCAGCGATTATGCCAAGACTTAGCGACAGCCCCGGGGGTACCGAATGGGCTGGTGGCGACGTAGGTGCTCATACGAATGAGGTATTGTCAGAGCTACTGGGCATGTCAGATGACGAGATCGCCGACTTGTAAGAAAAATAACTAGCCGACGGGTTAACCCAATTTCTGCCAACTACGGGACACCCACGGGTAACTGCGTCCGTAATTATCTGCGCCCAAGAGTTGATTTGCCGTGGTAACGGCAGTAAGGAGATGCTCGAGACTCACACCCGTATTGACGCCCATGCTTTCTAGCAAGGTGACAATGTCCTCCGTCGCCAAATTGCCCTTCGCGCCCGGTGCAAAAGGGCAGCCCCCCAAGCCTCCGATGGCACTATCAAACAGTCGGACATCGTGCTCCAACGCGGCAAATACATTAGTCATTGCCATCGCGCGGGTATCGTGAAAATGACACCCCAAAACCTCAGAACCATGCTGTGCAATCAACTCGGCTAAGAGTGAACTGACTGCCCTCGGATTAGCGGCTCCAATCGTATCGGCTACCATGAGCCGTGAGGGTCGCCAGCGCATCAACCGGTTCACCTGATCGATAACGGTGGCTGGGGCGACTAGCCCTTCATAAGGGCACTCGAAGGCGACCGCCAAATAGACATGTATGTCGACCCCATCCTCTAAAGCGCGCTCTAAGATAATCTCGGCGGAGCTGAAGGTGTCTTCAAGACCTTTCCCAATATTATTTTGGTTCATTAGTTCGGTCGCAGAAACCACCAAGCCCATGTCTGTGATGCCCGCGGAGAGAGCCAGCTCATACCCTTTCTGATTGGGCACCAAGACACTGTATGTGCAGCCACTGTTGGGTAAGGCTGCAACCAACATATCCGTGCCTGCCATCTGAGGGACCGCTTTGGGAGACACGAAGGAACCGACTTCTATCTCGGGAAGTCGTGCATCGATCAAGGCTGCAACCAGTTCTAAACGAGCCTCGACGGTCAGATGGACGGGCTGCGATTGCAAACCATCCCTTGGACCTACTTCTTTTATGGTAACTGTATCGGCCATAGTCAGAAGGCTACGCGCGGGAGCTGAATAACGCCATAGTGCTATCTATTTACCTGCAACATCTTGTGATCTGCCCAAAAGGGTAAGCGGCTCTCTTGACCCTCGGCTAACGGGAGGTCGTCCTGCGCCCACAGCGCCTCCCAGATCCCAGCCTTCGTCAAAAGTAACTCTAAGCCGGGCTGCACATCCTGTGGCACCACATTGAATCGCGAGCGTAGCTCAGACAGGCACCACACTCGGTAATGCGAGCTTCGGGCCTGCGTGTAGGTCACCCCATCAACCTTTGCGGTAAACGTCGATTTGCCCTGCCGGACCGCATCGACGTTAGCGTTTAGGTAGGGCAAATAGCCTCTCGCCATGTGTTGCAGCAATGCATGGATATCATCAGGAACACCTTGGATAAGAGCGCCTTGTAAGCTTTCGGGCCTGCTATTCCACAAACGCATGACCCACTCCAGCGTATTGGGTGCCGTGTGGCGAAGTACTTGGAGCGGTATTGGGTCCAGAGCGAAATGTCGGAAGAAGGGTCCAGAGAAACCGACGTCCGCCAGAGTCGGTCGATCGCCAAGTAGATAAGGACGTTTTGAGAAGATGTCCTCTAGTTGAGAGAACAGTGCCGCCACATCGGCCTCGACACCGGCGACAGCCTCCGGGCCAATTCCGTCGCCTCGCGTGTAACCATTGCGCTGACGCCTCCGAAGCATGGCTCGCTTCACAAAGAGCGGCAGATGTAGACCACCCATCACCTCACGAGCCAAATGGCCTGACGCAAATCGCGCGCCCTCCTCGTAAAACCAGCGATAGTGCATCGCCGGCCGCCACCACCACTCGTCAGCCCAATCTTCTAATAGGAAGCAGACGAAGGCCTGCACAGGGTCATCTGGAACAACGGAATTATCGGGATATTCGCTTTCAAACCACTCAATCATGGCAGTGGTATCCGTCATCCAGCGACCATCAGCCAACTGGACTGTTGGCATTTGAGAAATGCCAAGGACCTTTCTGTTTCGCTCGACCTCACCGGGAAAGACCATACTTTCCAAGCGATAGGGAATACCCTTTAACCGGAAGTAATTTTCCATCTTGCCCGTGAAGTAGGAAATGCTCGAGCCGCGGAGCTCTAATAAGTCGCGGTCAATATTTTTTCCCATAGCGCGTCCGTGTTTTCAGTGGTCGCCCGAAAAAAGGCCGTGATGAACGGCCCTAATCAGTACAAGGCACCCTCGCTAAAATTGCTAGAGATACGTATTTAAGAATTGAAGATACGCCTCTGATGCCGTAATCCGGTTCACTCGCTTTCTGAAACCGTGCCCCTCGTCCTCAAACAGCACGTATTCGACAGGGACATTATTAGCGCGAACCTCATCGACCAGCTCGTCA
>PKCZ01000200.1 GCA_002862405.1 Pseudomonadota bacterium
TTCTGATGTGTGGGCTTGGCAATATCTGATAGCTGTCTGACGCGGACACGAACAAAGGAACCCAGTTGCATACGACGGGCATTTTCCTCGGCTCGGCGGATAGCACCCAAATCTCCGTCGTAACCTCTTATTTCAACACCGTCTGGCAGCGAGGAACGGACCTTGGCTTGTGCTTCGCCCAGGATAGCTTGCCACTGATCAAGCCGGTGGCCGAGCCACCCCATAAACCCAAACCGCTCCCTGTTAAGCCCCGGGGCCATATTTAAAGCGACCATTGCCGCCTCAATCAGAAGCGTTCCCGATCCACACATGGGATCAATCAAACTCTCACCGCGCGCCACTCGTTCAGCCCACCCTGAACGTATCAGTAGCCCCGCGGCGAGATTTTCCTTCAACGGTGCTTTGCCCCCATCAAGCCTATAGCCCCGTCTGTGTAGGCTATCGCCCGACAAATCAACGCTGAGTGCTAGCTTGCCTTTACTCAGCTGCGCAACAACGCGCAGATCGGGGCGCTTTGCATCAACTGAGGGACGCTGACCCGTGTGTTCTCTAAAGAAGTCGACTATCCCATCTTTTATTTTCAACGCGCCAAAATGGGTGTTCTTGATGTAATTCGTCTGCCCTCGAAACTCAACAGCGAAGCGGGTTCGTGGGGTCATATGGTCAGACCATCGGAGACTCCGAGCCGCCGCGTAGACATCGTCCGTACTCGCAACGGTGGTCTCTGAAAGCTTGAGAAGAATTCGATTCGCCAGCCGACTCCACAGACACGCCCGGTAGGCAACCGCTAGCGGCCCAGCGAAGAATACACCGGCTGGTGTCTCTCGAACCTCAGTAGCCCCCAGCTCTGCCAGCTCGTCTACTAGCAATGTTCCCAACCCCACTGGACAAGTGGCGAGGAAAGATAATGGGTTGGTCATAAAGTCGACTCTAGATCGTTAATTCGACGCAGGGTGGCACGCCATTCTTGATATTGCTGCTCGAGCGTTCCAGAGAGTTTAAACACTTGCTCGTTGGCATAAACCGCGGTGGCACGCGTTTCGTTTTCTAACTCCAGCACCAATTCAAATACTTCTTGCTCGTGGATCTTAAGTGATCGATGCGCTGCATACACGGCTTGCAGTCGTGTAAATGTTGATTCATTTCGCAAGGTCTCAGCACTTACGCCCCGCTCGCGCCGCAGATCCAGCCAGTCCAGCTGCTCCTTACTAGATTTCATCCAGAGGTAATAAGCATCGCTGACCTCACGTGAAACATTGGCCAACTGCTCATCGATCGTATCCACAAACAGGAGCTCATAGTCTTGCAACCGATTCAGTCGAATGAGCATGGGATCCTCGCGACTCGGCTCTCGTCGAACGCTGTAAAGACCCGCCTCTCGACCCAAATAATCAGGAAACGCCTCAGGAACCAATTCGCTGGCATAGCGTAATGATGAGAGCGTGCGTAAATACGTCTCCTGGATGGGTGCTGATGACACGGAGTGCACGATGTCGTTGACTATCGTGACGTAAAGATCTGCGAATGGGTCGGTCTTATCGTTGGTGTAATCGTCATTGACCGAGGTATCGCGATATGCGGACGACCACATGGTTTCACCCGTGACAGCGCGCACAACAGCCTCAACAACGAGTTCACGTCCATCAGACGCCAATATGGACAACTGTATGGTTAGCTGCGGTATAACCGAGGGCTCTGGGAATAGTCGAATGACCCCCCAGTCGTCGTTCCGTTCAAGTTCACCTCTGAGACGCTGCCCGATCAACAGGGCTTCGGTCTCCCTGAAGGCAGCTTCCATCTCTGTACCACTCTTATTGCGAACCTTGGTATTGACCGAGATACCCACATCCAGTCGTGCCGGGGTATTACCTACCGACCGGATAGATTGTCCTACAACCCTTAGATCGCCATCAGAGGTGGGCACCGCCGACGTCATCTGCGACAGCAAGACGGCAACAGCCAACACCAAAAAATGAGGTCTGCTAATAGACCATTTGTTTGCGAGTATCGCCATCATTGCTGTGTCGAGCACACCTTTCCCCGAGTCAATGACCGTTCACATCGGTATCCCAAAGCATCCGGATCGTAGGGCGTAAAGTACTGACTGACAACGAGAGGAAAGCGCGTTGAGGTGGTTTCTACTGAGGTGACCAACAACAGCATGTCTGTCTTATCAGATCGAGACAGACGATGTGTCACGTCCAACCCTTCCTCCAGCTCCATCACAAAAAATAATTGATCCCCGTCCCAGCCACAGCGTTGTATGCCAAGCGTATCCACCGTGATACTCAGTCCTGATCCGTCGTACTCGCATACCAACGCAAAGCTTTTATCTCGTTTGACCCTGATACGCGCATCGTTCTGGATGACCTCTAACAGAACTGGCTCGGTGATGATTTCCGCCAATCGAGCTAAGGTGACTAAATCGCTTTGATCGGGTAACGGGCTTCCCGCATAACCCCGCCCTTCCTCAGCGAGTCTGGCACGACGGACGGCCTCCCTTTGCACCCGGCGCGCAATCGAGCCTAATTGATCTTGCAAATTATCGCTGCGGGCAAAGTCAATTTCCCAGTGACCCGTCATGTCGACAGGCGTCGCAACACGAGTAATCGCCTCAGTGTGGCGCTCCTGAGCACACCCAAAGGATAGAGACAGCCATCCTATGGCGAGCAGGCGCCAGAGCTTATGGTGAGAAACTGTCATTGCAAGCGAACTCGTCAGGCCAGCGATTCTCTCAACTGAAACTTCAGTACCTTACCGGCCGGGTTTCGGGGAAGCGCATCAACTACGTGCAAACGCAATGGGAGTTTGTAACGCGCGAGCTTGGTTTCGGCGAAGCTCCGCAATTCTTCGAGCGACAGATCCGCGCCCGGAACCAATGCCGCCACGGCCGTCACAGCCTCACCCCATTTATCATCAGGCAAACCGATGACCGCCACCTCGGCCACAGCCGGATGTTCAAACAAGACGCTCTCAACCTCAGCCGGGTAGACATTTTCACCACCCGAGATAACCATATCCTTGAGCCGATCACAGATGTAGAGATATCCCTCCTCATCCAGATAGCCCACATCACCGGAGTGAAACCATCCAAGCTCATCAATGGCACTGGCCGTCGCATCGGGTCGATTCCAGTAACCCTTCATGATGTTTGGGCCCTTGACACAGATTTCGCCTCGCTCGAGCGCCGCGACAGGCGAGTTAGAACCATCCACGATACGAATATCCGTGTGAACCGGTGGCAGACCTGCTGAACCCAGCTTCTCCAAACATCGCTGCGGGCCGAGGAAGGATGCAAACGGACTGGTCTCGGTAAGGCCGTAACCCTGGCAGAAACTGATACCACGCTCCCCATACAGTGAAATCAAAGACTCGGGACACGGTGCAGCGCCGACAATCAAGATGTCGATAGACGAGAGATCTGTGTTTGAGAATGCAGGGTGCTGAGACATGAAGAGAAACATGGCCGGCGCGCCGAACATGTGAGACACCTTGTAACGTTCAATCGCTTGGAGAACTGCCTCGGGTTCAAAGTGACGGAGTAACACCAGTGGGCTGCCCATTTGAAAGGCCGAAATCGTCATGACGTTCAAACCGCCGATATGGAATAACGGCGCGGCGGTGAGTAAGACGTCCGTATTTTTTGCACCGAAGGCCAGGTTTGCATTGACGTTATTCCAGACGATATTGCCGTGAGTCAACATCGCGCCTTTCGGCAGCCCCGTTGTGCCGGAGGTATACATAATAAGTAAGGTATCGTGCGCGCTAGAGCTAGCGATTTCTGGCGCAGCATCGGCTTCTTGCATCGCCTGCTCGAGGCAGTCGTAGCCAGGTGGCGTTCCCTCCACCGCAAAATAGTGATGACAAGGCAATCGATCGCGGACACTGTCGATCACGTCAGTCAGTTCGGGGTCTACCACCAAAGTGTGGACACCGGCATCGCCGATAATGAAGGCAAGTTCCTCTCCGGTAAGCCGGAAGTTCAACGGAACAAAGACAGCACCCAAACTAATGCTGGCAAACATTGTCTCAATGAAGCCCGGTTGATTAAAACCAAGGAAACCGACCCGATCGCCGACGCAGACGCCCCGGCTACGTAATAATCCCGCCTGTTTTCGGACTCGCGTTGCGAATTCCCCGTAGGTCGTGGTCTTACCCTCGAAAATAATGGCCGTGTTACCGGGATTTTGTTCTGCCTGCTTTATGACCTGTGCAGCAACATTAAAGTTGGGTTCGGGGCGGTGCATGTGTATCTACCTCTTATTCACTATGTTGCTTGTTAACGAGTTTTCTTTGCATTGGCTTGACTGGGTGGATTCTCGCTTAGGAATCACGGGGGTATCGACACCAGCCAAAAGGTCAAAGAACGCTTGCCTCACCCCAGGTATTGAATCCTGCTATGGCAGGAGTTCCCGGCAAGTACATCTGCTCAATGGCATCAATCCCAAACCCAGCATCTTGCAATAGCTGTCTCGTATCACGCGTAATGTGGCAGCCACCAAAGAGTCGCTTCCAAACTGGATTGACTCGACGTTGCCATTTTGCGACAGGCTCGTCGGGCGCAATACCATGCTCACAGAAAAGGAGTGTGCCATAGGGTTTTAGCATACGGCGCGCCTCAGCCAACGCTGCATCCGGGTTGGGAACCGTGCACAACGTAAAGGTAATCAGCACTGAATCAAAGGAGCCGCTCTCGAGCGGTATGTCCTCAGCAGAACCCTGAATAAATTCGACATTAACGTTCGCTTGATCAGCCCTCTCGGCGGCCAAATCCCAAGATTTACTGCAGGGATCAATACCCACAACCTTATCAACGCGATCGGCTTGATAGTGAGGCAGATTGTGTCCCGCACCAATACCAAACTCGAGGACTCTTCCGTGGGCGCGGGGAACCACCTTTTGTCGCTGTCGTATGACTGGCTTTGTTCCACATGCACAGGTTACCAGTCGCGGTACGACATAATCGTTATAAAGTCCCATCTCTCCCCCTCTGATTAATGTCTCTGGATCACAACTCCAAAATCTAGTCTATGTAGGCCTCTGAGTCGATTACGCGCATTTCAGTCTCGATCCACGCCTCGACACGCTTCATAAATCCGATGGCATCTTCACCCTCCTCCGGCTTTAGGGCTGGACCAATGGAGATGTCAACAGTTCCGGGGACAAAGCGCCACGTTTTTCGCGGCCAACAACGTCCAGTTGCTGCAGCGACCGGGACCACAATCGCCCCGGTTTCAAGGGCCAGCCGAGCTGCACCGGATTTGTACAATAGTTGATGGCCTCGCGCTGCCCGGGTGCCCTCGGGAAACATGATGATCCACTTTCCCTGATCCATTAACGTCGCGCCAATCTTAGCAACACGATGCCACGCATCGCCCTTGGCACTTCGATCTATCGGGACCATGTGCAGACGACCGATGGCCCAACCGAAAAAAGGCACCCATCGGAGTTCCTTTTTGTAGACATAAGCGACCGGGTTGGTCATGACACTCGGGAAAAAGAAGGTTTCAAATGTGGATTGGTGCTTACTGCAGATGATCACTCGATTACCCTCTGCAGCGGCGAGCAAGTTGTTGTAACCCTTCACCTGAGTTTTGACGCCGCCGACGTACCTCGTTGCCGCTATGGCGAGTTGTAGCCAGGGTCTACCAATCCAAAAATAGGTCACGCGATAAGGCGCAATGAAGGATGAGATCACTAATACCGTGGCAAGCGGTATTACGGTGACGGCCATTATCAAAAAAACGAGAGCGGAACGAATAGCCAGCACGGTACTCCCCCAAAAACAGTTACACGGCGCGCATCGATAGTATCAAGGTCGAGCTGTCGCACAAGCACTTACAAAAATAGGTCAACGCTGTCATTCCGGGGTCTGGGGTTTATACTGATGCAGAGGAGCGAAAACAGTGAAGAAACCGCCGTCAAAACAGGACATACGCCGTCGACTCGAGTCACAGACACGATCGTATCTTGATCGTGGCGGCGAGATCCGCGCGGTGCCGCAAGGGGTCAGTGCGGTTGACGAAGCGATCTCTCCCATCAAGACGCCTATCTTTACGGGGAAGCCGCAGCAGCGAACACCCGTAAACGATGTCATAGAGACGTTGCGACGTCGGCGCGAGTCACAATTAAAACCCGCCCCAAAAACCGTCAGACGTCGAAAACCGCAGCCCCGGAAGCAAATTGTCTACGACGATTTCGGTGAACCACTCCGGATTGTCTATCACGAAGAATAACCCTCGGTGAACTGAGCACATCAGGACCGCGTAGGGAACTACGCATGCTGTGGGAGTTGTGATGTTAGGCATTACCAAGACGATTACTGTTGCGCGATGCGCAAAGGACTGCTTCCTCTATTTGAGTGATGTTCGTAACCTCATCGAATGGGATCCGGCCGTGTCGGCTACTCGCATAGATTCTCAGGGACCCGTTGCGAAAGGCTCGTACTTCACTGTACGCGTGGCCATTGGTGCGCTCTCGGTCCCATTCCGATACATCATCACGGAATATAACTTTAATATGCGGATCGTCATGATCGGCAGAAGTAGTTTTCTTAACGTCAACGACACCATCGAATTAAGCGAGTCTGATGGACTAACAACCATCAGCTACCGCGCAGAATTTCATTTTAAATTTGGACTTGAACGTCTTTTCCCAAAGCTTGCTGACGCACTGGACAGGCAATGTCAGCTGGCGATCGATGGTTTGAAGAGTGCGCTTACCGCAACAGCTGATGAAGCCTTTCTCAGTGCTCGAAACGCGAAAGCTGACTCAAAGACCTTGAGTGCGCTTCGGACATTTACGCGGCATGGGTACGTCACTGGCCGGAAGGTCTGGGCACCAATGAGTGAGCGCATGGAAGGCCGCCATGTAGTCCTCACTGGCGCCAATTCCGGAATTGGACTTGCGGCGGCTATTGATCTGGCATCGGCGGGCGCGTCATTGACGCTGGTCGTCAGAGATAAGGTCAAGGCCTCGCAAACCGCAAAGTCCATCAAAGAGGCCACGGGCAGAACCGATATTCAATTTGAATTCGCTGATCTGAGTCTCCTGAAGGATACCGACGTACTGATCGACCGCCTCCTTACAAAAGGAGACACGATCGATGTCCTGATAAACAATGCGGGTGCATTGTTTAACGACCACACAATGACCTCTGAGGGATTAGAGAAGAGCTATGCGCTGTTGCTGCTCTCTCCTTGGAGAATGTGTGAACGGCTATTTCCGCTTCTGAAGAATCATGACGATACAGCCCGCATCATCAACGTCGTATCCGGCGGCATGTATGCTGAGCGCCTCAATCTCAAGCGACTTAACATGACCTCCGATGGCTATCGCGGTGCCCGCGCGTATGCACAGTGTAAACGAGCTTTGAGCATCATGACGGAGGTATGGGCAGAGCGATGGCAGCACCACAATATTGTTGTCAACGCAATGCATCCAGGCTGGTCAGATACACCGGGTGTACAAAAGTCGCTTCCCCTCTTTCGTCGCCTGACAAGACTGGTCCTTCGCTCACATGCCGAGGGCGCGGATACCGTGGTTTGGATGGCTCAGTCGAATCAGGCTGCCTTGTCTACTGGTAAGCTGTTTTTGGATCGAGAGCCACGATCGACCTACCTATTGGGTAGCAACGTTGAGTCCGAGGAAGACCGCAAAGCATTGGAACCGCGCTTAAAACACGATTTTGAATCCACGCTCACAGCCGCGGTTTAATAGGACGACCTTCTAGCACCACCAACCTCTTGAGTCGCATCCCATGTCACCGTATGTTGAGGTAATCCGCAGCTGTGCACGAGTATGCCCATGGACTCAACTACGATTCGACCCTTCACGCCCTCACTGTCAACTGAAGTCATTGAAGACCTCATTGAACGGCTCAGGCAGACGCGGCTTCCTGAGGCCGAAAC
>PKCZ01000148.1 GCA_002862405.1 Pseudomonadota bacterium
CGGAGCTGATAAACCATCAGTGCACTGCCGTCACTTAAGTGCAGCGACACCCAATCCCAACCGTCCTGGTTGTCCGCTAGGGGCTGCGAGCTCCATTCGCGGTCTAACCAGCCCTGTCCCGTTACCTCAATCGATTCACCTCCCAACCAAATCGTCCCTGTAATATCGATAAAAGGCTGACTGTAGTAATAGCTTGCTTGGCCGAGATCACTCTTCCTACTGAATCCGTTCTTGCCCTGCAACACCCAGTTATCAGACGCATTTAACCTAAGTTTGAAGCGTTGATTTTCGGTCCCGGCAGTTAGCTCAGCGGGGAAAGGCGCCGACGAATCCGACTGCCAGAGCCAGTCATCCATCCAAGCCTCGAAGGTGTTTTGTTCTGTGGTCAAGACGCCTGCTTGTCCAATACCACCGCGCGCAAATCGTTGCGAAAATTCAAAACTTAAGGGCGTGGAGACTGCAGTATGTGCCATCCAGGTTTGGTTCGACTGCCAGCCTCCCGGATTCGGAGCTGCGTTCATCGCCTGCCGAAACAGCGTCCAATGAACACCGTAGTCTCGCCCGTCACGTCCTCTTAGATTGGCCGTAAGGTACCACCACTCAATCTTAAATCGCTCGTGTGGGTAATGATCTTCAGGAAAAATAAGTGTCCGGCCGGGCTCCACCTGAGCAAAACCTTCTCCCGATTGGCGCAACAGCTGATAAGGGTCTTGTGCGCGGACTCGCTCGCCGGTGCCGCAGCTCAATAGCGCGAGCGAAACAAGAAGCCAGTGATGCCATTCAAGCTTGCTAATCATCAGTCCCCTGCGAGGCTTTTCAGCGCTGTATTGACCACGGTTCGCTGCCTAATTGACGCTAAAACAAAGGCGGCCACTACCATCACAACGACGACAGAAAACAAGAAGATAATGGGCTCTCTCGCTACTATTACAGGCATCGTCCAGCCGAATGAAATCACATTGATCTTGTGGATCAGGAGCCACGAAAGCGCAACACCCAACGGCAATGCCAGCGCCATTACCACAATCGTCATCAAAACAATCGAAAACCCGGACACCGCGAAAAAGACCGACCAACTCATGCCCAAAGACCGCCACAATGCATACTCCGGGCGTCTAAATTGATAGACCGCGAGCAGTGACGTAAAGATAGCGACGGCGGCCACCAGTAATGTCAGCGTGTTCAAGGCGCGCGTAATCGCAAATGTACGATCAAAAATGGCTAGCGATAACGCCAGCACATCTCCTTGTGAGACCCATTGGGTTGGCTCAAGCCCGAGTTCTGATAACCCCAACTCCGCAGCCTCTTGCTCATCATCTGGGATCCAAAGCCCCCAACCTTGGGGCTTTGCACTTGAATAGAGTTTATTAAAACGGTGACTGGGCAAATGGACCGAGAAATTGACGTTCCCATAATCGTGGAAAAAACCAAGCACCTCGAACAATCGCGCACCGAGTTCGGTCTCCAACGCGATGGTATCGCCCACCTTGACGCCAGCAAGATACCTTAGCTGCTCGTTAGCAAATACGCGCTCAATCTTACCGCTACCCAGGGACCAGTCGATAAAAGAATTGGGCGCACCGTCAATCACGTTTGCAGGTCCGAAGTCGGGCGCACCGACGTCCACACCAACAACCGTCATGGTCCGACCCGCAAACGACGTCTCGGCAACCACGCGTCGGTGAGCCGAACGAACCCATGCTTCACCTGCGATGGTGTCAGCATTAATGACCCCGGCGGTCACATAAAAATCGGCCGATAAACGGGTCTCGAGCCAGTCGGTGAGCGCTAGCCGAAAACTGCCCACTAAAGAGGTAACACCGATATTTGCGATGAGAGTCAATAACAAGGCCATCATCGCCAACCGCAAATGCGGGAACTGTAGGCTCACGTCTGCAAAGGCCCAGCGCGCTAGCCAATGATGCTGTAGACCTGCTCTGCCCAGCGCCGCCACCAAAAGTATGGTGACGGGCAGCAGTGCGATCCCCGCAAATAAAACCATGGCGAGAAGCGCAAAGCCTTGCAATACCGACGTCGCCATCGGATACCCGAGGTAAGTGATAACAAGTAGTGATATACCGACACCAGCCGAGGCCATATCTCGCTTGGAAAGAAGGGCTTCCGCCTTTGCGCTCGAGTCTTCGGAACGAACCACCGCTGCCCTTAATAGCGGTACGACAAGCGCTAGCGTCAATCCCGCAAGCGCGAGTAACAGGGCTTCCCAGAACAAACCTGCGTTGAACACAGGAAGGCTGGACACCGAAGCCCCATAAATATTTTGCATGGTCGCCGCTACGGCGGGCATCAAAGCCGCACTCAAGGGTTGTGCGAGAAGCGTTCCGAGTAGCGCGCCAGTCGCCGCCCAAATAAGCGATTCGATTGCAATCGCCGCAATGACCGATTGTCTCATGGCACCCAGATCTCGTAACACGCGCAAGGTGTGTTGTCTTGCATGCAACGAAAAATTCACCGCGTTGAAGACAATGAATGTGCCCACGACAAACGACAAGAGCCCCAAGGCAGTGAGGTTGGTATGCAAGCTTTGGGTCAACTGAGTGAGGTCCAGCGCCTCGGATTGATTAGAGAGCACTAGGCGATCGCCAAATTGATCAATAAACCGGTCCTGCTCACTAGGCGTTAACGGGGGCGCCGCCAGGTAAGACACCCTGTCAGTCTCAAATATCGAGAGCGCGGCCCCCAAGTCGATGAATATTTGATCGCGCTGCTGCGGCTGGGACCTGATGACCGCGGGCGGCAACACCGTACCCTCTCGTAGCTGGATTTGTTGACCCTCCGTCACACCAAGGCGCTCGGCCGTCTGAGCGGGGATCCATGCTTCATATGGGGATTGGGTCAAGCGACTCCAGCCGCTACCGCCAAAAGGGCTCTCGTCAAAAGGACCTTCGTCAGAGTCTCTCTCACCAAAAGAGCTATCGTCGGCGCTAGCACCGTCCACCCCCATCAGCGGTAATGCCAACAAGTCGGTTGCTATGATCGAAATAAGCGCCCCATCACGGCTAGCTAATCGCTTTTCTATCACGGGATACACGTTGGTAAAGCCTGCGCGCCGAAGCCGAATATAATCGTTAACGGCAACATCAGTACTGATCCGATCTGTAATCCGCCACTGCGCCGATGCCCCCAAAATCTCATCGGCTTGCGCATAACTCGCTTTCGCGCTCGCATTAATCTGAGCAACGGCTGTGTAGAGCCCGCAGCCCAACACCAGTCCGGTCAATACGAAGAGCCCTTGCAGCGGACTTTGGCGATAAAAGGCGAGCGTAGTCGCCAAAGTTACCAACGTAGCGCGAGTCATCAGACAGGTGTCAAAGCGCCGGAACCTAAGCGCATAACATGACTCAAATGATTCGCGATCGCTGAGCTGTGCGTCACTACCACAAGCGTTGCGCCCACGTCTGACGCAGCAGTAACCAAAAGATCAATGACCGCGTTACTGGTCGCTTCATCTAGGTTGCCCGTGGGCTCATCTGCCAAGACCAATTTGGGTCGGTGCATCAGCGCCCTTGCGATTGCAACACGCTGTTGTTGTCCGCCTGAAAGCTGGCTGGGGCGTCGATGCGCCAGGTGATCGATGCCCAACGTATCAAATAGGTTGCTCGCAAAACGATTGTCGAAGACACCTGCTAGCCGAGCCTGCAGCGCCGCGTTATCCCAGGCGGATAACGAGGGTACTAAGTGAAACTTCTGAAAGATCAGTCCAATGTGGTCTCGTCGAAACGCGGTAAGCTCTGAGTGACTGAGCTCTGCGATGTGCACACCATCGACCCATACCTCGCCCTCGTCGACCGTATCGAGGCCTGCGATAACATTCATCAAGGTGGTTTTGCCGGCGCCGCTTTCTCCCATGAGAGCGACACTTTCGCCTGGCCCTAGACACCATGACAAATCCCGGGCGACGTGAATGACGTCGTCGCGGTCACGGAATGACTTGTCAATATGTTTGAGTTCGAACATGGCTGCCTTGAAGATCTATGGAAACAAGGCGCTTGCGCCCCGGGGGTCCACCTAAGAGTACTGCGATACATACGCAACTACTGCCGAGTCGAGTGCGACTCAATGTGATATTGCATTGACATAAGTCGGGCGGACTTGACTCAGGGGGGTACTACAATCCGCTGGCTGGCTTGGCAATCATGAACCACGTCGCCATGACCAACGGCACCGTACTGATCAACCCCCACATCAGCCACTGACGAGAAAGCTGACGATATTCGTCGCCAACGTCCAAGCCTGCAAACGCCCTCGCCAACCTTGCTTGCTTTATTTGAATAGGCACGAGAATTAACAACCAAATCAGCCCCGCGACAACAAAGAGAATCTGGCTCCAGAGCAGCCAATGGAGGGTGAGCGGCCAGTTAACGAGGAATACCATGGCGTAGCCACCGCCCATTAAGAGCAAAACACCCCATACCGTCATCGACCAGTCGGTATAGGTGACTAGCTTTTGGGCAAAGCCAAGCACCTCGGCGTTACCCGTGCGATCCGCAAAATACTTCCAGATGGCTGTGACTGTGATGTTACCCATCAGCATGACCACGCCGGTGATGTGAAGGAATTTTGCGATCTCGTATGCCAATCCAAGTCCCCCATGAGTCCTTGTGATCGAACTCCTCCTCTGGAAGTAACGTAGGGATCAGTGCGACCCGACGCAATCCCCCATGTTGAATAATCCAATATCGTTGATTATCTGGCACCTTCGTGAATGCGATTTCAAATGTCGAGCATTTAATTATCCTAAGGTACCGGAAAATCCAGCCTGTCGCTGATCCACATGGGACACATTTCGTCGTGGTGGCAGTCTCAGGAAAAGGGTCACCAAAACGATAAAAGAGCGCGCCTGCTTGTGACCTGCCTGTTACATTCCAGCTGACTCGGAAGAACGGGAATGGCAGTTGCTCTAATTAATGCCTATTCACTTTGTGGGCCTATTAAAAGCTTCCTGATTGAGCCGACAGCCATGAGATCACCCTATCTTCCTTTACTCTACGATACCCCCAAACCACCTACGTTCAAACGCTGGATCCCTAAAGCAGAAAACGGGGTAATGAGGATTCGATTTACCGTCACCCCTACCAGGTAGCTACGACTTATTAGTCGATTCACACATTGATAGCCCGACTTCGCAAGGCGCCAACCGCCACGCTTGTCATTAGCGGGTGATACGTTAGATTGAGAGGACTGAAAAAAAAGCAATCGTCATTTTGATGTGATTAGGGGTCATTGTGCGAAAGTTAAAACTCCAACTGTTTTTAATGCTGCTCCTTGGTTCAACGTTGGCAGCACCCTCTCAGGCCAAGGATGTCATCGATGCTGCACTTTATGAGGGTCTCGAATGGCGAGAGATTGGACCCTGGCGAGGTGGACGTGTCACTGCGGTGACAGGTGTGCTTAGTGACGAACGAACCTACTACATGGGAGCCACCGGCGGGGGCGTATGGAAGACCAGTAACGCTGGAAACTCTTGGAGTAACGTGTCAGACGGCTACTTCGGCGTTGGTACCATTGGCGCCATCGCGGTGGCCGAATCAGATGAAAATATTGTCTACGTTGGTACAGGTGAGGCTCCGATTCGTGGGGTAACGACCAGCCACGGCGACGGCATGTACAAGTCGACCGACGCTGGGAAAACTTGGAAGCACATCGGGCTCAAAAACGCTGGTCAAATTGCCCGGGTCATTGTGCACCCGACCGATCCCGACCTTGTTTATGTGGCAGTGCAGGGTCAAATCTGGGGCCCCAGCGACGAGCGCGGCGTGTATCGATCGACAGATGGAGGGGATACCTGGGAGCCGATTCTGCGGATTGACGACGAGACGGGCGCCACAGACCTTTCCATGGATCCTACCAACCCTCGAATCATGTATGCGTCGATGTGGGAGCACGGTCGAACCCCCTGGTTCATCAAGTCAGGTGGCACGTCAGGTGGGCTTTATAAAACCACGGACGGGGGAGATAGCTGGAAGAAATTGGGTGGCGGACTTCCCCAGCTCATCGGTAAAACAGGAGTCGATGTATCTGCCAGTAGCCCCAACCGTGTCTACGCCATTGTTGAAGCCGAGATTGATAAAGGTGGGTTGTGGCGCAGTGATGACTATGGCGAAACTTGGTCTCTGCTGAACAACGAGCGAATCATTTGGTCTCGTGCTTGGTATTACATCCACATCAAAGCAGACCCACAAAACGCAGATACCGTCTGGGTACTTAACGCACCACTCATGAAATCGATTGATGGCGGTAAAACCTTTGAAACACGATCGGCGCCCCACGGCGATCACCACGACATGTGGTTCAACCCAAAGAACAGCGCAAACTTCATTAACGGTAATGATGGAGGAGCAACTGTCACCTTCGACGGTGGCGCATCATGGTCCAGCATCATGAATCAGCCCACCGCTCAGTTTTATCGGGTCATTACCGACGACCAGGTACCCTTCCGACTGTATGCTGGCCAGCAAGACAACTCCACGGTGTCCATTCCCAGCCGGACGTTCGGCGGCGGTATTGGGCACGAGGACTACTTCCCAGTGGGCGGTGGCGAGAGCGCACACATTGCTTTCGACCCCGAAAACCCACGGCTCATTTACGCAACCACGATTAATGGCACTCTGACCGAATATGACGACGTCAATAAGCGTACTCGCCCGATAAAACCCTATCCCGAGTACGTTTTCGGACAGCAGTCGAAAGACCTGAAATACCGCACAAACTGGAATGCGCCGGTGGTGGCATCGCCGCACAATCCTGAAATCCTTTACTACGGCACGCAAAAATTACTCCGCAGTGACAATCGTGGGGTGACCTGGACCGAAATCAGTCCCGACTTAACCTTCAACGATAAATCCAAACAGGGATTAAACGGTGGTCCACTGACACCAGAGAACGTGGGCGCTGAGTTCTACGGCACGATTTTTTATATTGCCGAATCCACTCACACCGCCGGAGTTATTTGGGTGGCAACGGACGACGGTCGGCTGCAAATCACGCGGAACGGCGGCGATTCATGGGTAGATGTAACACCGCGGAATTTGAAGGGCGCTCAAATTAACGCCATCGAAGTCAGTCCACACGAACCGGGCGTTGCCTACATTGCGGTGGCCGGCTACAAAATGAATGACTTCAAGCCCTACATCTACAAATTGACAGACTTTGGTAAGCGCTGGATGAGACTCGATAGCGACTTGCCCGATGACAACTTTGTGCGCGTGGTCCGCGCCGATCCCGAACGAGAGGGTCTTTTGTACGCCGGCTCCGAAGGCGGGCTGTTTGTCTCTTTTGACGACGGCGATCACTGGCAATCACTGAACATGAATTTCCCCACCGTGCCCATCACGGACCTAAGGGTTCGGCAAAACACACTGATCGCGGCTACGCAAGGTCGTGGGTTTTGGACGCTCGATGAGCTCACGGTCATCCGCCAACTCAACGTAAATCTGTCAGAGAAGAAACTGCATGTCTTTAAGCCGAAGCCTTCCTCACTAATGCGCTGGGGCGGACGAACTGCGGCAAACGAGGGTAAGAATCCTCCATCCGGTGTCGTGTTTTCTTATTTCCTTGCAGAGGAATTTGAGGGTCCTCTCTCGATTGATATCCGAGATACTGACGGCACGGTGGTGAGGACGTACTCAAGCGAGGAGCGCGACTTTGACCGCTGCGTTATGGGCAATATGACACCCCGATTGGCCTTCAGCATGAAATACCCACCGATGAAACCAGGACTCAACCAATGGACTTGGGATATGCGCAAAGAGGGCCTGACGTGCATTGACGATATTCGACTATTCGCGGGTTTCAGTGGACCAACGGTAACGCCAGGGCAGTACTCGGTATC
>PKCZ01000043.1 GCA_002862405.1 Pseudomonadota bacterium
GTATTGGCGGAGCCGATTCAAACCGTTATGCGCCGATACGGCATCGCTGAGCCCTATGAAAAGTTAAAAGCGCTCACTCGGGGACAGGCGATCACTCAGGAAACCCTTCAGACCTTCGTATCGACACTCGAGTTGCCTGACGACGTAAAGAAAGAGCTCATGCAACTGACGCCGTCTGGCTATGTCGGCCTCGCAGAATCGTTGACCCAGAGCTGGGGTAAGTAATCGAGGTGATTTCACCACGCTTCGATTTCGACGCGCAGCTATTTCTCGACGAGTATTGGCAACAGCGCCCACTGCTCATAAAAAGAGCGCTGCCGAACTTCCAGTCTCCCATAAGTCCTGAAGAGCTCGCGGGATTGGCCATGGAGGAAGAGGCTGACAGCCGAATTGTCAGTCGAGTCGCAAATCAGTGGCAGCTAGAGCAAGGACCGTTTGTAGACACCGATTTTTTGAGGGATGGTGAGTGGAGCCTACTCGTCCAGCGCGTCAATGAATGGTTTCCCGAGGTTGATGCGCTTCGGGGCTGCGTCGATTTTCTTCCCACATGGCGCTTTGACGATGTCATGGTTAGCTACGCCACTCACGGCGCAGGAGTTGGCCCGCATTTCGATCAGTATGACGTATTCCTACTGCAAGGTGCAGGGCAACGGATATGGAAGGTCGGGCCTCGATGTAATACGACTACGCCCACGATTGACGCAGACGGACTCACACTTATCGAAGAGTTTGATACAGATCAGGTCTTCCTGCTCAATCCGGGAGATGCGCTATACATTCCGCCTGGATACGCCCATTGGGGAACTGCGGTAGGCGAGAGCATGACCTACTCACTTGGTTTCAGAGCACCTCGCTTGGCTGACCTGGTTGCTCGCCTATCCGACAGTGTCATCGAGTCCCTTCGCGATGGTTTGTTACTCGAGGACAAAGAAAGCATGCGAGTCCAGCCGCGCCCCGGTGAAATTACTGACCGGCATCTCGCTAACGCTCAGACTGCGGTGGTAAATGCTATCAAGGCCTTGGGTGATACCGATTGGTTCCCGGAATTACTGTCTGAAACAGATGAAGATCTACCTATCAACGAGGAGCCTATCAGCGACATCATTGCTCTGGTACCCAGTCAGCGTCTACTTTGGCGCGACAGGGACGATCACCTTGCGGTGTTCCTCGCGGGACGTAGGTACCGCTTGTCGGGCAGTGACGAAGCCTTCGTGACTAAACTGAGCTCGGGACAGGCTTTAACGATCCGTGACGTCACTGCGCCTCAACTAGAGGTACTGAGAGAGTGGTGGTCACTCGGATTTATTGAGGAACCGCAGGTAGATACATCGCATTAGTGGTGCATCAGCTGTCGATTAAAATACCGACCTCATTGCCTTCGTAGTGAACCTCGTAAATCGGTAATGACTGACAGTGCCCGGCAGTATGCTCACCCGTTCTGAGATCAAATGCCAACTGATGACGCGGGCAAAAGATAATGCCATCTTCTATTTGCCCCTCTTCCAATGATTGTTCTTGGTGAGGACAGACAGCACCAAAGGCAACAATCTGATCATTTTCTTTTGAGAGAATGAGATCGGTTGAGTCTATTTTGAAGCGCTTTCGGTAGCCCTCTTGAATATTAATCAGCTTATCCAGAGGAAGAAAACGCATAGCTTAGTCGTTCCGTAATTGCGCAATGATTTGAGTGGCTGCGGTCACAGGGGTGAGTTCTCCACGACCAACCTGATCCCTCAGTCCCGGCAACATCTTGCCAACACCCGGATGATCGGTGAGCTGCTGACGCAGCATTTCATCTGTTAGCTGCCACATCCACTGCAGGTTCTGCTCGGCGCGCTTGCGATCATAGGCGTGGCAGTCCCTCGACTCTTGCTGAAAACGCTCCATCATAGACCAGCATTCCTCAATACCCTGCCGCTCAAGTGCTGAGCAGGTGTGCACCTCGGGCTTCCAAAAATCATTGCTCGCCAGCAACGACATGGCGCTTTGGTAATGAAGCTTAGTTTTGCGTGCCAAACTCTCGCTTTCGCCGTCTGCTTTATTGATCATAATGGCATCGGCGAGCTCCAAAATGCCCTTCTTTATCCCTTGTAACTCGTCTCCACCACCGGGTAGCAACAGGATTAGGAAAAAATCCACCATGCTTCCTACCTGGTGCTCGGACTGGCCTACCCCCACAGTCTCGACCAGCACCACATCAAAGCCTGCCGCTTCGCAAAGCAGCATAGACTCACGCGTTTTGAGCGCCACACCGCCGAGGGCCTTTCCAGCGGGTGAAGGACGAATGAATGCTGAAGAGTCGCGAGACAGCTGCTCCATGCGGGTTTTGTCACCGAGAATGGAGCCACCAGCCATCGGAGAACTCGGGTCTACGGCAAGCACGGCTACTTTATGACCCTTGGCGATGACATGCTGACCAAAGGATTCAATGAACGTTGATTTACCGACACCTGGTACACCTGTGATGCCAATGCGCAAACTCTTGCCCGTATACGGTAACAGTTCGTTAAGCAGCGCCTGCGCGGCCTCACGGTCCTGAGGTCGCGAGCTTTCTACAAGCGTGATTGCCTTTGCAAGCGCCCGTCGATTACTCGCAACGATGGCCTCAGCGGTTGGCGTTAACGGCATCCAGTACCTTTCGTGCAGCGTCAGGAATCGGCGTTCCCGGGCCAAATATGAGGCTTACGCCCGCATCATATAGGTAGTCATAGTCTTGCTGCGGGATAACACCCCCCGCAATGACGACGATGTCATCGGCGCCTTCGGCCTTCAGCGCTTCAATGAGTTGTGGCACCAGGGTCTTATGGCCTGCGGCGAGACTCGATGCACCGACAATATGCACGTCGTTCTCGACGGCTTGTCGAGCAACCTCCTCGGGTGTGGAGAACATGGGCGAGAGATCCACATCAAAACCGACGTCTGCAAAGGCTGTGGCAACGACCTTCGCACCCCGGTCATGTCCATCTTGGCCCATTTTCGCCACGAGAATTCTAGGGCGACGCCCATGTTCTTCGACAAAGCGCTCAATATCCATTGAGATTTGTTTCCACTTTTCGTCCTGCTCGTAAGCGGCACCATAAACACCTGAAACCGTCTGTGCACTTGCGACAAATCGGCCAAAGTGCGTTTCAAGCGCGTCTGATATTTCTCCCACGGTAGCACGGTGTCGCGTGGCTTCAACTGCGAGTGCGAGCAAATTGCCCTCGCCGGTCTCGGCGGCCTTTGACAAGGCACTTAAACACGCTTCAACCGACGCAGCGTCGCGCGAGGACCGAATACGATCGAGTCTTTCAATCTGTGAGTCTCGAACCGCATCATTGTCGACTTCGAGGATATCAACCTCATCCTGTTCGCTAATCTTGTATTTGTTTACGCCAACAATGACATCTTCACCACGATCGATACGCGCTTGCTTCTTGGCCGCAGCTTCTTCAATGCGTAGTTTTGGAAGACCTGTTTCGATCGCCTGAGCCATACCGCCGGCATCCTCGACTTCGTCGATAAGTGCCCGGGCTTTCTCCGCAATCTCATTGGTCAGTGACTCCATCATGTACGAGCCACCCCAGGGATCCACAACCTGGCTGATGCCAGTCTCCTCTTGAAGTACTAGCTGAGTGTTACGTGCAATGCGGGCGGCGAAATCTGAAGGCAACGCAATGGCTTCATCAAGCGCATTGGTATGCAGGCTTTGTGTGCCACCAAATACAGCAGCCATTGCTTCTATCGTCGTTCGGACAATGTTGTTGTAGGGATCCTGCTCGGTAAGCGACCAGCCAGACGTCTGACAATGTGTCCGCAGCATAGAGCTTTTAGGGTTCTCGGGTGAGAACTCACCCACAATTTGTGCCCATAACAAACGAGCGGCCCGCATTTTGGCGATTTCCATGTAGAAATTCATGCCAATACCCCAGAAGAACGAGAGCCTGGGAGCAAATTCATCAATATTCAGACCGGCCGCAATGGCGGTGCGGATGTATTCCTTACCGTCGGCTAGAGTGTATGCCAGCTCAAGCGCGGCGTTAGCGCCCGCTTCCTGCATGTGATACCCAGAGATCGAAATGGTGTTGAACTTAGGCATGTTCTTGGAGCAATAGGAAATAATATCGCCAATGATGCGCATGCTCGGCACCGGTGGGTAAATGTAGGTATTACGCACCATAAATTCTTTCAAGATGTCGTTCTGAATCGTTCCCGCGAGCGCCTCAGGACCGACACCCTGCTCTTCCGCAGCCACGATATAGCCCGCAAGCACAGGCAGTACCGCTCCGTTCATCGTCATGGATACAGATACTTTGTCCAGCGGAATGCCGTCGAACAAGATCTTCATATCCTCAACCGAATCGACAGCAACACCCGCCTTGCCCACATCACCTGCTACTCGTGGGTGATCGGAGTCGTATCCTCTGTGGGTTGCGAGATCAAAGGCAACAGAGACACCCTGGCCACCCGCCGCCAGTGCTTTGCGATAGAAAGCATTACTCTCTTCCGCCGTCGAAAACCCGGCATATTGACGAATAGTCCAACGCCGACCCGCGTACATAGTCGCCTGCGGTCCTCGAATGTAGGGACTGAGCCCAGGCATAGTGTCCGTGTAGGGAAGCTCTGCCGTGTCCTCAGCGGTGTACAGCACCTTCATCGGAATATCTTCGGGAGTAAACCAGGTGAACTCGTCAGGCGTGAGGCCCTTGCTTTGCTTCTCGACCAGTGCCGCCCAGGCAGCCTTGGTTGCCTTATCTGGGTTGTAAACCGACATCAGTGATCTCCCTGCTGCGGCTCAGATAATTCAATTAGGACGCCGTCACAGCTCTTGGGGTGAATAAAGATCACCCTTGCGCCGTGAGCGCCCGGTGTCGGCTCATCACCAATGAACTGATACCCCTTCTCTTTCAACCGAGCTACGTCGGCATCAATGTCATCAGTCCTAAAACACAGATGATGGATACCGCCTCCCCGCTTTTCGAGGTATTTCGCAATGGCGCCCTCGCCACGAAGCGGATGGACTAACTCAATACTGGTGGGTGGCAGCGGGAAGAACGCCGTCGACGTCTTCGCAGCCTCGACGTCTTCAGTACCCTCATACTCGAGTCCAAAGTCGGCCATAAAGCGCTGAATCGCCGCCTCGAGGTCAGGGACCGCAATAGCGATATGATCTAAACCTGTGATCATTTGATGCTCCGTTTCTAAATCACGCTGTCCAGCAGATCCTGAGTGCTTTTAGCACGTCGGCCTGCGAGTTCTTCCTCTGAGACGTCTTCAGGCTTCTCGTCGGGCGTCACTTTAAAGATGGGTTGCCCCTTCTTAATGATCACCCCGTCTCCCTCAACCAAGACCTCGTCAATTCTACCGTCAAAGGATGCATTGACCTTGTTGAACATCTTCATGACTTCAACAATGAACAAAGGGTCGCCGGTCTTGAAGGTCGATCCGGCCTCGACATAAAGCGGCTCACCAGGCGCTTCCCGACCGTAGAACATGCCACCACTGGTAGCTACGATCTCATCGGATTTGGCTACGGGCGGTGGTGCTAGGGCTTTTGCCATTGCGTCCTGATGCGCATCATCTAGAAGCCGGTCAGGAATGTGAATACTGAGGTCAGGATTGACCTCAAGCTCGTAAAACCCGGTCTTTGCAGCCATGGCGGGTAGCAACAGTAGAAGCGACAGGCCTGCCTGGTGTCCTGCATGCGCCGCCTGAATTGCCCGCCATTGATTATCGGATAAGTTATCCGCTGAGTTTTCCCCTAAATGGCTGGCTAACGTCTCCCACGAGTCGACATTCAAGGTCTTGGCGGCATCCATGTAGAAGGCCTCGGCCGTTTCCAAAAGGTGCGCATCCTGCGACCAGATCTTCTCAGATGCCGCGGCTGAACCCTCACTATCGAGGTTCAAGAAGTGATAGGTATCGACGAGAAGATCGACAGGATTTTCCGTAAAGCTCACCCGACCACTATCAAACGCAAAAGCGTCTTTATTGGCGCTGAGCCAGCCCGATAACGTGTGTGGGCAGGCCAAAAGCTTTTCAATGGGGCGTAACACGAGGGTCTTCTTTGCATCGAGCACACGGACGCCACCGCTGGAATTAGCGTGCGCATAACCCCGCCACGCAGCTTCAAGATCGATCTTACGCGCGGCTGCGGCAAGCTCACCTACTGCTGTCAAATACGGAACAATGAATTTTGTTGTGGGCCGGGCGTGCACTGTTCGGCTCAAGAACCAATGAACCAGGCCGTAGTGGAAATTTAGGTTGGTACTTAAGTCTCGACCACGCAGCGTCGTGAACCGCAGGATCTCAGCCATTTCTTCATAAGCCGCTAGTCGACTGTCTCCCACACTCAGAATCAGCGCAATATTGGAGTCATACGCTCCCGCAAGCGTGTACTTCATGAATACATCAGTATCTGGGTTGTGGACACAGATGCCCTGATCATCACGAATCTCGCCTGCTACCGCGTCTGACCAATGCTCAATTTGACCCCCAGCATGCGGTTGCAAGGCGTCATTGGTGGCATTCATCCGTGCTTCTAGGCTGTCATTGTTGCGCAAAACACGCTCTGGCGGCGGCAGATTGGGCCCGTGCGCGGCCAACAAAACCATCGCCTCAACCAGCGAATTGACAGTGAAACTCTCACCGCTGCTATCGGGATTACTGAATTTAAGTGCATAGCAGAGCTCTGAGACGCGGTGCTCTACCTGAATACGTGTATTCATCTCCATGAAGAAGTGGATATCAGTATCGACGATACACTCGAAGGTAGAGACCGAATCAAGACCAACAGCCACACCAAAACGCGAGGCTTCCTCTTCCATGGTGTCGAGCGTGACAACATCAGCTCTGAGCACTGCCGCTTCATCTTTCAGACCTGCGGCATCTGCTTCCTCCGCCGCTTGAACGAGGGATTCGCGTGTCACGGAGACTTCGAGCAGCTTTTGCTCGTGCATTTGCAGTGAGCAGTCACGACCGCCCAGCGTAGTGCACCACTCTCCGTTACCAATCACTTGGATTTCCTGATGGCGTGTTGACTCGATGTTGAGTTCAACCAAGACATTCTTGTTATCACCAACACCAGAGGCCTTTACCTCCTGCAAGATCTCCTTGACGAGCTCGCCGGTCCGCTCAGCTTCTCCCCGCTCAACAATCCGCTGCCCTTTACCACCGCCGCCGCCAATAGCTTTTAGGCGCACGCGGTTGTTAGGGTACTTATCGTTCATACCCTGAACGGCCTCTTGCAGCGTCTCGATGAGCTCGTCGATGGTGTAGAGATCAATGCCCGCCTTGTAAGATGCGCCGAGTACGCGATCAGCCAAGTCCTCTAGCTCACCATCAGCCAGATCCACGTTCTCGAGCCCCTTTTCGTGACATAGATCGCTTAGCGCTTCAGCTGTGGGGTGTTTCTTCAGCAGGGCAAGCGCTGTTGCATTGTCGACACCGGGTGTTACCGACACGCCTGACTTGAGTGCGGTGCGCTTGGCTTCATCCTTTAAGCCCGCCTGACGAACGGTTCGAGAGCAAGGTCCAATAAAGTTGAGGCCCGCATTCTCCATAGACGCGACCATAGTCTCGTCTTCCGCCATGAAGCCGTAGCCTGCGAATATCGCGTTATAGCCGTGGTCGTGGGCGATCTGGATAATCTCATTGATACGTGCCTCACGATCAGCTTTGTCGACGCCTGAATAATCGCTGACTCGATGAACCCGGTTCGGGTCACCGATGATCCGAAGCTCAGGCGCAATGGCGCGCGGGTACACAATAGAGTCCTTCTCAGACAGCAAAATGCCGTAGTCGTTGATTCCCATCTCAGCGAAAACGTCCATGGCTTCCTTTCTGATGGGGCCACGGCAGATGAT
>PKCZ01000110.1 GCA_002862405.1 Pseudomonadota bacterium
GATCAGAATGCAGCCAGAAACCTTGGCGGCGATTGAATCGAGCGAACTTAAGAAGGGTGATGCGCTTGCTACGGCTCGCATCGCAGCTATTCAGGCTGCCAAGAAAACCAGCGACTTAATACCCCTGTGCCATCCTTTGCGCATTACGAAGGTGTCCGTCGATCTCACCATCGATCACGACCTCCCAGGTGTGGTAATCGATGTCACCTGTAAGGTTAAAGGCCAGACTGGCATTGAAATGGAGGCGCTGACCGCGGCGTCCATTGCAGCGCTCACGCTGTATGACATGGCCAAGGGGATAGATCGGGGCATGGTAATCGAGCAGACCGCGCTGTTGCACAAGTCAGGTGGTAAAACAGGAGAGTGGCAGAATGACGATTACCGTTAAGTTCTTTTCGTTGATCCGCGAGGCCGTGGAGACTGAGCAGTTAGTACTTGAACTGAACGAGAATTTGACGACGGTCGAGGCATTAAAAAATGAACTCGGCCTGCGGGGTGAGGCGTGGAAAGAAGCGCTCTCTCATCCCAATTTAATTCAGGCGGTCAATCAGCGAGTGGTCTTCCAAGAAGAAGGCATCAACGACGGGGATGAGGTTGCCTTTTTCCCCCCGATGACCGGTGGATGATGTGTTGGTGCGGGTAACGGACGAGGCGATTGACCCGGGCGAGCTGGCGACCCGATTTTATAGTCGTCATCCCGATGCCGCCGTCGCCACGTTTGCCGGCTTCGTTCGTGATTTTAACGATGAGGGGCACGTCGATAGTTTGTATCTCGAATGCTACGTCGAAATGGCGACACGTATTTTGAACGATTTAGGAAACACTGCGGCGCAGCGATTTGGCCTTCGTGCATGGCAAATCGTGCATCGCCACGGCGAGATGGAAACTGAAGACCCCATTGTTTTTGTCGCCACCAGCGCGGATCACCGCGGAGAGGCGTTTGCTGCCTGCGAGTTTGTCATGGATACGCTCAAGACAGATGCTCCTTTTTGGAAGCGAGAGCATTCCGGCGATCAAGGCCAATGGGTTACAGTCAAAGCCGTCGATAAGGATCGCCGAGAAAGGTGGTCCACTGAGGGTCTTGATCAATGAAGTATTGCAGCAGTTGCGCGCACGAGGTCGTTCGCAAGATCCCAGAGGGCGAGGACCGTGAGCGGGATGTCTGCCCATCCTGCGGTGAGATCTTCTACGTCAACCCCAAGATTATTGTTGGCTGCGTACCCACTGTAGGTGATCAAGTGCTCCTGTGTAAGCGAGCTATCGAGCCGCGCTACGGCAAATGGACCTTACCTGCAGGATTCATGGAAAATCGTGAGACCACCGCAGAGGGCGCTGCACGCGAAATGTGGGAAGAAGCCGAAGCGCGCGCCGTCGACATGGCGCTTTATCGCATATTCGATGTTCCTCACATTAGTCAGGTATATGTCTTTTACCGTTGTGAGGTCTTGGACGGACACTTTGGCGCAGGTTCCGAGAGCCTTGAAAGTGCGCTCTATTCCGAGGCGGATACCCCTTGGGATGAGCTTGCTTTCCCCGTTGTCATTGAGATGCTCAGAGAGTTTTTTGAGGACCGAAAAACTCAGGAGTTTCCGGTGCGTAACAGCACGATCCGGTATCAGAAACGTCGCACCGGGTAGGGCAGCAGATTAGTTATTTTTAGTACCTCTATTTTTAACCCAACGATAATCAGAGGAGTTGTCATGTCACTTCCAACCACAGGATCACCCGCACCGGGCTTTACGCTTGAGGACAATAACGGCGCTGAGGTCTCACTGAGCGATTTCAAGGGCAAGAAAAATGTTTTGGTCTATTTCTACCCTAAGGCGATGACGCCCGGATGCACGGTACAAGCACAGGGGTTACGTGATATCGCAGCAGAGCTCGAACGGCATGATGTCGTCGTGTTGGGTATCAGCCCAGACCCTGTAAAGCGTTTAGCCAAGTTTGTGGAGCGCGACGCGCTCAATTTCCAGCTGCTCAGCGATGAAGATCATGCCGTGGCTGATGCTTATGGTGCCTGGGGACCGAAGAAGTTTATGGGAAAGGAGTTCGACGGCATTTTGAGAACGAGCTACCTGGTCGATAAAGAGGGCAATCTTCGAGAGATTCTTAACAAGTTTAAGACCAAGGATCACCATGAAGTGGTGCTGAGTACGGTCGCTGAGCTAGGTCTATGATCGACCTTTACACCTCGCCAACGCCCAACGGGCACAAGGTATCAATTGCGCTGGAGGAGATGGGGCTCGAATACGAGGTGCACACTATCGATCTGAGGTCGGGCGAGCAGAAGCAGGAGCCATTTTTAGCGCACTCGCCGAATGGGCGTATACCTGCCATCTACGATCAGGATTACGATCTTTCCATCTTTGAGTCCGGGGCCATCATGATTCACCTCGCCGAGAAGTCCGGTCAATTCTTGCCTACCGACACCGTGGGTCGATCCCGCGTAATTCAGTGGTTGATGTTTCAAATGGGTGGTATCGGCCCCATGATGGGGCAGGCAAACGTGTTCTACCGTTATTTCCCCGAAAAGATTCAAGCTGCCATTGACCGCTATCAAAGCGAGGGCCGCCGCCTATTTGAAGTATTGAATACGCAGTTGAGTAAGACAGAGTACCTCGCCGGTGATTACAGTATTGCCGATATGGCGAATTGGGCGTGGGTGCGAACGCATCGCTGGAGCGGTATCGAAATCGAGGGTTTGGAGCATCTTCAGCGCTGGCACAATGCCATTAAGGTCCGTCCCGGCGCGGAAAAAGGAATCACGGTTCCAGTCGATATGCGTTTACTTCGTGATGGGAAAGAAGAATCGGAAGAGACCAAAGACTTCATTAAAGGCGCCCAGTCGATGGTGCAGGGCATCAAACAGGACTGAATAAGGTGTTTAGAGTTATTACGTGTAATACCAACGGTATTCGTGCCGCACAGCGCAAGGGTTTCTTCGAATGGCTGGCCAAACAGAACGCCGATGTGGCGTGTATTCAGGAGACCAAGGCGCAAGAGCACCAGTTGGTGGATGATGCGTTTCGGCCCGATGGCTATCATTGCTATTACAACGATGCCGAGCGCAAGGGTTACAGCGGGACAGCGTTGTACGCCAAGCAAAAGCCGTCGGCGATTGAAGTGAAAGTAGGGTGGGAGCCAGTCGATTCCGAAGGACGCTACTTACGGGCTGACTTCGATGGCATCAGTGTTATATCCCTCTACGTCCCCTCAGGCTCGAGTAATGATGATGCGCAGGCGAGAAAAGATGTCTTCATGGAGCGATTTACGCCCCATATGGCAGAGCTGCTGAAGGAAAAGCGGGAATTCATCATCTGCGCCGACTGGAATACCTGTCATCAGAACATCGATCTCAAAAATTGGCGAAGCAACCAGAAAAACTCGGGCTTTATGCCGCATGAGCGTGAATGGCTCACTAAGCTTTACGAGAAGCAGGGTTGGGTTGATGTTTTTCGGCAGATGACCACAGAGCCCGATTTTTACACCTGGTGGTCCAATCGCGGGCAAGCGTGGGCAAACAACACGGGGTGGCGACTGGACTATATGCTGGTGTCACCTGGTTTATCGGGGACGGGGACCAGTTTCGCTATCTATCGTGACGAGCGGTTCTCAGATCACGCGCCTGTTACCATCGATTTTAATTTATAGAATTCAATGCCATTAATCATTTAACTTACTGTTTTATATAAGGTTTACGATATGTTTATAAGTCAGGCACATGCACAAGCAGCGAACCAACCCCCAGCGGGAGGCGAGTGGTTCCTGCCCATCATGATGATTGGTCTGCTGGTTTTCATGTATTTCACGACGATCAGACCTCAACGAAAACGCCAAAAAGAACACGCCGAACTGGTTAACTCGCTCGGTAAGGGTGACGAGGTGCTTATGAGTTCCGGCTTAATGGGCAAGATTGTGGACCTGTCCGACCTTTACGTAGTTGTCAATGTCTCAGACAAAGTTGATTTGAAGTTCCAGCGAACACACGTCACTGCAACGCTACCAAAGGGCACGATCAAAACCCTTGGGGCTTAAAACTATCCTTACCTATCCACCCAGAGAGCCGCTGGCGGTTCTCCCATCACCATTTCACCTGCTCAGCCGGGCGTCTGAGCGATGGGGGCAGGGTCGCCGTATCTGGTGCAAGCGCGATGACCTTACCGGCTCGTTACTGACGGGCAATAAAGTGAGGAAGCTCGAGTTCCTTGCAGCGGAAGCACTCAATACCGGATGCACCGTATTGGTGACTGCGGGTGCCTTACAGAGCAATCATTGCCGTGCAACCGCCGCGGTTGCCGCCCAAATAGGTCTTAAGTGTGAGCTGATACTGAGGGGAGAGGAGCAGGAACTCAGCGGCAACTACCTTCTCAGCAAGATGCTGAACGCTGAGATTACGTATGTGTCGCGGCGCACCACGGGCGATGAAATGACAGTTCATCTGGCCGACTCCGAGAGACGATGGGCGGCCAAGGGTGAGAAAGCGTTAACGATCCCCATTGGCGGCAGCGATTCGATGGGCATTTGGGGTTATATCCTCGCCGTTGAAGAACTCATGGCTGATATGGAGCAAAACGCTCTGTCCCAGGTGGCTATTGTGCACGCTACTGGATCGGGCGGTACGCAAGCGGGGTTAAATGCGGGGGTTTTGTTGCACGGTGCTTCGGCTGATGTCATTAGCTATGCGGTGTGTGATGACGAGAGCTATTTCAATGCCAAAGCACAGGAGGATTGGGAAAACCTTCGTGCTTATCGCTCAGAGCTTCCCAACGAGCCAATCAAGACGCTCACTAGTGATCAATACATTGGACCCGGATATGGCCGAGCGGGCGATGAGATCTTTGACACGCTGGCAGAACTTGCGCGGCTTGAAGGTATTACCTTGGACCCAGTTTACACAGGCAAGGCATTTCACGGTCTGATCACCGATTTGTCACAAAACACCTTTCCATCGGAGGCATCCGACATCATTTTTATGCACACAGGCGGGGTATTCGGTATCTTCCCCCATGCATCGGCTGTTCAAGCGGCGCTGGGGCGCGGTTGAACGGCTGTTCAAGCAACCACAGACAAGGGGCAGGATGATGCTTGAGACAATAATTCAAGAAGTGAACGCGGTGGCTTGGGGTCTACCCATGCTCATTTTACTGCTTGGCACGGGGATTTATCTCACGCTCGGCCTAGGCCTCATGACACTGCGTAAGGTGCCTCGTGCGGTCTCATTGCTGTTTTCGGGTGTTTCAGGTCGCGGTGATGGCGATATTGTCCCCTTCAAAGCCCTAATGACATCACTGTCCGCCACTATCGGCACGGGTAACATCGCAGGTGTTGCTACAGCGATCACTCTGGGTGGCCCGGGTGCTTTGTTCTGGATGTGGATCACTGCGCTATTCGGGATGGCGACCAAGTACGCTGAAGGCGTTCTGGCGGTTCGCTACCGCGAGCAAGATGATCAGGGCGGGTATTCAGGCGGCCCCATGTACTACATTCGAAATGGCCTGAGCGCTCGCCATGGTGCGTTTGCCACTGGGTTAGCCTTCGCCTTCGCTCTATTTGGTGCGACAGCCGGTTTTGGTCTTGCTAATACGGTTCAATCGAATTCGGTAGCCCAAGTTTTGACGGACAACGCGGGTGTTCCCTGGTGGATCACTGGCCTGGTGCTCATGCTGATGGTGGGCGCCGTGATTCTCGGTGGTATTAAGCGAATTGCCGATACGGCGGGCGCTGTCGTACCTGCAATGGCGATCTCTTACATCATCATGAGCTTGATCGTCATATTGATGAACATTTCTGACGTACCAGCAGCGTTCGCTACCATCGTGGATAGCGCCTTTAACGGTGCTTCAGCTGCCGGAGGCTTCGCAGGAGCGACCGTGTGGGCCGCTATTCGATTTGGTGTTGCACGCGGCATTTTTTCGAATGAGGCAGGTTTGGGCAGTGCGCCCATCGCGCACGCTGCTGCGAAAACGAATGAGCCCGTGGAGCAGGGGCTTGTGGCCATGCTCGGCACCATGATTGATACGTTGATTGTGTGCACCATGACAGGCCTAGTGATCGTGCTAACTGGGGTGCTCGAGTCGGGTGTCTCGGGAGCTAGCCTAACCTCGATGGCTTTCGGTGCTGTTTTACCGGGCGGTGAATGGGTGGTCACCATTGGTGTCGTCGTTTTCGCGACCACAACCATGATGGGCTGGGCCTTTTATGGCGAGCGGTGTGTGGTTTATCTCTTTGGCACGAAGGGCATCATGCCGTTTCGGGTGTTGTGGGTGCTTGCGATCCCTGTAGGCGCCGGCGCGGACCTGGGCTTAATTTGGTTGGTCGCAGATACACTCAACGCCTTCATGGCCATCCCGAATCTGATAGGGCTTCTATTGTTGTCGCCTGTTGTATTTGCACTAACGCGAGAGTATTTCGCGCGTAAGCCATCAGGTACAGAAGTTGCCGCCGAGTGAATTCTAGACCGGGAATACTGAATGTATGTCTAATTTGGCACCAGAGAAGTTAGTTATAGCGATCTCGTCACGAGCGCTCTTCAATCTGGACGCCGAGCATTTAGTCTTTGAAGAACAGGGGCTTGAGGCGTATTCCGCGTATCAAATCGACCATGAGGATACGCCCCTGGATCCAGGGCAAGCATTCAATCTCGCAAAGAAACTGCTAGCGCTGAATGACGTGTTATCCGAGCCTCTCGGTGTTGAAATCGTTCTTCTGTCCCGTAACTCCGCGGATACGGGACTACGAATCTTCAACTCCATCGAACACTACGGCCTGCCGATTACTCGAGCCGCTTTTTGCGGTGGCGAATCACCCTGGCGCTATATCCAAGCGTTCGGGTGTCATTTGTTTTTATCGTCTGAGTCTGCGGATGTGCGAAAGGCGCTTGAAAACAATGTGGCTGCGGCGACTCTGGTATCGAAGCCAGTCGATGACTCGACGAGTTCAACTATCCGCTTCGCGTTCGATGGCGATGCAGTATTGTTTTCAGACGAGGCAGAGAAAGTCTATAAGTCAGAGGGGCTAGAGGCGTTTACGGCGAGTGAGAAAGCACATCGTAATGAGCCGTTGATGGGAGGCCCCTTTAAGAGCTTCTTGAGTGCGCTTCATGTACTGCAACAATCGCTTCCCGAGGAAGCACAGTTAATTAGAACAGCGCTCGTCACAGCT
The DNA here is from genome assembly GCA_002862405.1 of Pseudomonadota bacterium. GTDB lineage: Bacteria > Pseudomonadota > Gammaproteobacteria > Pseudomonadales > Halieaceae > Luminiphilus. The sequence continues at coordinate 7,162 of PKCZ01000110.1, forward strand.
CGTTCGGCGCCCGCGCATGAACGTGTGATCCGAACGTTGCGTGCATGGGATATTCGTCTCGATGAGTCCATTTTCCTTGGCGGACTTCCGAAGGTTGAGTTCTTGAAAGCCTACGATGCCGATGTGTTTTTTGATGATCAGCAAACCCACTGCGAGTTGGCGGCGGACCATATTGCGACTGGGCATGTGCCGCACGGTGTCGCGAACGAGCCCTAATCGAGTCTGTACACCTTTTTAGAACCAAAGTATCTTAGGCGCCAGTTTTTAATTCCCTAAGGTGCTTATGAAGCTTCAGCAACTCAAATACATTTGGGAAGTGGCTCACCACGACCTCAATGTATCTGCCACTGCGCAAAGTCTCTACACGTCACAGCCGGGCATCAGTAAGCAAATACGACTATTGGAAGGTGAGCTGGGTGTTGAAATCTTTGCCCGCAGTGGCAAGCACCTAACGCATATCACACCCGCGGGCGAAGCGATCATCGACATGGCTGGCGAGATTCTGCGGAAGACGGAATCAATAAAGCGAATCGCACAGGATTACTCGGATAACGTCGCGGGCAGCATGTCGGTGGCGACAACGCATGGTCAGGCGCGTTACGTGCTGCCGGAGTCGATCTCGCAGTTTGTTGCTAATCACCCCGATGTCTCA
>PKCZ01000083.1 GCA_002862405.1 Pseudomonadota bacterium
ACTCGGGTCGCGTTATCGGTCTGTTTTCCGAGGACACCATGCCCGTGGCATGGCGCGGTACAAATGGTCGAATCGCCGAGTCCATCGAGCGAAGCTGGCTGAACCACATTCACGAAATGATTGGCTCCATCACTCAACCTGAGATTATTGAGTGTGAAGCCAACCCGAGTTTTGCAGAGATGCCCAGCATGGAGATGATGACACGCTATGCCCTCGATCACTTATCACGCGACAACGACAAGGGCTTCTTCTTAACCATCGAGTCCGCCTCGATAGATAAAAAGAGTCATGAACGTGACGCTTGCGGTTCAATTGGTGAAATCAAACAGCTAGAGGAAGCGCTCGCTGCCGCCATGGAATATGCGAATGACAATCCCAATACACTTATCATAGTCACAGCTGACCACTCTCAAGCTGCCCAGATTGTGCCGGATCCCACCTTGTATACCTCCTTACCCATTCCTGTGTTTAGTCCGGGAAAGGTGGCACGTATTGCGACCCCCGAGGGCAGTGTGATGCGGATTAACTACGCTACAAACAATATCAGCTCAGAGGAACATACAGGCGCCAATGTACCGCTATTTGCTAACTCTGAGGGCGAATCAGTCTTAAGTCCTTTCATGCGTCAGCGCGATATCTATGATGCGATGATGCGCTATTTGGAGCTGTAAACATGACGTTACGAACGATTGCTGGCCGCGAGGTCTCTAAAATTTGCCTAGGCACCATGACCTGGGGTCAACAAAACACTGAGGCCGAGGCCCACGAGCAGATTTCCTATGCGCTTGAGCGAGGCATCAACATGCTGGATGCCGCAGAGATGTACCCGGTACCGCCACGCGCTGAGACTCAGGGTCGAACAGAGGAGTACATCGGCACGTGGTTCAAAAAGACTGGATTGCGAGATAGCTATGTACTCGCCACCAAGGCGGCAGGACCAAATCCGGAATTTCACTACTTACGAGGTGGTCCAAAGTTCACAAAAGAGCAATTGATTGAAGCGGTCAACGGTTCTTTGCGGCGACTACAGACAGACTGCATTGATCTCTATCAGCTGCATTGGCCAGACCGTTACACCAATTTTTTTGGTCAGCGGGGATACCTCCACAGAGAACAACCCGAAACCCCGATTGAAGAAACACTTAGAGCATTGGAGGACATCGTTCAGTCGGGAAAAGTGCGAGCCATCGGCCTCTCGAATGAGACGCCGTGGGGCACCATGAAGTTTCTGGAACTAGCCAATCGTGAGGGACTTCCGCGCGTCGAAAGCATTCAGAATCCTTACAGTCTTTTGAATCGTACCTACGAAATTGCCATGGCGGAGGTGTCTCACAGGGAAGATGTTGGCTTGCTCGCCTATTCACCACTGGGTATGGGCTTACTGACCGGTAAATATCGGAATGGAGCCAAGCCAGAGGGGTCACGGATGGTGGTCTTTGAGCGCTTTACGCGCTACGAGGGCGCAGAAACCTGGGAGGCGGCCGAGCGTTATTTACAGCTGGCGGACGACCACGGTATCAACCCAACTCATATGGCGTTGGCCTTTGTGAATGCGCGCCCATTCGTCGTGTCCAATATCATTGGTGCCACAACGATGGAACAGCTCAAAATGAACATCGACAGTCTGGATGTCGTTCTTAGTAAGGACGTCTTACAGGGGATTGAAGCCATACAGCAGGCCATCCCAAACCCTGCTCCTTAAGTCCTATAACGTTACATATTGATCCAGCTATTGCGTGCGCGGACCCTGAATTGCGTCTCCCGCCATCGCAGGATGACACTGTCGGACAGAATCTCCACAACTGTGAACGGACCCACACGCTGCCGCTCTGTGAGAGACTGACCATTGAGAACCACCTCCGAGAGCCCATTTGCAGAGTAGTTATGCTCGCTGTAAATTAGGGACGGTATTTGATCTTTCGTTTGCTGCGACAGTGTCTCCAACAGCGGCTCGCTGCTTTCGACTAATGGCTGAACACCCAGCTCCTTCTGTGCTTGGGCGAGAATCTCCGCGAAATCAACCGCCGTGCCGTCTTTAACTCCTCCCGATGATTCCGATACCTCAGCCGCCTGATCTACCGCGTCAGGAGCAGCCTCTATTTCAGCATCAGAGACAGTAGACGTGTTGAATGCAGCGTCGACCTCCTCGTTCATCGCGGCGTAAAGCGACGACAACGCCTCTGCGTTGGGGCCGCTGTTCTTTGCTGGCTTGGTCTCAGTCGGAATGACGATCGGTCGCGTACCTCTCATATCCCCGCTAGATTGAAGTGAACTTTTATCTCGTGTCGATGACCCCGAAACAGGTGTCGAAGATGTAAGAGGCGTCTGAGACTGAGTATTGGAGACGATGTCCTTGGGTGTTGCTGCAGCAGCATAAATGGCTTTTTCCCCCGTAGCCCGCTCCACCATAACGCCACTCTCAATGACAGATGCGTGGGATCCATCGCGATCGGATGAATACAAAACAGCCAAACCGATGACCATTACGCCAAAAGCGCCAACTGATGCAAACTTGAATCCCGACGTTTGCCAGATTGGCTGATCGGACGCTACATAGTGCTCGGTATCGAGAGATGGGATGGACCCTCCTCCCTCGGGTGCTTCCTTGGAGCGCTTAATAGCATCAAGAATCATCGACATTAGCGCGCGTCCTGCCAGTTTTGAGCCCGTTTTAAGGCGCGACTCACTGTCAGACCAATGCCCAAACGCTCATTGAGCCTCAACAACGTAAGCTGGTTCATCGCCCCATCGATAGGCAAACCCTCAGCTTGCTGAAACAGGCGAATACGCGTTTCCAGGGCCGGCCCAAACTCGGTCACTTCTTTTAGCTCCATCCCATCGAGCGTCGCAAACATTTGGGCCACCTGAGTAACCACGACCCCAGAATCACCGAGAGATAGAGAGCCCTCCCAGCCCGTGGGTGCTTGCCAGAACAATCGGTACGTGCCTGTCCACGTATCGGCAAGCTCTGCTAACGCCACCCACTGCAGACCTTGATCCGTCCACACCACAGCCTCAGACCCGTCAATCTGAAATAGGAGGACACTGGCGAAAAATTTTTCCTGTGTAACGGTTTCAAGCAGGACCGGTCGATTGAGCGACGCTAACTCATTCCAAACTCTTGCGGAGCCAACGCTACAGGAAAGACGCGTAATGGCAGGTGGTGGACACAAAGAACTGGGGGCTGGCAGGTCCGTTGCAGCCAACCACAGTTTTGCCAACCCATCCGACTCGCTGAATTCCCATTGGGGAGCCGGTATCATTGTGAGCTGCGCAGAGGGGCCTACTGTCTCTGCTGCAACAGGCGTAGCTACCGATTTCGGATTATCAGTATCCTTAGCACTCAGATCATCGGTGGGCAGCTTACCCATGTATGCAAGCAGCGCACCAAAGAGGACAAGCATCACCAACGCAAGCCACCACCCGCTTACACGACTAGACCAGGGCTGCTCACTGTGGCTCTCGCCAAACACCTCGTTTGCAGCCGAGCGTACCAGGGGCTGGTTAACGCTCCCTCGCTTCTGGCCGTAGGCGCCTAGCAAGGCTCGATCACACACCACATTAATCAAGCGCGGAATGCCCCGCGTGAGGGCGTGAATCTGCTTTACCGCCGGCGAATCAAACAACCGTCGATCGCCCTTCAAGCCGGCCACCTCCAGGCGATGTCGTATGTAAGCGCTCGTCTCGTCGAGATTCAAAGGCTGCAAGTCATAGCGGGCCGTGATCCGTTGATTGAGCTGTCGCAATTCGGGCCGAGCTAGCTTATCCGACAACTCTGGCTGCCCAATAAGAATAATTTGGAGTAATTTCTCGTCGTTGGTCTCAAGATTCGTCAGCAGCCGTATCTGTTCGAGAACATCAAAGTCGAGATGTTGTGCCTCGTCGATCATTAGTACGGTCTTTCGGCCGCGATCGTAATTCTCAAGCAGGTAACGTTGGAGCGCGTCGGTCAGCGCCTTCAGACTGTGGGTCTTTCTGGGGTAGTCGATGCCCAACTCATCACAGGCACTGGCGAGTAATTCAACGGCACTCAGCGCCGGATTCAAAATGATGGCCAAATCAGTGGTGTCAGGTAACTGCTCGAGTAAGCACCGATTAACCGTTGTCTTCCCTGTACCAACCTCACCGGTCAGCAAGATAAAACCGCCACCCCCGCTTACACCGTAAAGAAGATGTGCAAGGGCATCGCGGTGCCGTTGACTCATGAATAGATAACGCGGATTGACCGCGATCGAGAACGGCGCTTCGTTGAGTCCAAAGTGTTGATGATACATACGAGGCTGTCACAAAGTCTTTGCAGACATTATGCACGGGCAAAACCACGGTGAATACGCGGAATCATGTCGTGTTTGCTTGCTGGCAAAAAAAACATACTGTAAGTTCAAATCCGAATGTTTATCTGACACTCAGTCCTGCGTTATTAGGAGACTCACATGGCAGTACCATCAATTCTAAAAGACAACTTGTCGATTCCGGTCATTGGTTCGCCCCTATTCATCATTTCCAACCCGGATCTCGTCATTGCTCAATGCAAGGCTGGTGTTATTGGTTCGTTCCCAGCACTCAACGCGAGACCCGAACCCGTGCTCGAGGAGTGGCTAGATCGCATCACGTCCGAGCTGAAAGATCACGACAAGAATAACCCCGATAATAAAGCGGCACCGTTTGCGGTGAACCAAATCGTCCACGGCTCAAACGCGCGACTAAAGCATGACATGGACATGTGCGAGAAATACGAAGTGCCCATCATTATCACTTCACTCGGCGCAAAACAGTGGGTAAATGACCAAGTTCATGGTTGGGGTGGCATCGTCCTCCACGACATCATTAACAACCGTTTTGCCAAAAGTGCCATTAGTAAGGGCGCAGATGGCCTCATTGCAGTCGCCGCCGGTGCCGGTGGTCACGCGGGACAGCTCTCGCCATTTGCGTTAATTCAAGAACTTCGCGAGTGGTTCGACGGACCGCTGCTGCTATCAGGCTCCATGGCCACGGGTGACTCTGTGCTCGCGGCGCAAGCGATGGGTGCTGATATGGGCTACATTGGCTCAGCTTTCATCGCGACCGAAGAGGCCAACGCTGACGAGGGCTACAAGCAAGCCATCGTCGACTGTGGGGCTGACGACATCGTCTACAGCAGTCTCTTTACGGGTGTTCACGGCAACTACCTGAAGCCATCGATTGAGAACGCCGGCCTCGATCCCAACAATCTGCCCGAGAGCGACCCAACCAAGATGGACTTTGGATCGGGTGGCAACACCGATGCGAAGGCATGGAAGGACATTTGGGGCTCTGGCCAAGGCATTGGTGCAGTCAAAGCGCGCGAGACAGCCGGCGAGTACATAGCGACTCTGGTCAAGCAATATAACGCGGCTAAAGCACGGATTATGTAAGTATGAGCGGGCAACGCGCAAAAATTCCTCGCTCGAATGAAGACGACTACAGCCCGGAAATCATTGCTGAACGTCAAGCGTTTATCGAAGCCCAGACCGGTGCCAAGTTAAACCACACCAAGCAGTTTTCGTATGACCCGCACGTTATGTCCGGAAACATCGAGAACATCTGGGGCGTTTCCCAGATCCCTATCGGAATCGCGGGACCGCTTCTGGTGGACGGTGAATATGCCAAAGGCGAGTTTTTTGTTCCCATGGCCACCGTTGAGGGCACCATGTTAGCGAGCTACAACCGCGGCATGAAGGTGATTCGTGAGTCTGGTGGTGTGAAGACCACCGTCTCTGCTGAATCGATGCAGCGGGCTCCTTTGTTCATCTTCAGCGATGCGAGAGAAGCTCGAGACTTTCAACTGTGGCTGCGAGCCAACGTCGACGCGATCAGAGAGCAGGCAGAGAGTACGACCTCTGTCGGAAAACTGCTCGAGATCGAGAATTACCACACGCATAACTTTGTGGCCTGTCGTTTCGACTACTCGACCGGTGATGCTGCGGGCCAGAACATGACCAGCCGAGCGACGTTCTTTGCCTGTGAATGGATTCGTAAGAACTACCCCGGGGCCATGCGTAACTACATGCTGTCAGGCAATTGGGATACGGAAAAAAAGACATCAGCGGTCAACATGCTGAAAGGTCGTGGTAGACGCGTCACAGCCGAAGTTACCATTCCTCGAAAGGTGCTGATGGATAACCTCCGTATCACGCCCGAGCAAATGCAGTACGGCTATCAGATTACAACGCTGTCTGCACTGACGACCTCGAGCTCGAACAACGCCAGTCACCCAGCCAATGGCTTAGCGGCACTGTACGCCGCTACAGGCCAGGATCTGGCGAATATTGGTGAGTCCAACCAGTGCACGGTGTATCAGCGAATGACGCGCGAGGGAGATCACTATTTCTCAATCACGCTGCCCTCCATCATCATGGCCAGCTATGGCGGCGGCACGAATTTGCCGACGCAGCGCGAATGCCTTGAGATGATGGACTGCTTTGGTAAGGACCGTGCGCTCAAGCTTTGCGAAATCGCATCGGGACTTGTGGTTGCGGGCGAGTTGTCGCTGGCAGCAGCAACGCGAGTCGACAAAGCAACCCGAACCAATGAATGGGTTGATGCGCACGAGAGGCTCAGCCGGAACCGCTAATCATGACGTTATGAGTGGTACCCAAACGCCCTGCTGTGATTAGATTCACTCGGGATGTTTTTTTGTGAAGCGCGACATCATGAACAATAAAAAAAACAGAGGAATGACGCTCGTCGAACTGCTGATTGTGGTGGCCATCGTCTCTGTTCTCGCCAGTGTCGTCCTTCCCACCTGGAACTCGCAGGTTCAAAAAGCGCGCCGCGCCGACGCGAGGAAAACCCTAATGTTCGTTCAAGTCGAGCAGGAAAAATATCGAGCGGATAACGGAAGCTACGCCTCTAGCATGAGTGCCCTAGGCTTGAGCACGTATAAATCTACTTCACGCAATTACTACAACGTGTCGATTGTCTCGAGCAGTGCAATAGCTTTTGTCGCTAGTGCTGCTCCAAACATCAATGGCGGGCAAAACCGCGATAGCTGCGGGACCTTTGCAATCAACCAGTCAGGTCCTGACGGGTCGGGCAGTTACGCGTCGCTTGCAGATTGCTGGTAGGCGCGCTTTCATGCGATTGGCGCCACTCCATTCAATGTCTTGATTGTGCGCTATTCGATGCCAAGAACAACACGTTCGTTGTGATCACCCCATCAATAAAACGCGTAAACTAGACGTTTTCGACATGGAAAAAACATGAAGCGCCTCATCACTGCACTTGTCACTATCAGCTCATTCCTTACTCTAAGCGCTCACGCGGCGGGTAAGAATAATGTGGTTAGCGTTAACCCGCCTGTTCCTGCACCCGACTGGACTCTGCCAGCGATTCAGAATGCCGAAGGCGATCTGTCAATGTCCGATTTCCGGGGAAAGATCACGTACGTGGATTTCTGGGCGTCCTGGTGCGGGCCTTGCCGCTTGTCGCTTCCTGCCCTCAATAGCTTGAATGAAGCGTTCTCTGACGACCCGGTGCAGTTTCTCGCGATCAGCATTGATGTGGTTGAAGAAGACGCATGGGACTTTCTAGCACGATACACAGTCGATTACCCCGTTGTCATTGACACTGAGGGCGACATAGCGCGCTTATTCGCCGTTGATGGCATGCCATCAGGCTATCTTCTCGATGCGGCGGGGCGTGTTAGAGAAATCCACATCGGATTTAAGCGCGGAGATGAGCTGAAACTTGCACAGAGCATTAAAAAGATGCTCGCGGAAATGGACGCTAGTTGAGCAATCAAGGTTTTTGCGCCTTCAAGTCTCTACGATTGGC
>PKCZ01000013.1 GCA_002862405.1 Pseudomonadota bacterium
ACGAGTCTCGAACGCCTACTATGAAGGCTTTTTGTTGCTTGGGATGCAACAGACCCAGGGCGTCAATTCTCTTCAAACTTATTTGCCGCCGCCATCGCCTTTGCGTCGAACCCACCCAATTTATCACCGGACAGCAGGTCATTATGTGCGTGGGCAAAATGATGCCAAGCAAACGCCGCCTCCATACCTTGCCGCTTGCCCTGAAGGTCCTCGACGTTATTGATCGCCTGCTTCGTCAGAGCTAGACCAAGGCGCGGCACCGCTGCAATCTTAGTAGCGAGCGCGGTTACATCATCTATTAGACTGTCCCGGGAGCTAATCTGATTGACCATACCCATCTGGTAAGCCCGCTCGGCGCCCATCTTGTTGCCTGTAAACAAAAACTCTTTTGCGATTCGCGGATTGAGCTCATAGGGATGTGCGAAATACTCGACGCCGGGGATCCCCATTCGGACCACAGGGTCAGAAAAATACGCGTCGTCTGTAGCAACTATCAAGTCGCAAATCCACGCAAGCATCAAGCCACCAGCGATACAAGCACCCTGTACCGCTGCAATGGTTGGTTTAGGGATATCGCGCCACCGGCGACACATCCCGAGATAAGCCTCCGCTTCTCGGACGTAAAGAAACTCGCCACCTGACTTATTTGCGTGGTCATACCAACTGGTGACGCGATCCTGACTGCACTGCAAATCCTGCCCAGGTGTGCCAATGTCGTGCCCGGCTGAAAAATGCTTTCCCTCACCGCGCAGTACAATAACTTTAACATCGTCGTCAGCGACCGCCTTCATGAAAGCGGCATCCAGCTGATAAGTCATGCGACTATTCTGCGCATTGCCATACTTGGGCCGATTCATGGAGATCCAAGCAATTCCAGCGCCAAATTCGTAGATGACTGAATCACCTACTTCATCATGATCGTTTCTAACATCGCTCATTTTGTTCTCCCTTGCGGCATGGTAGATGATGGGTAATTGTGCGTAACCTGCATGCCTAGTCCATTGAGTGGATCTGATACCGATCTTATGCGAAAACGCGGAGGTGTTGGAGCATCGTTCTCACTGATCAAGCCTGTTTTTGTAGTCCAAAATAACGAGCCTTATTGCGTTTTAGAGCGCAAAATATCCAATCGAATGTTAGCAATCAGCAATCGTTTGTTTACTGATAAAGGTTCCGCAAATCCCAGCAGTTCGCAGACTGCATGGTACCAACGCGAATGTTTTCAATAACGCCTTGCCCTCAAAAGCTTTTGGGAACGAGGAAAAAACTTCAGAGACTGCATTGTGATAATTAAAGAGCTCTGCTCTAGGGTAATTCACACTAATCTCACAGAGGGTGGGTTAAACTTAGCAACTCCTATGCTGAAGCGTCCGATAACGGCGGCCACGAACCGAGCTTCTTTAAACTGGAATCCATAATGAGCGACCGTGAGTCTAGCGAGATTTTGGGTGTAAAAAGGTTAATCTCACCGATACTAATATTGGCAGTTTCTACTGCGATTTTTGTTGCATTGGTTAAAAACCAGCCGACACTGAAGACGACCGCGAAGCAGCCAGTTCCCGTCGCAATTAGGGCTCTCGATATCAATCTCACCCCAATGCAACTCAGCGTCAACTCTGAAGGGAATGTGCAGCCCAGTGTAGAGACGAAGCTAGTTGCACAAGTGGCGGGCGAGGTAGTCAAAATCTCCTCAAGCCTTGTTGCTGGCGGGGAATTCAGCAAAGGCGATATTTTGCTGAAGTTGGATCCGCGAGACTATGAAATTGCACTGGCGAGGTCCGAAGCCGCATTGTCACGCGCGCAAGCAGAGCAGCGCTTTGCTGCTGAGGAGGCTTCGCGCGTTCGATCACTGTACGGTGATGAGTTGACGAGCATCGCGCAGCTGCAGAGCGCCGAACGGTTACTATCGATCGCAAACGCCACCGTGGATGACGCGTCTGCAGCTATGAAACGCGCGAATGTGGACCTCGAGCGCACGGTCTTCACCGCACCCTTCAATGGTCGTGTTCGCGCAGAGAACGTGGATATCGGGCAGTTTTTGGCCAAGGGGGCCATGATTGCCACCCTGTATGACACCGATCGACTCCAAGTTCGCCTGCCTCTGGCAGATGCACAGCTTGCTTATCTGGATCCAAGCTATGCGCAAACCGGACTGTCGGGTGAAGAACCGGCGAATGTGATGCTGAGCGCCAACTACGCCGGAGACCAGCAATCATGGTCGGCCAAACTGCTTCGAACGGAAGGAGAGATCTCAACAAAAAGTCGCTTTTTGCATGTCATCGTCGAAGTGACCGAGACGCTCAACGATAATGGCGTCCGACTGCCCGTTGGACTATTCGTTGACGCAGTCATAGCAGGTCGTACCGTCGATGGTTTAGTGTCTGTGCCACGGGGTGCCCTGCGGTCCGATAACTCGGTCATGGTTATCGACGAGGATAATCAGCTCCACTTCCGAGATGTTTCTGTGTTCAAGCTCTCGGACACCGACGTACTTATCTCTGAGGGACTAGCCTCGGGAGAGCGCATCAGCATCTCTCCACTACAGTTTGTGGTTGAGGGTATGCCTGTGACCGTGATTGACTGAGGCCCGCAAATGCCAAAGCTCATAGCCTGGTTTGTCGATAACCCCGTTGCCGCCAATCTATTAATGTCCATCCTAATTGCCTCGGGGCTATTGGCGCTCAACGATTTACGCAAGGAAGAGTTCCCAAACGTCGATGCGCCCGTCGTCATGGTCACTGTCCCCTACCTGGGTGCAGCACCAGCCGAAGTAGAAACTGGCGTCTGTGCGCGCATCGAAGAATCGATCGACGGCATTGAGAATATTGTCAAGGTCAAAACAACTGCTGCGGAGGGTCAGTGCAGTGTCGCCGTCGAGCTGGAAATGGACGCTGATAAAGCCAAAGCGCTTGACGATATCAAGGCTCAGATCAACGCCATCTCTACCTTTCCTGCAAATACGGAGCCGCCCATTGTCTCGCAGGTCACTATGCGCAGCCTTGTGGCTCAAATAGCGGTGCACGGCGATACAGATGAGCGTTCACTGAAAAACATCACCGAGTCGATCCGAAAGGATCTGCTCGAACTCTCCGAAGTAAGCCTTGTCGAGACACTTTACATGCGTGCAGACGAGATATCTGTTGAGATATCTGAAGCCACATTACGCAGACACCAACTGACATTGGAGCAAGTCGCGCACGCTATTTACAGTTCCAGCATCGATATACCCGGCGGTTCTGTTAAGGCCGATGCTGGCGAGATTCGTCTGCGAAGCACCGGTCAGCGCTACACAGGAGAAGAGCTGGAAAACGTTGTAGTGGCATACGAGCCTGGTGGTGGTCGTCTGTTGCTCCGAGATATCGCTACGATCGTCGATGGGTTTGAAAATGTGGATCAATACGGCGAATTTAATGGCGAACAAGCCATGATGATTCAAATTTCGCGTATCGGTAACGACGATGCCATCGAAATTTCGGAGGCCGTTGTTGCCTACATTGAGAGCAAAGAACGGGAACTCCCCGAGGGTATTCATTTCACGATGTGGAGTAATGAAGCCGACGAGCTCGTCGGGCGACTAGGAACCATGGTTAATAACGCATTAGGGGGTCTTTTGCTCGTCATTGTCAGCCTATCGCTGTTTCTCCGAGTACGACTCGCGCTGTGGGTTAGTGCGGGTATTCCCGTTGCCATTTTCGGCGCACTAGCTTTCTTCCCAAGTGCAGGATTGAGCATCAGCACCCTATCCCTCATGGGTCTTCTACTGTCACTGGGGGTAGTTGTCGACGACGCGATTGTAGTTGGTGAGCGAATCTACACAAAGGAGCAAGAAGGCTTTGACCCTCGCACCGCCGCGATCCGGGGCACGAGTGAGGTCGCAGTACCCGTCTTCTTTGGAGTTCTGACGACCATTGCCGCGTTCATGCCGCTACTGAATGTGAACAGTAATCTGGGGCAGTTTTTTGTCTCGATAGGCGGCACTGTCGTGCTTTGTCTGATCTTCAGCATTGTCGAATCTCAGCTGATTTTACCGTCCCACCTCGCCCACCGCAGTCAAAAACGAGCTCAGTATGGATTTAGTCAACGATGGGAGACATTACAGGACCGGATTGCTGGCTCGCTGGAGTCTTTTGCGACACGCCGCTATAAGCGATGGATTGAGTGGGGTATCGATAACCGCTACACAACTTTGTCTATTGCACTTGCGATGATGGTTATCATGGGTGGTTTGATAGCAAGTGGTCGTGTCGTTTTCCAGTTCTTTCCTGCAGTCGCGGGAAATAATGTAGTCGCACGAGTGGTCATGCCCGAGGGCTACCCACTGGAAGGCACACAGGCCGTCATCGAGAAGATTCAGGCCTCCGCGGCCGAGACGCGACGAAGAGTAGATGCCGGGCGCGATGACGGCAAGTCAGCGTTCAAAAACGAGCTCTCATCGGTCGGCGTCAGCATTACCCAAGACTTTGCTATGGTAGGCGATACTGGATCTAACGTTGCCGAAGTCTCTTTGAACCTTGTTCCCTATCGTGAGCGCGGCGGTATGACGCCTCAAGAGGTAGTAAATCTCTGGCGAGACCTGACCCCCCCGATTCCCGATGTCGTTGAACTCAGCTTCTCGGCGGACGCCGTCTCCATGGGTGCCGATATTGATCTTGAACTCCGAGGCCGAGATATTGAGCAACTTGGACGCGCTGCCAACGAGTTGACTGAAATCCTTACAACTTACGGTGGTCTTTACGACATTAGTAATAGTTACCGTTCTGGTAAGCGCGAGCTCGCCTTGAAGGTGCTCCCCGAAGCTGAAGCGCTGGGACTGACACAGGCGGATCTTGGCAATCAGGTGCGAGATGCTTTTTATGGGCGAGAAGCGCAGCGCGTGCAACGAGGCCGCGATGATGTTCGAGTGATGGTACGATTCCCACAAGATGATCGTCGGTCACTTGCCAGTTTGGAAACAATGACCATACGTCTGCCCGACAGTACCGAGGTACCGGCTCTGTCAGTCGCCAAAATAACACCCACGGTTGGTAATTCTGCCATTAACCGAACGGACGGACAGCGGACAATCAACGTTATTGCGTCTGCCGACCGAGAACTTACACCACCGGAAACAGTCCTCGCCGAGATATTCAGGAAGCACGTACCGCAGCTGATGGAAAACTATCCAGGAATCAGCGTGTCACAGGCGGGTGAAGCCGAGGAGCGAACCCGCGCATTGAGTGGCCTTTTGAGTGCCAGCCTCGTGGCATTGATGGTCATCTATACCTTGCTTGCAATCCCATTGAAGTCGTACTTGCAGCCCCTCGTAGTCATGGCCAGTATTCCGTTTGGTTTCATTGGCGCCATTCTGGGGCACGAGATCATGAACTATGACCTGGTATTCTTCTCGTTGCTCGGGATGATTGCACTCGCGGGCGTGGTAATAAATTCAAGCCTGGTGCTCGTCGACTTTATTAACCGTAACCAACGCCTCCACGGTATGGGACTCAGAGAGGCGGTCATTGACTCGGGAATGTCGCGTTTCCGGCCTATTTTCTTGACATCGGTAACCACATTCATGGGTTTACTACCGCTTATGGTCACCCGTGACTTTGATACAGCGCCCTTCGTACCCCTCGCAGTGTCACTTGGGTTTGGTGTCGTCTTCTCTACGGCAGTTACTTTGGTATTGATACCGGCCCTTTACGTCATTCTTTACGACTTTCTCACATTCATCCGAGCCGAGTCAGAAGAAACCGCGGTATCCGCTCAAAGCTAGGATATATCGCCCAGCAGCCCATTCATATGCCGGATAGTTGCAAGAACTCCATTCCTAAACACACACGAAAAACCAGCACACCGTGACGAGTGCAGCTAACCGGTGAGGCAACGCCGAAGCTGGAACTATTCGGCGATTTCAGGCAAAAAAAAGCCCGCAGTTTGCGCTGCGGGCTCTTCATCAGATAGGTAGTCCTTACATTGAGTAAGATAGACCAAAAATGAAGGTGCGACCACGCGGACCGACGGGCCATGCGTTCTGAGTCGCATAAGGCTCTTCGTCAGTGACGTTGTTGATGGCGGCAAAGAACGACATCTCATCGCTATAACGGTAATTTGCGTTCAGGTCAGTGATGATCACAGAGTCGAAGAATCCGGCATCACCATACAGTGCCTGGTTGTCGCCTAAACCCAACACCTCCTCGATTTCGTCTACACCCTGTTTGCTCTGGTAGACGGTCTGCATTCCAACAGTTAGCGCACCGTACTCAACAGAGGCCCCGAGGGTCGCTGTTGTCTTCGGGCGCTGAATCTCCTGAATTTCAGGGTCGACATCAGCTGCGTCAAGCGGGTTGAAGAAACGATTCAGCTGATCCTGATGCGATCCAGTCGCACGGAGACGGACAAGGTAGTCGTCAACCGCAAACTCGTAAGACGCCGACACATCAAAACCTTCCGCCTCAAGATTCGCGAAGTTGATTTGTCCGGTCTCGAGGAAGTCCAAACCACCGTCCGCACGACGCGTAAACGCATTACAGAAGCCGAGGTTAGGGTAGTTGGGGGAGTCGTAACAACCTTTGAGGATGTCACCCGCACCAACGGCCGAGATCGCGTCCTCGATGGCCACATCCCAGTAGTCTACTGTGATTGTTAGGCCTTCGATGAAGCTGGGTGTCAACACCACACCGATCGTATCGGTATCCGCAGTTTCTACGCCCAGATTCGGGTTACCACCAGACACGCCGTTAAAACGCGCTGTCAGTGGGTTATCCCACGCGTACTCACCCGCTTCGTTATAAATAGCAGAGTTTGCTACGCCAATCGCCTGGAGCGCTGCCGCACAGTTTGCCTCACGGACCGACGAACCCTCGTTGATTCGCAGCGCATCACAGGGGTCTTCGTTCCTACCGATGAAGATTGGGAGACGCGGATCATACAGCTCAGAGATATTTGGTGCACGCACAGCCTCAGAGGTTGTGTAGCGCAAACGGACTTGATCAAAGGGCGCCCATGTTGCACCGAACTTCCAAGAAGTCGCTTCACCCAGCGTCGAGTAATCCGCCTGTCGCACCGCTGCATCGACAGTTAACTCACGTGCAAAAGAGCGATCAGCGAAAATGGGAAGGCGAATTTCCGCAAATACGTCAGTTACATCGTAATCACCGGATGTATTGAACTGCTGGGTGTTATCGAAAGACGTGAAGCCGAATAACCACGGCGACACCTCACTGACCTGCACTCCAGGCGTGAAGGATGTTCCCTCTGGCAGAATACCCAGCGTTAGGGGATCGAGTTGGTTGTCGCTTGACTCATCGCGATACTCGATACCAGCTGCGTAACCGATGGGACCATCCAGCAAACCACCGAGTACGTCAAACGAGCCAACCGCTGTGATATTCAGAACAAACTGTTCCACCTCGAGCTCATTTGTCAAACGCTCAGTAATGAAGTCCTGCGCCTCTGGGCTAGCAGCGAAAGTGCCAAAGGGGTTAAGCGGCTGACACTGACCATCACCTGGTGTGAATGTGTAGTAACGATCACTGTAAAAACCGCCCCCCGAGTAACCGGTTGCGTACGCAAAGTAGTCGACGGGGTATGCAGCGGTTGGATCCAAATCTGATCGACAAACGGGGTTACCATTGGCGTCCGCCACTGTATCCATTGCTGCGTAGAACCGATCCAGTAGGATGCTGGTTGATTCCGACTTCTGCTCAAAGATGCCCTGATTCACAGCAAACTCAACCACGTGGTCTTCGCTTGGCTGCCACTCAAGACCGGCTACGA
>PKCZ01000177.1 GCA_002862405.1 Pseudomonadota bacterium
TCGGTTCGGCGCGCACCCTACACAGTTGATATGGCGACTAACCCCCTGACTTTTACTCATATCCAGGACGGTGCTCAGCCTAACGGTTTGAGCCCCACCTCGAACAGGTCACCTCACGCGGCAGGGGAGATGTGGGCATCGGTGCTGTGGGATGTGTATGTCAGGCTTCTCAATACATATGACTTCGACGAGGCCGAGAGCCGCATGGCAGATTACCTCGTCGCGGGTTACAAGATGACGCCGATAGCACCAACTTACACAGAAGCGAGAGATGCCATTCTAGCAGCGATGTACGCCAACGAGCGTGATGACTATGTCATGGCATTAGAAGCTTTTGCTCGGCGCGGTATGGGCTTGGGGGCGGTCTCACCAGCCCGCGGGGCGTATCCATTGTCAGGAGTGACGGAATCTTACTTGAGTCAGCTGTCGACCTACGAGACGACAAACTTTGAGTTGGAAAAAGACTTTGATGGTTTGGATGCTGGCTTCTGTTCACGCGATGGCGTGCTCGATGTCGGCGAGACGGGCACCATTTCATTTGATGTGAGTAATGCCGGTTCGGAGTTCCTGAGCACTGTTCGCGCGCAGGCCGTGGTCACAAGCAACCATGATGTCACCATTGAGAACGATGGTCTGGTGGAATTCAGCAATCTGGACCTGTTTGAGACCGTTTCCAGCCCAGAACTGAAGGTTGTTTTGAATTCGGCGCGCACGGCGGACACCTTGACCATGGAACTACAGTTCCTCGAGGTCGAAACTGGTGACGACACGGTTGAACCGGCACCGATGCAATTGAGCACAGTGGTCAACTATGATTTTGCTCCGCAGCCTTTGGTGGGTGATCAGGCGGTAGAGGATATGGAGGACCGAAGTTTTTTCGCGACTTTTGAAGAGCAAGTGCTTTACGAGGAAGCATCTCCGGCCGAGGGTACGCAGCGGGTCGATACGGGAAACGTGGGCTTCTTCCAACAGTTTACGCCTGAGCCTTTAGGTAGCCGTATCATGCTCTTGCTCAACAACCCATACCCGACGGATGTCGCTGCTGAAACCACTGAAATTACGGTGGGCGAGGGCGACGATTTTTCGATTAGCTTCTGGCACTACTACTGGATAGAAGCCGATTGGGATGGCGGCGTTGTTGAAGTCAGTATCGACGGCGGCGATTGGCAAGATGCAGTGGATGCTGGCGGTCAGTTTGCGATTGGTTATCCAAGCACCTTGTTGGCCTTCGATCAGTCTGCGCTGTCGGGCCGGCCAGCCTTCACGGGTCGGAGCGACCCTGACGGTTTTGAGGGTGTGCGGGAAACTATTAGCTTCGGGTCCGCGTTGAATGGTTCAACGGTGCGTTTCAGATTCCGTATTGCGTCCGATTTTTCTGTCGCTGAGTACGGGTGGTGGATCGACAACGTCACCGTCACTAATATCGCGTCACCTATGCTCTTCGAAACTGTCGCGGGAGACTCAGTTGTTTGCGATAACAGTCTGCCTAGAGTAGCTCTGGATCGCGCTGGCGATAGCACGCAGGAGGGTGGTTCGGTTCAGGTTTCCGCAACGGCAACCGACAGAAACGTC
The DNA here is from genome assembly GCA_002862405.1 of Pseudomonadota bacterium. Classification (GTDB taxonomy): domain Bacteria; phylum Pseudomonadota; class Gammaproteobacteria; order Pseudomonadales; family Halieaceae; genus Luminiphilus. The sequence continues at coordinate 1,573 of PKCZ01000177.1, forward strand.
ACGGATGTGCTCTCATACAGCTGGACTCAGGTCTCTGGTCCAGAGGCGGAGCTTACAGGTGCAGATACGCTTGATGTGACCATTACTTCGCCCAGAGTAAAGGATACGGAAATACTGATCTTTGACTTTACGGTGGATGATGGATCAGGTGGTGTGGTGACCGAGCAGTTCTCGCTCGAGGTAACCAATATCCCACCAGAGCTAGTTCTCTCCGGTAGCGAGGGCCCACTTGATGAGGGCTCGGCTGCAGCCATTGCTGTCGAGGTAACGAACGGTGCCGAGGACGATGAATACACCTACGAGTGGATACAAGTCAGTGGTACCTCTTCGACTTTGACCGGGCAAAGCACGCCCAATCTATCGGTGACACTGCCGCGCATTGCGCAGGAGGCGGAGACGTTGGTCTTTAACGTCTCGGTAAGTGATGGTGTCGATGCCACAGTGGCGGAATACACCCTAACTGCGGTGAATATTGCACCTACGACTTCGGTCTCATTGGATCAGTCCTCTGTGCAAGAGGGTGAACCTGTCGCCGCGACGGTTACGGTCACTAACGCGGCCGTGGGTGAAAACTACACCTACTCATGGACACAGATCTCAGGCACGCCGGCTAGTATCTCGGGCCGAGCGCTGACATCGGCAACCATTACAACGCCGAAGGTGAGTGCCACTGAGACCTTGCGCTTCGATGTTACTGTGAGTGACGGCGTGGTGTCTGTATCGACACCATTCTCCATTACGGTCCAGGACAAGCCGAGTTCGGGCGGTTCGATAGGTTGGCTGATGCTGGGACTGGTGACCCTACTGGGGCTTCGCCGACGTCGCTTCTTGATAAAGGCGGCATAAGCGCCGCCCGTAGTCCCTCAAACCGGGCTCCAGCGGGTTAGTCGCTTTTGTGCTTTGGATTAGGTTCCGTGGGTATGCAATTTAAAAGCGTCGATGCACTGGTTGGGTTGGTTGCGAGCCTCGCCATACTGATGGCGTCACTTCCCGTCGAATGGCAACACCCACTGCTTTATCAGCGTGATAATTTTCAATGGTATCAGCTATTTACAACCAATTTCATCCATGAAAATACGCGTCATCTTCTATCGAATCTAGTTGGATTACTCCTCATTGGACTTCTGGCTCGACGTTTCATTTCAGGGCTTCAGTTCGCCATGATTTTAGTTTTCGGGTTCTTGGGAGCCGTGCTTTCTGAGCATGCACTGGGACAGCCGCCGTATATGTCGATCACAGTGGCCGAGACTTGCGGATTATCTGGGGCACTTCATGGACTGTTTGCTGCCAGCATGCTTTATCTCACGATTGCACGAGATCGTCTTGCCTTGATTGTACTCTGTGGCCTGCTGTTGAAGGTCTCTGCAGAGGCGTCCAGGGGGGAGAGCCTAGTAAGTAGCGGTTCGGTGGAGCTTGTTGCGGTGATGGGGCATTTTGGAGGAACAATCACCGGGTTGGCGTTGGCAGCCGTTTTGGTAGGCGGTCGAAGGGTGTGAAACACCTGGACTTCAAGGGCTCGCACAGAACTATTTGAGCTGGTTCACACTCTGATCCAAATTCAATTGAACTCCGCTTTGCAGGATCTAATCTCCTAAAAAGAGTGAGGCATCTGAGGCAGTTCCATTGGATTTTGGCACAGTGATGTTTTTTGTAGGCATGTCGACCGCCGCTTTTTTGGCGTGGGTGTGCGTGTGGACCGGTGAATACAAGTAGCAGGCCGCCTCGTTTCTTTCTAGTATAAGCGCCGTGTCTCCTGACCTATTCATTGTCGCGCTGTTTACGCTCCTAGCCCTCTGGCTGGGGATTGGCATCTTTTCATCTCGGCTCGCATCAGAGTCCAATTGTCAGGAGTGCGGTCAGCCTGTTTCCTACGCCATGTCTAAGCGAGGGATTAACGACGTTGCGCTATGCGGCAGTTGTGGCGTCGCTGCGGGGTCTATCTCGATCGTAGCTGAGCAAAACGACCACGACGTCTCTGCGTAGCGAACTTTAGGCGCTGCAATCTAGCCAATCGACTCATCCAGCTATTTTTTCTGTCATATTTATATGTCACCGTGCGAAGTACTCGTTCTTTTTTTGGAGTGCCGCAGATTTGGCGCAGTGGCTGACAGCTGAAGTTCTAGGTGAATCCGCTTATGACGAGTTTGTTAAGACAAACCGTCGTCAGATGCGTGGATTTGAATTCGTTCTTAGGGAAAGTGCAGTTGAGTTAACGACCGAGGAGACGGTCTGTGATTTTCTATCAACGACTGAAGACCGGTCCCGAATCGTCAAGCTATCGTTGAGAAAGCTAGGGCATGATGATCTAGTCGACGCGCTGGAGCTCAGAGGCCGTCCGCCGAGAGGCGCAATGCAAAAGTCGGTTGCCTGTCGGCTGATGAAACACCATCCCGCCGCCTATATTCGCCTAGCCTCCCATATACTGGCGCTTCCATGCCTCTCTAGGTCAAGGGCGCAGACGCCTGGCTCAGAGACACGAGTGAGCGATGAAGAGATGGCACGGATGGTTGAGTACTACAGACGCAGCTCTAATACGACCATCTACTCCGCCTGTAAGATGTCAGTGGCGGCACTACGTCGTATTCATGTGATGATCGACGTTATGGATTTACAAACCATTTATCGGGAGCGGCAGCCCGCATTTTGTGACTTGGCAACTGGTCGACTACAGTATTTCGGTTAATTCGCAGACAAATTATCTAGCCAGTAGCACTACGTACGCAGGGGAGTTATCAGCGTCGCCTCGCGGGTTAAAACCCGTAATCTGTAATGACAATCAAAGCGAAGTCTGTATACTTCGCGCTGTCCTGGAGCACGCGCTCCAATATGGCTCGGTGGCAGAGTGGTGATGCAGCGGATTGCAAATCCGTCTACGCCGGTTCGATTCCGACCCGAGCCTCCATTCATTCTTTTTGACTCAAGAACTCCAGCTAAAAAATGTGCGGCTAGGCCTTGATCTCACAAATAATAAACGAGAATGTAGGCACCTCATAAACTCGAAGTTAACCACTTTGACTTCGCGTTTCGCACGAACGGTGCTGGGGCCGCTTGTTGTTGTAATTTCGGGATTTTCAAGCGCTCTTCGACGACGTCAATCACCATGCGCGTAATCGCAGGTAAATCGGTCTGCCTAGCCTCATCAAGCGTTAGCCAGTGGAGGTCGAGTAGTTCCCCTGAAGCGCTCGATACCTGCGAAGGATCCGAGTGAATTGTCGAGTCGTGAACCATGAAAAATCGCGTATCGAAACGGCGGTTGCGGTAGGGCGGTGTTATGGCTCGCGCAATAAAATCCATGTCCTCGAGCGGTGGAACGACGCCGTGCGAAAAATACTGTGTCCAACTGTGATTCGTTGTCCGAACCACCTCAGGTGACTGACGCCCCACAACCAAGCCCGTCTCCTCAAACGTCTCACGAATAGCCGCCAACGCCAAGCCCCGCAGTTTGGCATCCGAAACGTTTGACCGGATCTCTCGACGCAGACGTGTGAATACCGTATTTGTGAGCTCGGACGGTACCTTGATGCGTTGATCGATGTAATCGAGTCGGCCGCCGGGAAATACAAACTTTCCGGGCATGAACTTATGCTTCATCGAGCGCTTACCCAAGAGGATTCTGGGCTCGTCTGCTTGCTGCACGATAATGAGTGTTGCGGCATCGCGCGGCCTGACAGCTTTCTCTCCCTGCTGTCGGTATTCCTCAGGTCTACCAGGCGTCGTAACATATCGACTCATGACCACTTTCCCATTTTCTTTTTCTTATCCAAGTGCCCAAACCGTAACTCAGTTTCTCCTCACTGGGCGATTATCAACATCTTAAGTCATTGTCAGTTGGACTAAACCCATGAGACGCTAGCGGCATCGAAAAGACCAATGAATGATGGCTACGTTAAGGAGTAGGTTATGGACTTAGTAGCATTTGAGGCGGGCGCGAAAAAGAACTGTCCGATTTATGAGTTTATGGGTTTGCAGGTATTGGAAGCTGAACATGGCGTCTTTAAGGCGTTAATCCCCAATACCAAGGCATCAGGAAATCACATTGGCATCATGCATGCGGGCGCACTGTTCTCACTGGGAGAATTTCTTGGTGGGCTGATAACCGCACGATACCTCGACAATCCGCGAAAATTCCAACCCGTCGTCAGAGATTTGAAAATTGACTTTAAGGCGCCGGCGATGTCGGATATTACGGCAACCGCCTATTTTACTGCGGAGCAAGCGGTAGAGATGAATGCCAAGCTCGAGGAGACGGGCAGATACGATTTCCAGCAGAAAGCTGTACTTACGGATGAAAATGGAACCATTGTTGCAGAGACCCTTGGCTCCTACGCACTCCGTAACTTTTTGGGCTAATAATAGGGCCAGGGCAGAGCCTAGAGGCTCAACCCACCGTCAACCACTAGCTGCTGGCCTGTGACATAAGCTGCCATCGGGGAAGCAAAAAACAGCACGCCACCAGCAATGTCCTGGGGGGTACCGAACCTAGGTATGGGGTTCACTTTACTGAACTGTGCTTCCTGTTCCGGGCCGGACTGATTTGCGGTCATCTTCGTCGGCACCATGCCGGGAGCTACCGTATTTACCCTCACTCCTGAGTGCCCCCACTTTTTTGCCAAGGCTTTTGTCAGTTGAACTAAACCCGCTTTGCTCGCGCTATAGGCGGGGTTATTCACAGCTGGATTGATAGACGCGACAGAGTCGATGTTGATGATCGAGCCCTGAGACTCCACTAATAAGGGGTAAAACTCAGTGCAGAGCTGCATTGCACCCGAGAGGTTGATATTCAGAATTTTGTCAAAGCCGGATCGCTCAAATTCTGCTTTCTTCCAAAGCACCGCCCCCACGCAATTAGCCAACACATCCAGCACCTCGAACTGACTGGCAAGCTGGGTTATTGCAGCTTCATCTTGAACATCGAGCTGGTAATAGGTCAAGTGGCTAAAATCATTGTCGTAGCTATCGGCGCTGCGCGTTCCCGTAATGGATACAGTGGCACCGGCTTCATAGAAGGCGGTCGCTACCCCATGGCCGATGCCGTCGGAGCCACCACAAACCAAGACATGTTTATCGGTAAAATCCAGTGCTGCTAATAAGCTCATTATCGCGGCCCCTGTCCATCATCGATTTTTATAACGGTTCCGGTCACACATTCCGAAGCGGGTGACACCAGGAAGAGTAGGGTGCTATCCATTTGCGCTGGATCGCAAATTCGCCGGCGTGGAAAGCCTTGTGAGATATCGCCGACGCGAGACAGCATGCCGTCCATCATCTCGCTCGAAAAAGCTCCGGGTGCAATGCAATTCACATTGATGTGGTTTCGCGCCCACTCTACTGCATGCGACTCGGTCATGCGCACGACTGCACTTTTGGTAGTGGAGTAAAGCGTGGTGGCTATGGCGCCTGATATGTTAAAAGCCGCAACCGATGCAATGTTGACGATGCGACCCGGCATCTTTTGCTCAATGAGTCGCCGAGCGACCTCGCAAGACAGAACCCAGGGCCCTATTAGATTGGTATCAAACACGGCATCAGTAAGCTCATCAGACATCTTAATGGCACGTTCGGCGTCGGGGATGCCTGCGTTATTGATCAAAATCTGAACGGGGCCAACACGCGCTTCAGCTTCAACCAACGCCGCCCGAATACTATCGCGTGAGGTCATGTCTATCGCAATCGGTTCGCATATACCTCCGTCCGCCCGAATCTCCTCTGCAAGCGCCTCCAATCGATCGACGCGCCGACCCGTTGCGACGACTTTGGCACCACAGGCCGCAAGGACTTTTGCAAACCGTTTTCCTAAGCCTGAGGTAGTCCCAGTAACAAAAGCTACTTGGCCGTTTAGGTCGTTAGAGACGTTGGGTAATGGAAATTCAGACATCGTATTTCTCTTGTGATTTATTATTGATAGACGTAAAGATGTATCGCGTTGCCTCAGAAAGCAAGACAGCCTTTGTTTGGACGAGAGCGAGGGCTTGTGCGAGAAGATCAAACCAGTAAAAAGGAGTATGTCATGCACATCAAAGTGGGTGATTTCCACGCTGAACTGCAGCACCAGGTACCCAGGTTACGAAGAATGGCAAAGCTGATGCGCGTCCCCGGTG
>PKCZ01000176.1 GCA_002862405.1 Pseudomonadota bacterium
CCAAGGGCGGCGGGTGGTCAGATCCCATCAGGACTTGATCCACAATCGGCACTGCCCTTGTTTGCAGATGAGAGCTACTCGTTTTACCTCGAGTACTCCGGCTTTAATCTCATGGGTGGTGATGGCGCCTTCCGGCTGCAACACAACAATGTGGGCTCATCGCTCAATCAGCTGAACGATGGATTTACGTCGGCCCGCTTGAAACAAGGTGAATACAAAATTACCGACGCTATTTTTACTCTTGACATGGATGACTGGCAGGCGCGCGTCTACATCAATAATCTATCAGATGAGCGAGGTATCACTTACGAGGATAGTGCTGACTTCGATCCACTATGGGGGAGAAATAGCTCTAATGTAATCCGGCCCAGAAATTGGGGCTTGTCGATTAGAAAACGGTTCTGAACCTGCACTCATTCATCCAAAGGGCACCTAGAGTGCCCTTTCTTATGACCATTCAGCCGGCCAGCGCTCGAGCCCATGAATCGCATTCCTAATATCCATAGTGAGGTTCACCGCAGTGAGCCTCTCTCCCTTCACGATATCTATGATGGAAATAGTGGAAGGCGAGGACCCAGCGGCAACAAGTCCATCGTCGAGAATGCACAAACCGCGTCCAAACCCCTGCCTAGCTACTTTGGAATCATCCACCCCCATGAAGTCAAGCTCGTTTGGGGGAAATAAGGGAACCGAAATCTGAACTTCTGCCGCGGAGCGCGAGACAAAGCGCACTGTATCCGCCGCTGTATCATTGAAAATTACACCATCGGCAAACGGCATGGCGTTATGGCACCCTCGCGGGAGACTACAAATTTCTTTGACTGACATATCACTCGACATAGCGAGCAAGGCTTGCGTATTGAGTCCGCTGAACGAGATACCGTCCCTATCAACTCGCACCATGTTGATATGATATGAATTGACGAAGGCGGGCCCTCCTTTTGCGCGAGGGTCAAAAGGTTGTCCGACCCACTCCGCCCCATTTTTTGAGATGTACAGTCCCCAGATAAATTCTTTGGCATTCAAATCGAAGGCCAAAATAGAATCAAAGCCCGTTGAGGTAAGGAAGAGCAAGTGATCTCTTCGGCTTATTTCATGGCAGTGTTTTAAGTAGGGATTTGTGAAGGACTCTATGACACGAAAATCTGGCGAGTAGCAAAATAACTCGTCACTTGCGGCGATCCAGACACAATCTTTAGTGAACTCGATGCCCCGCAAACCTCGGTCCCAACCTCTTCCGGAGAAATCGATATCCCCCGAGTTCCAGTCGATCTTTTGGTCCACGACTCGACTCTCAAAATCAATGAGGTAAACGCCACCATGACTCTGTCCCTTTTGCGAACCCCGAACAACAGACGTAGCAACCAGCTTCGGCAAGTTAGTTGCTCGAGTCATTATTTATCCCACTCCGGAAATACAGGTGCCAAGATATCTCGCAAAGGATCTAAATTCGCACCGTATCGTTTCCACGTGGCAACTGCCCCGCGGTAGATAGGTTGTCTTACCTGTTCAGAACTCGCCGTCCTAACCGCCCGTTTGGTCTCATGAAAGTTCACACAGGCGTCCTCAAAAGGGAGTTCACAAAACTCTAGAATTCTCCGAACCTGCGACTCCAAGTCGTCTACAACCTGCTCGTATTGAACGCGAAGCACTGCGCCGGGAAGGACACTGTCCCAATGATCCATCAACCTTGTGTATTCCAAATAAAACTCGCCCAGTTCGAACAGGTCATAGGTAAAAGTTTGCCCCTTTGCAAAGTGTTGCTTGAAACACCCAAAACAACTATCCATTGGGTGTCGGCGAGCATCTATTATCTTGGCATTGGGAAGAATAGTTTTTATGAACCCCACATAGGCGAAGTTATTTGGCATCTTGTCCGTGAACATAGGTGCTTCGCCTCTATGCCTCCTTGTTTGCGAGAGGTATTGCTCACCAAGCGCCTTAATTTGCTGGTCTGACAAATCAGGCATGCACAGTGGGAAAACCTGCCCCGATCGGGGTTGCGTCAAACCCTGAGCAATCATTGAAATATCAGGCAACTCGCTGGTGCCATCGACCATAGAATGGCTGGCTAGAATCTGTTCGAGTAGGGTCGACCCTGATCGCGGCAGACCCACAATAAAAATTGGATCCGCGACTGAGCAGACTTCTCCACTCTTCCGATCGTTGAAGTATTCCTCGGAAAATATGTTGCGCATGCGCTCGTGAGCCACTTCAGTTTGCACCGGGTCATAGGCAATGGTGTCTCGATGTAGTTGGTTGGCGATTTCGTAGTGTTCAAATGCCCGCTCATAGTCCTTCAAATCCTCAAAGGCTTTACCCAGTGAAAAACCAAAGTGAACTCTGCAGTCCACCGGCAGATTCTCGTCCGCAAGCCTGAGACTCATCGCGTCTATATCGCTCTCTTCAAACTTAAAGGTCTTTAAGTTAGCAAGACTGTAATAGGTTTCCCCAAAATTCGGTCTTAGCTCAATAGCGCGTCGGTAGGCTGCGATGCCGCCTGACTGATCCCCGACAGTCTTCAGGACATGGCCAAGGCCGATGTGCGCGCCTGTTAAATTTGGATCAATGGCTACCGCTTTCTGATACGAAGCGATGGCGTCCTCAGGCTTTGCCGCCATAGCCAATGCCGCACCGAGATAGTAATGGCTCATCGCATTGTGTTGGTCCATCCCTACCGCATGCTCTAAGACCCCAACAGCTTCCTCATGCTCATTCAATTCCTTTAGCACAGTGCCTAAATCGTGCCATGCCGCAACGAATCGGGGCTTCATTGCCGTTATTTTTTCCAGAATCGCTCTGGCATCTTCGAAACAGCTGGCGTTGATCGCAAGGCGAGCTAACAATAAAGCGGCATTTACATCGGTTGGATTCTCGCGGACAAGTTCCTGCGCAAGTACCTCAGACTCACGGAACCGCCCGCTGACGAACAAGCGGGTAGCCTCCTCTAACTTTGCCTGCTCTGGTGACAGCGCCGCGGCTTTTGCTCTGTACTTCTGAGCCTCAGAAACCATACCTATGCTTGAGTAGGCTCCGCTCAGTTTACTCAACAGCGGTGGGTGCTCGGGTCGCAATTCAGATGCGCGCCTGAGATAGGGGATTGCCTGATCAGCCCTATTGAGATTCAACAGAATGGTTCCGAGGTCCTCTAGTGCTTTCGGGTGCCCGGGCGCAGCCTTTACTGCGCGCGTCAGTAACGATTCAGCCTCTTCGAGCTCTCCTTTTTCAGAAAGTATGGATCCCAGTAAAGAGACAAAATTAATATCGCCTGGGTCCGTCTGTAATGCTTCTCGACACATCGACTCAGCCTCGTCGATACGACCGGCTTTCAGGCACTCGATGGACCGCTCAAAGATTCTTCGGGGATGCTGACTATTCATGCCGTTTTACTTATTCACATTCGACTTGCGTCGCAGTGTACGAGGTTTCAGCTGTCCATGCTGCTATTGTGCGTAAAAGAGCCCGCGAGAATTGCCTTCGGTCGGCCAGAGTGACACAGTAGTCATGGCACGCCACTAAAAGTCTTCCACGCAATGCTCTTGTGAGGTCCGAGGTGAATACAACAACTGCCGATTCATACTCATCAAGTAATCCCTTTGATCAGAGAGGTCCTTTTCTACTCAGCCTGTTTATGACGCTGGTGGGATACAGCGTGCTAGTAGCACTACCGGCAATTAATAGTGCGTGGGTAGATCAACTTGGATTCACCGAGGTTGAGGTGAACCGGGTTGCGTCTGCCGACTTGATGGGCCTATTTTTGGGTGCATCCGCGACGGCCACACTGATTCGAAAGCTGAGCAGACAAACGCTAACCTATTTGGGTATTTCGCTGGCAATCGTCGCCAATGCCCTGTGCACACAGTATGTTGATTACGAAACCACCCTCGGTCTCAGACTAATCGCCGGTCTGGGTTCAGGCATCTATACGGCTGTAGCCGTAGCAGGGCTTGGCGCTTGTACTAAACCGAGGGAGGCATTTAATTGGATGCTTCTTGCTTTTGCCATTTCCCAGTTCTTAGAGTTGCAACTGATACCACACCTGACAATGAATGGAATTTATCTATTTTTTATTGCGACCTATGTTGTGACAATCCCGTTCGTCAGAATCATACCAACAGCAGATTTTGCACTAGTAGACCTTCCTGCGACACTGGCGGAGCCTCAACCACGAACGGGGCTCGCTTGGATTGGCATCGCAGCTATCGTCATTTCCTATATAAATATCGGTGCTTATTGGGCCAACATAGAACTTGCGGCCGAGGCAGCCGGTTTAGATGGGGAATGGGCCGGACAAGTTATTTCATGGTCAGTGTTGCTATCCTTCGTTGGCTGTTTTGTTGCCATGTACGTGCTCAAACATTTTGACTACGAGAAGCCCATTCTTATTACCTTTTTAATGATGATGCTTGCTGTAGGTCTACTAGCGGTCAATATCAGTGCAGCTATCTTTGTGTTCAGTGTTGCCATGTTCAATTTTCTCTGGATTTTTATTGATGTTTATCAAATGGGCGGTGTATCGGTCGCCGACAGATCGGGCAGCGCTGCGGCTTTCATCCCAGGTGCACAAGGATTAGGACAGACGGTTGGCCCTTTTGCAGCTTCCTTTATGCTTGATTTCGGCTGGGGTTTTAGCGGCGTATTTATTTTGTGTACGGTTTCAGCGGCTGTAGCTTTCTCGGTCTACGCACTGCTTTACGTTAGTGCTCGAAATTGATCTCCTATGCTGCTTGAATACCCCGCCGAAGTTAACAACGAAAAAGTGAGAGTTTTGTCTAGCAGTTGATCCTCCGGGTCAGTTTGTCCATCCTCAATTGAACGCTAGAGAGATATCGTTATGGATATTGGTGTACCCATCAAGGAGTTGGGATGTTACGACATCGAGCCGCTGAAAAATAAAATTCTATCGCTGCCAGAGGAAGCCTGGTGGGGGAACCAATTCCGGCAACTTGAATACGAAGTTCACCAGCATACTCAATCCATTGTCTTAGTGTTTACTGATGGACAAGGTTGGCCAAATATAGAAGTCGCGAAAGACGTTGGGTGGAATCTTTTGGCAGAAGAGGCCCTCCCCCTGATGCACCAAATTTTGGAAGACCACTACCCTCGAGGGGGCACCATCATCCGAGCCATGGCCGCCCGATTAGAAGCTGGAGGAGTCATAAAGCCTCATCATGACAAACACCCGTCATTTCATTATGGCCATAGGATACATATTCCCATTTACACAAATCCCAGAGTCAGATTTATGATTGATGGGCGGCCTCAGAAAATGACTATTGGCAACGTGTATGAAATAAATAATCAAAAAAAGCACAGCGTCATGAATAAGGGTGACGAAGGACGCATTAACTTTATTTTCGACTACATCCCACCGACGAAAATACAGCGCTAAACGAAATTCGACTCCCTCAACCCATAAACCGAGAACGCGTGTGCTTGAAGCGGCGTATAAACATTAAACGCGTTGCTTAGTTAAATATGATTGGGAAATGCGCGCCGTAGAAAATCACGCCCAATTTTCTTCGCATTCTGCTTTGTCAGCTCTCGCGGAGTCACCAGTAACGCGAGATGCAAACCATCAATAAGTGCGGCGTAGCCGATAGCTAATTCACCCGGATCGATATCTGTGTAGCCTCCCTCTCGAATAACCGAAGCGAATAAGAACTCGAGCTCCCTCGCGGCGGCTCTATCCCAGGCAGATACAATTTTCTGATAGACCGGCCGTGCACCGACCTCACCATAATAGGCAAACCAAACCGACATTTTCTGGCGTTGAGTGACACCTCTGCCCAATTGAAAATGCAAAAGTGCTGTGAGCCTGTTACTGAGGTTGTCAGCCTCGCGACCTCTCATGATATCGATCTGCCCCTTGTGATACTCCTCAGCTACATACCTAAGCGTCTCTCTCAATAGATTCTCTTTTGTTTTAAAATGAAGATTCGCTATTCCCGCGCTTAGCCCAGCCTCTCGCGTGACCATGTGCATGGTTGTCGAGGCGAGACCATACCGCGCAATGCATGCAATGGTTGCCTCAATTAATTGCTGTCGGCGCTGTGCTTTGGGAAGTATTTTTCGGCGCTTCTGCGGGGTCGCGGCAGCTTTCACTTAGACTCTCTGTTTTTGTCACTAGGGTCCCTGCGAGCTTATGACCTATGTTTTCATCGCGCAACGTTAGAATGAATGATCATTCATTCTAGGTGGACGCGCCAGCCCTAACATGGCACCATTTTCAACAGTAACGATGATGGGGAGATCACAGTGAATCAGTATGACGCTATCGTTATCGGAGCAGGACATAACGGCCTTACCAATGGCGCCTACTTAGCGAAGGCTGGATTACGTGTTGCAGTCTTAGAACGTAACCCATACATCGGTGGTGCAACTGTGAGCCGAGAGTTGCACAAAGGTTGGTACTACTCAAATTGCTCCTACGTCTCAAGCCTGCTTCGACCCGAAATTACACGCGATTTAGAGTTGCCGCGCCACGGGTTACAGGTAGTCCCTTTTGGCGGCGGTGCTACCTTTATGCGCAACGGCGATCACTTTGGAACCTACGCAGATCATGACCGTCATTATCGAGAGATAGCTCGACACTCGAAACGTGATGCGAATGCTTATGATCGATACGCTGCGGATACCAGCTTGCAAACGAAACTGATTCGGCCTTATCTCATGAGAACGCCACCCGACCCGACGTCGCTTAAACCAAGAGACCTGCGGGATCTGATGGAGTTTGCGCAATCGTTCATGTCTTTAGGTGAAGAGAAGTTGCTTGACACCATAAAGTTCTGGACCGCGAGCGTCGGTGATTATCTCAATGAATACTTTGAAACCGATGTGATAAAAGCACACATGGCAGGTAGTGGAATCATCGGTACGGCGTTGGGGGTTTATTCGCCCGGGACGGCATACGTGCTGTTGCACCACTATATGGGCGACGTAGATGGTAACGTCGGCGCTTGGGGCTTTGCTCGAGGCGGTATGGGAGCCATTGCGAGCGCACTCTCGAAAGCATTTCAGTCATTCGGTGGCGACATCATCTGCGACGCGAATGTCGACGAAATCATCGTGAGAAATGGTCGAGCCATTGGTGTTGCTTTAAAAGACGGCACCGAGTATCGCGCACCAATTGTGGTTTCAAACCTCGACCCCAAGCGAACTTTTTTAGACATTACCAATCCCAGAGACTTGCCGGCGAGCGTCGTCAGAAAAGCCCAAAATTTCAAAATTAGAGGTAGCTCAGGGAAACTCAACATTGCTCTTGATGGCTTACCCGTCTTTCATGGCCTGGATCCACGAAATCGCATAATGGCGGGCGATCTTCACTTCAGTGATTCTCTAGAACGACAAGAACGTGCCTACGATGACTGGAAAGCGGGAACGTGGTCAAAAGACCCATACTTAGACATGATGATTCCATCGCTCACCGACCCTACGATGGCTCCACCCGGTAAGCACATGATGTCAGTATTCGTTCAATATGCGCCGCCGAAGGTCGAAGGAAGAGAATGGACTGACGAAGATAAGGACGGATTTGAAAAATCCGTAATCGACCAAATCTCTAACTACAGCCCGAATTTTAAGGACTTAATTCTCCACTGCGAGACCAGGACACCTCGTGAAATTGAGGCTGAAGTGGGCCTTACCGAAGGTAATATTTTCATGGGGGA
>PKCZ01000079.1 GCA_002862405.1 Pseudomonadota bacterium
CGACTCTGTGCCTGACCGAATTAAACCGCTGCTCGCGCCCTTCGGATTTAGCACCAAGTTTGCTCGATCAGTCGCGACTAGAGCGGGCCTTGATCATGCCGCCGCACACTATGCCACGGCTGGAGGTCAGAGCCCCCAGCAATACACGGCTAGGGCTTGCCGTGCGATTGCAAGCGGTGAAGCACGTGCGATCGTTCTCTGCGGTGCAGAAGCGATCGGCACCATGCGCGCTCACCAACGCTCAGGCGAAACCTTGGACTGGTCGGAGAACCCAGCGGGTGATCAATCTGATGACGGGATGGGTCTGGAGGATCAATTCGTACCAGCCTTAGCGGCTCACAAAGTCATAGCTCCCATTGATATCTACCCTTTGATGGAGCATCGCAAACGAGTGGCTCGCGGCATGGCACGTCCCGATTACCTCACGTATCTTGGTGAAGTCTTAACGCCTTTGTCGAATGCAGCGAGGGTTAACCCCTTTACGATGTTCGAGAATGTGCCAGAGCCAGATGAAATTGCCCTGGTTTCTGGACGTAATCGAGTGGTGGGTGATCCCCATTTGAAGTCGATGGTGGCGAAGGATGGGGTGAATCAATCAGCCGCTGTCTTGGTGATGAGTTTCGACTTGGCTTCCGAATTGGGGCTTGCGGATAAAGCCGTATTTCTTCGAGGCTTTGCGGAGGCCTCAGAGCAAGCACTGCTTGACCGCGCAGAGTTGTCAACCTCGCCAGCGCTAAGATGGGCTTACGATAATGCCGTAGCATCTTCGGGGTTATCGGTCAGCGATATCGAAGCCTTCGATCTTTACAGCTGTTTTCCCGTTGCCGTCATAGAGGCAATGGAAGCTCTGCGAATCGATACTGACGACCAACGCCCAACAAGCTTGACGGGCGGTTTGCCTTTCTTCGGTGGGCCCGGAAATAACTACTCTATGCACGGTATCGCCTCTGCAGTTTCGGCTATTCAGGAAGGCCAGTGCAGCCACGTGCTAGTGGGCGCACTTGGCGGTCACATGTCAAAGCATGCCGTCGGTGTCTACAGTTGTACCCCCGGAAGTGGTGACTGGCTGTCGTCTGAAAAAGCGTTTGAAGAAGCTGGAAATAGCGTCTCGCTTGCCTCAGAATTCAGCGGCTCCGCCGTAGTTGAGACCTTCACCGTCAAAATGATTCCAGAAGGACAGTGGCTTGCTGTACTTGCGATCAATGACGAAGGTGAGCGTGTCATCGCGGCGTCGTTGCTTGAGCCGGGTGAACTTCATGACCAGTTCACGCAGGGAGAGCCCATAGGGAAGAGGATCGCGATCGAGCCCTCGAGTGAAAACACCCATCGTGTCGTTGGACTTGTCTGACGAGAACAGAGTAAACAGAGGAAAGTTATGGATATTTCAGGAAGAGCCGCCGTTGTTACCGGTGGTGCATCGGGAATCGGACAAGCGGTTGCACGACGCATTTTTGCCGACGGTGGCAATGTTATTATCTTTGATCTCAACGCCAAGGCGGGCGCTGCGATGGTCGAGGAAATGGGCGCCGATCGTTGTCTTTTTGCCGAAGTCAACGTCGCCGACGAAGCTTCTGTCGAAGCTGGCATTGATGCGGCTATCGAGAAATTTGGTGCCATTTATGCTGTCGTCAACTGTGCCGGCATCGCGAATGCGTCGCGTACGGTAGGTCGCGATGGTGCTTTCCCGCTTGCTCTCTGGGACAAGGTTATTGCCGTCAATTTGACAGGAACCTTCAACGTGATCCGTCTTTGCGCGGTTCGCATGCAACACAACGAGCCTGTGGATCAATACATGGGCCGCGGCGTCATCATCAATACGGCGTCTGTCGCAGCGTATGAAGGACAGATGGGACAGGCAGCTTACAGCGCTACCAAGGGCGGAATCGTCGGTATGACACTGCCAATCGCGCGTGACCTGTCCAAGATTGGTATTCGCGTAAACACGATTGCACCCGGCATGATTAATACGCCGCTCTTTGCAGGTCTGCCGCAGGATTCGATTGATTCGCTATCAGCGGCGGTGTTGTATCCACAACGATTGGGTACACCGGAAGAAATCGGTAAGCTGGCTGCAGCGATTATCGATAACGATTACATTAACGGCGAGACGATTCGTATGGATGGCGGCATCCGTATGCAGCCTCGCTAATAAAAAAGCGGACACATAAGGAGAAAGATAATGAGTGAACCAGCTGTTTTAACGGAAGTTGCTGATGGCGTCATGACCATTACGATCAACCGTCCTCAAGCAAAGAATGCGGTAAACAAAGACGTTGCTGTCGGCATTGCCGCAGCGCTGGACGCATTGGACGCAGATGACAATACTCACGTTGTCATCCTAACCGGCGCGGGCGGTACATTCTGCTCGGGTATGGATCTCAAGGCCTTCGTAACGGGGGAGACTCCCTATGTGGAAGGACGCGGATTCGCAGGCATGGTGCAGCGGTCAACCGATAAGCCACTGATTGCTGCGGTTGAGGGCTACGCCTTGGCAGGCGGCTGTGAATTGGCTATCACCTGTGACCTGATTGTTGCGGCAGAAAACTCGAAGTTTGGCATTCCCGAAGTAAAACGTGGGCTGGCAGCTGCAGCCGGTGGGTTGGTGAGATTGCCTCGTCAGATTTCAAGCCGCGTTGCGATGGAGATGGCGTTGACGGGTGATTTCATGGATGCCGATCGTGCGCTGAGTCTGGGTCTTATTAACCAGATTGCACCCGCGGGTGAGGCACTTGCTCAAGCCAAGGCGCTCGCAGCGAAGATTGCTGAAAATGGTCCGCTTGCGGTTAAACGCAGTAAGCAGGTAATCAAGGAGTCGATTGACTGGTCGCAGGACGACATGTTCGATAAGCAACAGGCGATTGTTAACCCTGTCTTCTCGAGCGAAGATGCGATTGAAGGCGCGACGGCGTTTGCGGAGAAGCGGAAGCCCAACTGGAAAGGCCGTTAAAGCGACGTGTTAAAACGACCCGGCAACGCCGGGTTTTTTTTTAGGGGGCATGTTTAGAAAGGGGCATGTTGTTCAGGGGCAGGTTTATGCGATTATTCACTTTATCCATTGTCATTGTATTGGCTGGCTGTGCGTCGCCGGCGCAGAAAGCAGCTGATAGCGCGCCGGTAGTCACCGATTCGGGGTCAGTTCAGGCCTACGTCGCAGAGGGTGACGTACTTCAGTGGTATGACATCCCATTTGCTAAACCGCCCGTTGGTGACCTTCGTTGGCGAGCGCCCGAACCCCTCGATGCAAAGTCTCAGTTAATTTCACGACGAGCCGAACCTGCAATCTGCCCTCAGCTGGCAGGTAGTGTAAGTGGGGTGGAGGGTGATGCGGCCATCGGTGCTGAAGACTGTCTTTACCTCGATGTCACGGCACCCGCATCCGGTACTGAGCCCTTACCCGTAATGGTCTGGATCCATGGGGGTGGAAACACCACTGGGCATAAGAACACCTATGATTTTTCTCGCCTTGTCGCTGAGCAAAAGGTGATCGTGGTTACGATCAACTATCGATTGGGGCCACTCGGGTGGTTTGCACACCCCACCTTGGGGAACGGTCCCGGCACCATCGCCAACTTCGGCACGCTGGACATCATTGCTGCCCTCGGATGGGTGAAGAGTAATATCGACGCCTTTGGTGGCGACGCCGATAACGTCACAATTTTTGGCGAGAGCGCGGGTGGACACAACGTATTCACGCTGCTCGCAAGTCCGCTGTCCGATGGGTTGTTTCACAAAGCTATCTCTCAGTCGGGTTATGTGCGCAGTTTGAGTCCCAGACAGGCCCACAACCGGGAGCGAGAGTTCGCCGAAATCGACCGAGGCAGCTGGGAGTTTACCGCGGCCCTTGGATTGTCCAACGATACTGTGACTGCAGAGTCGTTACGAAGTATCAGCGCCGATGACATCATTACGACGTTCTACGATCTCTCCTCTGACCACAGCTCCCCCGGCATCATTAACGACGGAGTTGTCATCCCGACCGAAGGCTTTGCAGCCGCCCTTGGAAACCCCAGATACGCCAAACCTTCAGTACCTGTCATGGCGGGCGCAAACAACGAGGAGGTGACGCTGTGGATTGGGTTGAACCGCTATTTCGTTGACGCCTCATATCCGCTAACCAAATGGCTACCGCCCAAGGTGACCGTGAAGAATCCGGACATTTACAAATTCTGGGTCCGTCAGCGTTCAGAGGGTTGGAAAGCACAAGGTGTGGATCGACCGCTGATGTCACTCGAGGCCGCGGGCTACGAGTCCTTGTATGCCTATCGCTATGACTGGAATGATCAAAAAGACAGTTTTCTGATCAATTTTTCTGAGGTTTTAGGGGCAGCGCATGCGAGCGAGATCTCATTTATCCAAGGCAAGGCCATGTACGGACCAATCGGCTCTTACATGTATCCTGATACGGATTCTGCAAAAGATATGACGGATATCATGATGACCGCGTGGGCAAATTTTGCGCGTGACGGGGCACCGGGAGAGGTGAAAGGCGATGCGTGGGCACCTTTTAGCGCTATGGCCCCACATTATATGGTGCTGGATTCGTTAGGTCAGCATCGACTCGAGGCCGATGTAGCGAGTATCGATGAAATTTTGAACGAGGTGGCTGACAGCGCGCTGCTCAATTCCCAAGAGCGATGCATATTGGCCTGGGAGCTCTCGACGGCACTCGGTGATCCTTCTTATGGCACCTACCGACGTTGGAATGGCGGTGAATGTGCAGCCACGGATGTGCGAGCCTTGAGGAAGACGATTCGTAAAGCGCTGGAAGACGAATTCGGTAGCGCGTCTGTTCTGTAGACAGCTATTCGTCATCGCTAAGACGTTATGAATAAGGAACGGAATGAAGAGGGTAGGTAGTCTTCATTTGAGCGCGACCCGGGGAAGCACACTACAGTGTCGATTGTCGTAGCGATTCTAGGGGCGTCTGGCAGCGGTAAATCGCATCTAGTCGCGTCCCTGGCGCCCGAGATGTTGGGCGTAACGGTCTCTGTCGTACGCGTTGATGACTATTACCGTGACTTGACGAATCTGAGCTTCGAGGACCGAGACGCTATCAATTTTGACCACCCTGATGCGATTGAGTTTGAGCGCTTGGTCAACGACCTTGCATCGCTCAGATCGGGCGAAGAGGTTAAGACGCCTGTTTACGACTTTACCCAGCACACGCGCTCAGCGCTAAGTCTGTCGGTGCCGCCGGCCGATATCATTCTTCTCGAGGGTGTTCTGGCCATGTCTAACCCTGCGATCCGCGCACTTGTCGATAACACAATCTTCGTCGATACCCCGCTCGAACTGTGTCTCGCTCGGCGTATTGACCGAGACGCAATTCAGAGAGGCCGCTCAGAGGCCTCTGTGCGCGATTTCTGGGAAAGTCGAGCTGAGCCTATGTTTGCGCAGTTCGTCGCGCCATGGCTTTCTAAGGCCGATCTGGTTATTGATGGTAGTGAAGCGATTGATGAAGAGGTTTCTCGAGTCGGCGACTGGTTGAAGGCACTAATCTAGGATCATCAATCGTTGTAGCAGTTCGGGCAGTCAAGGGTCCACACCGGCCTCAGCCGGAGTTCACGCCTTAGGTAGGGGCGTAACCAAAAAACGCTGTCGAACTTTGCGTGATTATAGAGTCTCTCGCTGCTTAGACACCCATCTGAAGTGACCGGCAAGTGTTTCATCACTCAGCAATAACTCGAGATTGTAAAATCGGGTTGCGAGCGTTACTTCATCGTAAAGCGCGTGTATACCGCGATGGCACTTTCGGCACACGTAGACGCCGATATTGAGTTCTTCTTTGCTAAAACGCCGACGGAAGCCCTTGCGACGGTGCATTTTCCGGGGGATAAGGTGATGAAAAGTAAGAGGCACCAGCCGCCGGCAGCAAGCGCAGGGGGATGCCTCTTTATGCTTTCGCATGGGGCGTTAGTTACTCCCCTCCGACAGTTACCTCGTCGACGAGGTTGCGTAATTCATTGCTATCGGGACCTACACTCGACCCAAATTTAGCAACCACTTCACCGTTTCCTGAGACCACGTATTTGTTGAAGTTCCAGCGTGGGTAACCCTGTGCTTCTCCCAGTCCCTTGAAGACAGGGTTTGCACGCCGACCACGCACTGATGTCGTTGCCATAACCGGAAATGAAACCTTGTACCTGCCGAAGCATACGGTTGCCGCATCAGCCTCGTCATTTTCTTCTTGGAAGAAATCGTCCGACGAAAAGCCAACGACAACAAGGCCCTTGTCCTTGTACTCCTGATGCAGGGATTCAAGGCCGGAAAACTGTGGGGTATACCCGCAGTTACTGGCTGTATTCACGATCAGCATTGGCTTACCAGCATAGCTTTCGCAAAAATTGATGGTCTCTTTGGAGCCTAGCTTTCGCATCTCCGTGTCTAGAAACTCGGGGCATGCGATGGCTCCGCTAGAGAGACCAAGACCTGCGATGAGTGCAATAACGTTGTTTTTCATGGGGGATCCCTTAATGATTTCTCAAGAGTATAAGCAAAATACTGAATCTTGGATTAATTGCACGTGAGAGCGTCGTGTAGCTGTCCACCTAGCATGCGGTGCAGGACACTAACGCAGCCGTGCAATGAGGTTTTCGACTTGCTCAATCGTCCAGTCGGGGTGGCAATGGAATGACGACGCGTGCGTGCCCCAGCGTCCCTTATCAGCCATGCATGGGTCGCTTGCGTCTATGTCGGGTACGAACGCAATCGTTGCGGCCTCGGAGGCCTTGGCTAGTTCTTCGCTCCAGATTGACCGTGTAATAGGGTCGGTTTTGTTTTGAACAATCGCAATTGGTAGATCTAGCACCTTTGCTACCTCCAGTGCATCAGATTCACCGTAGGGTAAACTCCAAAAAAGAGGCGCTAAATACGCCATCGGCCGAAATAGGACGGACGGGAGCCCATAACCAACCCAGCCCCCCCGTTCGAGCGAATCACGGGTATTGAGCATGGGATCGAACAGCAATAACCCGTCTGCCCGCATCCCATTGGCTAGCGCATAGATTGAGGTAGCGCCCCCCATAGAGAGACCACAAATAATCACTGGTATGTCGTTATCCGTTCTTCCCCTCAACCACTCTCGTGCAGTAAGCACGTCACGATATTCGGTCGCGCCCATGCGGAGGTAGCCATCGGTGTACTCCGAGTTGCCGTGGTTTCGTTGATCGAATGTAAAGACAGACACTCCCACTTTTTGAAGGCTGTCGTAAAATCCCAGCGTATTGAAAAAGGGCGACACGCGGCTCGATCCCGCACCATGAACAAAGAGTAGTGTGGCGCGGGGATTCTCCGCCGGCATCCACCAAGCCTCGAGCTGGAGCTTGTCGCTCTCAAAGATAACGTGCTCGACGTTGTTGCTATGCGGTGCATCGACAACGGGCTCAGATCCTGATTTGAGACCTAGCCAAGGCATAGCGATACCGAAGATAAAGACCAGACTGAGAAAAAGAAGGATGGTCATACGGCGTCCA
>PKCZ01000141.1 GCA_002862405.1 Pseudomonadota bacterium
GAAATAGTTCATTCCCACGTCGTACAGCGTCGCGCTCGAACTGAAACTGGAGATATGACCCCCCAATCCGTCCTCGTTGTCGTTAGCACGCATGACCATAGCCATCGCGTTCCAACGAATAAGCGACCGAATACGTCGCTCCATAAACAAGTCACCGGGCATGACGCGTTCATCTTCGGGGTTGATGGTGTTTTTGAACGGCGTCGTGATGGCGGCCGGCAACTTCACACCCTGTTCTCGAGCGTGATCGGTTAATCGCTGAATTAGCTCGCTAGAGACGTTGCTACCGTTAAAGCGAGTAACCGCGTCAAACGAGTCTAACCACTCTTTTGCCTCGACTGGATCTAAGTTTGTATTCACGCCAACCCCTATTTAGTTCTAAAATAGAACTAATACATACATTATTTCGACTTTAAGGGTATGAAAATACAGAAATAATTTCTATATAGTTCTATATTAGAACTATATAGAAATATTTACAGGTGATTTAGGCGTCTAAATCTTAAAGCGCCTGCTTTGGCATATCTTTATGGAATTGATCAACGTCCTCAACGACAACAGCGCCATCCAAGGAACCAAACGCCTGATCTGCGTATCGCTGACCTTTCAGCTGAATGACGATTCGCGATCGCGCTTCACTAAAGACAGTTGCATCGTAAAACGCCTGAACGTTAGCTAACGTCGCAGACTCCACCGCCTCAATAAGTTTGTCGCGCGTGTCAAAGTCATAATTTTCTATTGACCAGTCCGAGGCAAACGGCCCCGCCTCTGCTGATAGATTCTTGGGAGGTTCAGTTAGGGCTGTTAATACGCCAGCTTTGAACTTCGCAAAGGACTCCTCAGTGAGCACCGCCAACTCTTCCCGGTACTCCTGCGTATAGGCGTTAAAGCGATCAAGCATGTCCTGCGGGCCTTTCACAGGCGTCTGGATGTAGAGAATGACCATAGGGTGCTGATACAGATCGAGCGATCCGCCACCCGCCGCATACCCAAGTTGCTCTTCGGTTCTCAAGGTTTCGAAGGCCCGCACGCGCAGGTGGCGCGAGAGAATTCGAGCAAGCGCTTGGTTCTTTATTGATGCCTCAGGTGCAGCGAAACCGTAAAGCATACCCAGGTCTTCTACGGGGACCTCTCTATTGAGCATCAGCGTTGCACCGGGCTCTGGGTTGTAGATACCGGCACGTGCGTAGCCAGCGGACCGGCTCGGAGTGACATAGTCCTCCAGCTGAGTATATGCGGCGCGCACATCAGCTTCATCATAGTTGCCAAAGAAGAATGCCCGGAGGTGACTCGCTGTGAGTACTGCTTCAACGAACTGAGTGAATTCCTCCAAATTCGCCTTCGATGCAGCCAATGCAAGCGACGCATCTGTATATCGACCCTCACGCGTCAACATCCCCAGTAAAGGCGTGAATCGCGTGTAAGGGAAGGCGCGTTTTGAGTTTTCAATGCGGCGTAAGTAGCGCTCTACTGCCTGGCCAAACTCCAGCTCGCTGGGGTTTACCCGCAAACCCTCGAGCGCTCGCGCTAATAGCTCGGGCTGCTTATCAGTAAAGCCTGACATAGTGAGCGATATACCGTTGGACGCACTCATCGACAGGCTCATACCGGCAATGGATGCTTCCGTTGCCAATCGCGCCTGCTTTAAGTCGTAGAGCGACTCCCATAGCGACAGATATACGAAGTTCTCAACGCTATTCAGCGCTTTGTCGGTACTCAACTGAAGCCGCGTAAAACCTTTCGGCAAACCATCAAAGTTCTCGCTACCCTTCAACCAAAATGTCACGTTATCCGCAACAGCAATCGAAGTTACGTCAGCGGGCGTCTCTTTGAGATCGAAAGCCTCAGGGAGCAGGCCATTTTGACTGGGCTGCTCCAATCCGAGACGGTTGGCGAGAGTAAGCGCCGCCTCGATATCTCTGGCTTCGAGATCTTCTATGGCGTGCGGTCCGACATAAAACTCGAGCTCGCTATTGGTTTCTTCCTCTTGCGAGATGTACCAAACGTTCAGTCGCTCAGGTACCAACTGGGCCAACAGTGAATCAACAGCTTCCTGATTGAAACCATCAAAGCGATACGGTGCATCGATAACGTGCTCAATGGGATAGTCCTGCATGGCGGCCGCCAAACTCGCGGCGTAAGAGAAGTCATCAATCTTCTCAAGGAAGGTAAAACGATTGCTAAGAGACTGGCGGTACTCGTCGGCATAGCGATCATCGACGCCCTCTCGACGAAGCAGTTCAATATAGCCAGAGAGCACATCAAAGATTTCCTCACGACGCTTCATGCCCTGAGGTGTTAGCTGAACACTGATTTCGAAGGTTCCGTAGTTGCCGTAGAGCGACTCGTAACTCGATACCATCAATTCACTAATGAGTCCGAGTGACTTAAGTTTGTCGGCAGGTGTACCCGGCATTTCAGAGCCGATGACGTAACCCAGGTAATCACCCGGCTTACTGCGCCACTCAGCCGCATTGTTATCAATGATGTAGCTCAATCGCATTTCACGCAAGTCACGCTGCGGCTTGAAGCGAATCAACTTACCTGCCACCTCATCGAAGTTAACTTCGGTGGTAACCACAGGCTCATCGACCTCTTTATTCGGGATGAGGGAGAAATACTGCTGTGCCAAACTTTCCATTTCAGCGACAGGCAAGGGACTAATCAACACCAGTGCCATCAAATTCGCCGAGTAATACTGCTCAAAGAACTCAATCGTGGCGGGGTGTAGTTCACGGGTATCTTTGTCCGCCAGGGTATCGAGATTACCGATGGTAAAGCGGTTAGCTGGATGCTCACCCAGTAGCGCACGCTGCAGACGGTAAATCGACCGTCCCTCAGACTCTCTGCGCATAGACCACTCGGCGTTGACAGCATTCTTCTCTTTCTGAATGTAGCCCGGGTCGAGTATGGGCGCAGAGAAGAACTCTGAAAGCCGGTGCAGCGCTTCAGGGAATGCTGCATTCTCGATGGTGATCATGTAATTGGTGATTTCGCTCGAGGTGTAGGCATTGGAACTACCGCCATTCTCTGCCGCAAAATTCATATAGCCGTCAGGCTCCGGGAATGATTCCGAGCCCATAAACAGCATGTGCTCTAGGTAGTGGGCCATCCCCTGAAAATCCATAGGATCCGAAAATGCCCCAACGCCCACGCTGAGGGCGGCAGCAGATTTCTCGGTAGTCGCATCGGAGACCATCAGGACTTGGAGGCCATTATCTAGCGTTACCGCAGCGTACTCACGCTCGTCATTTGGACTCTTATTCACAACCACCGGCGCCCTTGGCTCTGCGGCATCCTCTCCGCAGGCCACCACGAACGATGCCAATGCTGCTACCAATGTGAAGCGAGCGATTCGCCAGATTTGCATAGTTACTCCTTTGTGCGCAGTCGTGCGCTAAACCTCGGTCCGCGGCCAAGAGACCAGCAGCACATTGAAAAGCGTGGCCAACGGGATGGCAAAAAAGACACCCCACACACCCCATAAGCCGCCAAATATCAATACTGCGATAATGATCGCCACAGGATGCAAGTTCACTGCCTCTGAGAAGAGTAGCGGTACAAGCACGTTTCCATCGAGCACCTGAATAAAAAAGTAGAGCGCCACAATCCAGTAGAAGTCACCACTCAATCCGAACTGAAAAAACGCCACCAAAACTACTGGGATGGTGACGAGAAATGCACCGATGTACGGGACAATCACACTCAATCCAACGAGCAGTGCTAGTAGCGCCGTATAGTTCAAACCAAAACCGATAAAGGCTATATAGCTCGCGGCGCCAATAATAACGATTTCAATGCCCTTGCCGCGCACGTAATTCGCAATCTGCCGATTCATGTCGCGACCAATCTGGTCAAGCGTAGGACGCTCCTTTGGCAAGAAACTGAGAACCCACGCGATGAGCTCGTCGCGGTCTTTCAAGAAGAAGAACACCATCAGCGGAATCAGGACCATATAAATGGCGAAGGTGAACACACCGGGAATGGAGGAGAGACCAAAACCTACAATCGCTTGACCCAGCGATGCCGCTTGCCCCTGCATAGAAGACAGCATCTCGGTAATCGGCGCTTGCTCGATAACTATTGGATATTTTGCAATGAGCTCCTCTACTTGCTGCTGCACCGCCCCCATCATCGCAGGAGCTTCGCGAATAAGGCCCTCAAACTGACGCCAGACCAAGGGTGCAATGCCCAACATAAAGCCCAGAAAGACGCCGACAAAGACAAGTGACGAGCCCGCGAGCGCGAGACCCTCTCTGACGCCCCATTTCTCAAATTGATCAGCAACGCCTTGCATTAGGTATGCGAGAATTAAAGCTATGAATACAGGGGTGAGTACATCACCCATGACACCAAGCAACACAACGCTCCCGATGAGCAGAGTCACGAGGATGACCGACTCCTCTCCACCGAGGTGACGTTGGTACCATTTTTTCAATGAGTCGATCATCTGCATTTACCCCCGGCGGCAACCCGCTGCGAACCTGTATCCCAAGCTCATTTAACTGCGTTTAGCGTAAGCTTGATTACCGTTGCCTCGTTCCGCGCTTCCCAAGTCACACTGTGACCTTCAAGACGCGCGAAGGTTTCAAAATCTTTAGGGGCGCTTGGGTCCGTCACTAAGATCTCAATGGCGTCCCCAGGATTACATTCGGCGATGGCCCGCTTAGCCATGAGCACCGGCATCGGGCATCGTTTACCGCGCGCATCTACCCTGTTTGCAATTGCCATCTCGTGAACCCTTTTTGCCCGGCAATGAGTATACCTCCATAGGGAACCAAGCTTCCCTACTTTTGTCACACTGAAACACGCGTATCGGAAGAAAGTCAGTTAAAGTCTCGTCATGTTCTATCGCTCATCTCAAACGCTCGCCAAATGGCTTACTGGCGCCATGGTGACAGCCTTGGTTCTTGTGAGTGTTACACGCGCATTGGCGGACACCGACGATCTAAAGATTCCAAACTTAGGGGCCTCGAGCACAAGTCTCTACTCGGAGCAATATGAACGCCGGCTCGGCAGCCTCTGGCTAAAGGTTTTTAGAGCTCAAGCGCCAGTGCTCGATGATCCGCTGTTAGCGGACTACATAGAAAACTTGCTCTTCGAACTCGTGCTACACAGCGAACTGCGCGACCGGCAACTAAAGTTGGTCGTCGTCGATAATCCTACAGTCAACGCCTTTGCAGTGCCCGGAGGCGTCATTGGCGTCCACAATGGACTCATTCACCACGCACACTCTGAAGATGAGCTGGCTGCTGTCCTAGCGCATGAAATTGCGCACTTAAGCCAGCGACATTTCTCGCGTCAGCGGGAGCAAGCGGCCAATCAAAGTAAGCTCACCATCGCAGGTCTGATGGCAGGCATTGCACTAGCGGCAACAGCCGGAAGCGATGCAGGACTCGCCGCAATGACGGCAACGCAGGCCGCCGCTCAAGACTCACGCCTTCGCTATAGCCGAGCTAATGAATCTGAAGCAGATCGCGTGGGTCTAAAAACACTAGTCGCATCAGGCCGAGATCCGCACGCCGCTGCCGATATGCACGAACGAATGCTGGCGGCACATCGACTCTACAGCACCAACCGCCTGCCCGAGTTTTTGCGCACGCACCCGCTCTCTGAAAAGCGCGTCGCGGATATGCGCAACCGTGCGCGGTCAGAGCGCCGTGTAATCAGGCCCAAGAGTTTTGATTTTGAGCTGATGCAAGCACGTGTCCGCCATCAATTAGCCCAGAGCCCTGTAGATGCCGTAAATCTGTTTCGCGATCAAACCGAAAAAGGTGGCACCGAGGCAGCGGCCGGCTGGTATGGCCTCGCATTGGCTCACATCGAGGCAGGGCAACCTGTTAAGGCCAGGCAGGCATTAGAAAAAGCTATGCGTCCCGACCCTGACAATCTCGCCTTCGTCATTGCAAGTAGCGAAATTGATACTGCGATGGGCCAGCATGAACGAGCGATTGCACGCCTTAAGAACAGACTGAGCCTGTCTCCGGGAAACCACCCGCTCACCATCGCCTACGCTGATGCCCTATGGCAGGCAGGCCTTCCCCATGTCGCGGCTCAGCTGTTAAAAAATCAAAGCAAGAGGACACCGGAAGATCCTGGCGTCTGGTATCGCTTGGCAGAAGTTCAGGGGCTGGCAGGCGACATCATTGGCCTGCATCAGTCTCGCGCTGAGTACTTCATCTTGGTTGGCGCACTGGACTCGGCCCAGAACCAGCTCAACTATGCACTCAAGTTGGTTAACAACAACTTTACGCAGTCGGCGACCATCAACGAGCGATTACGTGACGTGATGGATATCAGGGATGAGTTGGAGAACTCTTAAGCGCGCCCCACCACACCGGTATTCAATGACTGCGCGAATGAGAGCATTCGGTCAAGCGGACGCATAGCGCGCTCAGCCAAATCAGGATCGACAAAAATCTCTCTGCCCTGTGGCCGCTCAAGTACCTCTGCCAGAAGCTCGAGTTCATTCATCGCCATCCAGGGACAATTAGCACAGCTGCGACAGGTAGCACCTTCGCCTGCCGTGGGCGCAATGAGGAAGGTTTTGTTGGGCGCAGCTTTCTGAAGCTTGTAGAAAATACCCTGGTCCGTCGCGACAATAAATTTCTCGTTAGAAAGCTCGGTGGCTGCCTTTATGATCTGCGTCGTGGAGCCAATATGATCTGCGATCTCGAGTACTGAGGCAGGAGACTCCGGGTGTGCGAGAACCGCCGCCTCCGGGTGCACTTGCTTCAAGTCCAGAATGCCTCTGGCTTTGAACTCTTCGTGAACAATACAAGCGCCATCCCAAACCAGAATGTCCGCACCGCTCTCGCGGCGCACATAATCACCGAGGTGCCGATCAGGCGCCCACAGCACTTTCTTGTCGTTTTCTGCGAGGTATTCTGCAACGTCTAGCGCAATGCTCGATGTCACTACCCAGTCGGCGCGCGCCTTCACCGCTGCTGAGGTGTTGGCATAGACCACAACATCACGATCGGGGTGCGCGTCGCAAAAAGCGGAGAACTCGTCGATAGGGCAACCCTCATCCAACGAACAGGTGGCCTCGAGCGTGGGCATCAAAACACGCTTGTTAGGTGTCAGGATCTTTGCGGTCTCACCCATAAATCGTACACCAGCAACAATAAGTGTATCTGCCGTGTGGTCGCGTCCAAAGCGAGCCATCTCCAACGAGTCCGATACACAGCCGCCGGTCGCCTCAGCGAGAGCCTGGATCTCCGGCGCGGTGTAGTAATGCGCCACAATCACCGCGTTGTGCGCTTCGAGCTGCGCGCGAATTCGATCCTCCAGCTCACCCGTGCGCTGAGCGTCGCGCCGCTTTGGCACGCTGGCGAGGTGAGACTGCACCTGTTCTCGAATTTCCCGCAGTTTTTGATCAGC
>PKCZ01000002.1 GCA_002862405.1 Pseudomonadota bacterium
CGATCGGAGGTGAACAGGAGCGATTTACCGTCTGGCATCCAGGTGGGTTCCGTATCGATGGCGTAATGGCGTGTCAGCCGGGTCAGTGCCTTCGTCTCAAGGTCCAAGAGATAAATATCGGGGCTACCATCCTTAGATAAGACCAGCGCCATAAACCTGCCGTCAGGAGACCACACCGGCGAGTTGTTCAAGCCCTGAAAATTGGTCAACTGCTCGCGCTCGCCGGTGGCGAGAACCTGTCGATAAATAGCAGGGCGAGACGACTCAAAAGAAACATAGGCAACTTCTTTACCGTCAGGTGACCAACTCGGCGCCAAGATGGGGTCGCGTCCTTCAAGAAGAACAATAGGACGGCGGCCATCGGCATCAGCAACGGTCAACCGATAGAAGTCTTTGCCCTCAGGATTACGTGTGACTGACACATAAATAAGCCGGGTCGCGAAAGCGCCGGGTATGCCGGTCAGCTTTTCATAAATCGCATCCGCTACGCCATGCGCCACCATGCGAGCCTCGGATTCGCTGCCAACCACTTGGCCTGAGAATAACTCAATACCTCGCTCGACATCGTGAAGCGCGAAATCAACACGTAATTGCGTACCCTTTATGACCCGACCGATCACCAAATATCGCGTCGCGATTGCTCGCCAGTCACGATAAAAAATGTCCTCTTTCGATGTCGGCAGACTCAACATGTCACGGCGGCTGACGGGACTAAACTGACCACTGCGCGCAAGGTCGGAATCGACAATCTGTGCAAAGTCGACTGGCGATGTACCAAGGCCATCCCAGGCGAAGGGAGCAATTGCAATCGAGGTTGGATTATCGATGCCGCGCGTGACCTGAATCTCGAGTTGCCCCCAAGCAAAAGACGAATAAATCAGGCTCAACAAAAGGAGGGTTATGCGCTGCGCCATACCTAATACCTCAGATCTTCTGGCTTAAATCGTAGGGGAAAGCGTCGAAAGTACTGCTCGAAATCGGAAATAGACAAGACTGTGACCTCTGGGAAGCGCGCCACGCGCTCAACGGCGGCAATCGCACTGCGATCAAATGCCGTACTTCCACTACTGCTGGATATCGAGATGCCGACGACTTCACCTGTGGGTACCAAGCTGATAATGAGCAATACCTCCATTCCGTTTCTCGCCGACGGTGGCCGTCGCCAATTCTGAGTGATTCGCACCTGCATCAATCCGGCAACCTGCTGAACCTCGTCAACTTCCTTATTGGGCAGTTGCTCATCGGCATCCGGTAAATCTTCGAAGCCTGCCATCAACTCTCGTTGCAGCTCGGCAAGTCGCTCCTCCTGAGATACCTCAGGCGCAGACTCGGGCTGCTCAACGACGGGCTCAGCGGGTGGTGCCTCGACCTGTGGTGCTGGCGCGGGTGCGGGCTTTGACTCAGGTTTCGGCTCTACCGCCTTGGGTTTGGGTTTGGGCTTTGGTTTAGACAACGAGACCAACGATGCCTGAACCACCTGTGGCTGCGAAGTGATCGTCGGCGAAGCAGTCGTCCACCCACCTTCGAGGGCAAAAACGAACAGCAGATGAACCAGTAACGCAACGAGCGCCGGAATTCCAAAGATGAGTAAACGATCCGAATTCACTATCGCCTCGCAGGCGCCTCGGTCACCAACCCGATAGATGGCGCCCCTGCATCTTGAAGCTCTGACATCAGCACCACCACTTCTCCATACGGAACAGCGGAGTCACCCCAGACCATCACCGCCTTCTCTGGATTACGCTTCAAAACGGTTGCGACACGCTGTTTGACAGTTTCCATGCTCAATGCCTGATCATCGCTTGCTCCCAAATTGAGGTACAACCTCGCTTGCGCATCGATGGAGACAATGAGCGGCTCAGCGTCGCTGTCCGACACCGGCGAGGAGTCAGCCTTCGGCAAATCCACCTCAACACCCTGCATAAGCAGTGGTGCTGTCGCCATGAAAATAACCAGCAACACCAGCATCACATCGATATAAGGCACGACATTTATTTCGGCGACGGCTCGTCGAGATCTCACTGGCTGTTGCCTCGCTTCTGAGCGTAACTCTGGCGTTGCAATAACCCCGAGAACTCATCGACAAAGGACTCATAGCGATTGAGTAGCGCATCCGCCTTTGCCGCAAATCGGTTGTAGGCTAGGACCGCTGGAATGGCTGCAAATAGCCCCATGGCAGTCGCAATCAGTGCCTCTGAAATACCGGGAGCCACAGCCGCAAGCGTGGCCTGCGAGCTGGTAGCCAATCCACGAAACGAGTGCATGATGCCCCAGACGGTTCCAAACAAACCGATGTAAGGACTGGTAGAGCCTACAGAGGCAAGGAACGGGAGGTGTCGCTCAAGTCGATCGCTCTCGCGCATCAGGGCAACACGCATTGCCCGACGAGAGCCCTCAACCATCGCCTCGGCATCCATATTGGGCTGGCGCGACAACTTCGAAAACTCTTTGAAGCCGGCTCTGAACAGCGCCTCACCACCGGTGATGTCGACGCCCTCTTCAATCGCGTCGGAGCCCTGTCGGTAGAGCTGAGCGAGATCCATTCCTGACCAAAATCGATCCTCAAAATCCAGCAACTCTTCATTCGCGCGCTGGAGAATGATCACTCTCTGGACAATCATGAACCACGACGTTAACGATGCGGCGACGAGTGTTGCCATCACAAACTTCACTGTGAGGCTTGCCCCAAGAATTAACTCGATAACGCTAAGTTCATCTGTCATTTTTTATCTCACCACTCCTCTCTCACTCAGGTGCTCTGAGTAAGTAGCTCGCGTAATCCCTGTGGCATCCGTTTCGGTTTCCCTGATTCACCATCGGTAAGAGCCACTCTCACCTGTCCGCTTGCAAGCTCGATTCCCGATCGAACAACGGACTGCCTAAACTCGATCGTCGCAGCACCGCTATTAACAATCTCCGCGACCGCCTCGAGCTGATCATCTAATCGCGCTGGCGCGAGATAATCGATGGCTGCAGACGTAACAACGAAAACCGATCCATCTTCCATCACCGCTGTTTTATCGACGCCCAGCGATCGGATAAGTTCCGTGCGCGCGCGCTCAAAATACTTCAAATAGTTGACGTAGTAGACGATGCCGCCTGCGTCAGTATCTTCAATATAAACTCTAATAGGGAGCCGATACTCAGGCATCACCCTGCTCACCCAGGTCCAACGAAAGATTACTTCCTGTCTCGAGTGAC
Source organism: Pseudomonadota bacterium (assembly GCA_002862405.1). Lineage (GTDB taxonomy): Bacteria > Pseudomonadota > Gammaproteobacteria > Pseudomonadales > Halieaceae > Luminiphilus. The sequence goes on from PKCZ01000002.1 coordinate 3,202, forward strand.
TTTGGTGGCGCCAAGCCGAAATGTCGGTATGCCGCATTGGTCACAACTCGTCCCCGCGGGGTACGGACAATCAATCCCTGCTGAATAAGATAGGGCTCGATGACATCTTCGAGCGTTCCGCGCTCTTCGGATAACGCGGCGGCAAGGCTATCAATACCAACCGGTCCACCCTCGAACTTTTCGATCAGTGCGAGCAAGAATCGTCGATCGAGGTGATCAAAACCCTGTTCGTCAACGCTGAGCATATCCAGCGCCTGCTCTGCCATCGGTTGATTAATGACGCCGTCACCTTTGACTTGCGCATAATCCCGAACGCGTCGCATCAGTCGATTGGCAATCCGAGGGGTGCCTCGCGATCGCTTAGCTATCTCTAGTGCACCTGCGTCATCTGCCTCAACCTCGAGGATCGATGCGGCGCGCGACACAATGCGCTTCAAGTCGCTGACCTCATAAAACTCCAGTCGCTGAACAATGCCAAAACGATCCCTCAGCGGAGATGTCAGCAAGCCCGCTCGGGTCGTAGCGCCTACTAGAGTAAAGGGTGGCAGGTCCAATTTGATCGAACGTGCCGCAGGTCCCTCCCCAATCATGATGTCTAGCTGAAAGTCTTCCATAGCGGGATAGAGTATTTCCTCGACGTAAGGACTGAGCCGGTGGATTTCGTCGATAAACAGGACATCGTTGGGCTCAAGATTGGTCATGATGGCCGCAATATCGCCTGCCTTTTCTAGTACCGGGCCACTTGTGGTCTTGAGTTGTACGCCCATTTCATTTGCGATGATACTCGCCAGAGTCGTTTTGCCGAGACCTGGCGGACCGAAGATCAGCGTGTGATCAAGTGGCTCACCCCGACCTTTGGCCGCCGACAGAAAGATCTCCATCTGCTCTCGGACAGCAGACTGACCGATATAGTCATTAAGTGTCTGAGGTCTGACCGCGCGATCGAGGGCCGTCTCGCGGTTATCAGCGGCACCTCCAGCGACTAATCGATCGGTTTCAATCACGGCATCCCCTCAGGCTCTTCATCGTATCAACGCCATTATCGCATTGCCGCCTGAAGCGCGGCTCGAATTAGTATTTCGCTGCTATTGATCTCATCCGAATCCACCGCCGACACCAACCTAGATGCCTCAGTGGGCTTGTATCCGAGCGCAACAAGCGCCTGTTCAGCCTCGGACCGCATATCGGTGGCTACAGGCTGTGCTGCCGTCACAGACTCGCCGGGAAGCACGTTGGATAGCCACTGCCCGGCTTTATCTCGCATCTCCACCAACAATCGCTCACCTGTCTTCTTTCCAACGCCCGGAAGGGCAACGAGTGCATCTACATCATTTCGATTCATACAGGCGGCGAACTGCTCGGTATCCATGCCAGAAAGGATCGCCAAGGCGAGTTTTGGACCCACACCATTCACTTTGATCAGGTCTCGAAAAAGCCGGCGGTCAATTTCTCTCACGAAGCCATACAACTGCTGCGCATCTTCTCTGACCACAAAGTGGGTCAGAATGATGGTCTCTTCACCTACTGCAGGCAGTTGATAAATGGTTGTCATCGGGACGCGAACTTCGTAGCCAACACCACCTACATCAATGATGACCTCAGGGGCCTGCTTGGCTAGCAAAGTGCCGCGGAGTCTCTCGATCATGGCTGCGTCCCCATTACTTTAATCGCCCTGTAGAGAAGGCCTGTGCTCCGGTCGCTTGTTTTACGGCCGCACCACTAATGTGACACAGTGCCGCAGCGAGAGCATCGCTGGCATCCTCTTGCGGCGTTGACGGCAGCTTGAGTAGACGTGTGATCATGTGCTGCACCTGGGCTTTACTCGCACCGCCAGTGCCTACAACCGCCTGTTTAATCTGACGTGTCGCGTACTCGTGAACTTCAAGATCTGCGAGCGCACAAACGACCATAGCCGCACCGCGAGCTTGCCCTAGCTTTAGCGCAGAATCTGCGCTTTTGGCCATAAATACCTGCTCTATCACGGCTAGCGTCGGTTGATACTCGGAAATGATCTGATCGAGCGATTCGGCAAGCACCTTAAGGCGCACAGCGAGCGGCTCATTGACCGGCAACTTGACGACGCCACTCGTGACGTAACGCGTGCGCTTACCATCGGTTTCAACTATGCCAAATCCCGTCTTTCGCGAGCCGGGATCAATCCCCAGAATTCGTGTCACAGTGCCTCTCCGCCCATGGTCTGATTGTGCGGGAAAGAAGCGCTGACGTCATGTCGGCGCGGAAATTACTTCTCAGGCGTTCGCAACCGAATATTGAGGTCACGCAATTGCTGCTCCGACACCTCGCCGGGAGCATCGGTCATGACACATTGCGCCGACTGTGTTTTGGGGAAAGCGATGACATCGCGAATCGACTGCCCATCCACCATCAGCATAACCAATCGGTCGAGACCGAATGCAAGACCACCATGAGGTGGCGCACCGTGTTTGAGCGCCGACAGCAGGAAGCCAAACTTAGCATCTGCTTCTTCTTCAGAGATACCAAGCACCGCAAAGACCGCCTTTTGCATGTCTTGGCGGTGAATACGGATTGAACCGCCACCAATCTCGCTGCCATTAAGCACCATGTCGTAGGCGCGTGACAGTGCCGCCTCGGGCGCCGCTGTTAGCTCGTCGACAGAGCACGAGGGCGCCGTGAAGGGGTGATGCAATGCGGTGAGATTGCCATCTGTGGTCTCCTCGAACATGGGGAAGTCGACCACCCACACGGGCGCCCAACCCTCACCGACTATGTCCATCATCTCGGCCACTTTCAAGCGCAAAGCGCCCAGCGAATCATTCACAACCTGCCGCTTGTCAGCACCAAAGAAAACAATATCGCCATCTTCTAATTGCAGACGCTCTACCAAAGCAGCAACCGTTGCCTCAGGCATGAACTTGAGTATGGGAGACTGCAAACCTTCAACGCCCGATGCTTTATCGTTCACTTTGATCCACGCGAGACCGCGCGCACCGTAGTTGCTGACATACTTTGTGAGATCGTCGATTTCCTTACGGCTAATCTTGGCGCCGCCGGGGACGCGTAAACCGGCAACGCGCCCTTTCTCATCATTTGCAGGGCCCGAGAATACCTTGAACTCTACGTCGGCCATTAGATCATCGACAGAGACAAGCTCAAGATCGATGCGCAAATCAGGCTTATCCGAGCCGAATCGCTCCATAGCCTCATGCCACGTCATGCGAGGAAAAGCACCGAGGTCGACATTCAAATGCTGAGCGAACAACTCTTTAACCATACCTTCCGTGAGGCTCATCACCTCAGACTCATCGGTGAACGATAATTCGATATCAATCTGCGTGAATTCTGGCTGTCGGTCAGCGCGTAAATCTTCATCTCTGAAACAACGCGCGATTTGGTAATAGCGATCAAAGCCCGACACCATTAAGAGCTGTTTGAACAGCTGCGGGGACTGCGGTAGCGCAAAAAATTTCGATGCGTTGGTCCTACTTGGTACCAAATAGTCCCTCGCGCCCTCAGGTGTCGCACGCGTCAGAACCGGTGTCTCAATATCGAGAAAGCCCGCCGACTCGAGGTAAGTCCGAATCGTAGACGTGATGCGTGAGCGGCTGATGAGATTTCGCTGCATAGAGTCGCGACGAAGGTCCATGAATCGGTACCGCAGGCGCACGTCCTCACCCACTGATTGGTGTGCATCCAGAGGAAAAGGAGGCGGTGCCGCCTCGTTCAAAATCACAAGCTCTTTTCCAAGGATCTCTATGTGGCCGGTGGCCATTGCAGGATTAATCGTTTCGGTAGCACGATTGCGGATGCGCCCCGTAATCTGCAGTACGTACTCACTGCGCACACGATCGGCCAAATCGAAGTACTCTTTGGTATCTGGGTCAAAGACGACCTGCACAATGCCCTCGCGATCGCGCATGTCGAGAAAGATTACCCCACCGTGATCGCGTCGCCGGTCTACCCAGCCGCAGATAGTGACCGTTTCGCCGACAGCGACATCCCTTGTAGCACCACAATAATGTGTCCGCATCAGTACTCTTTATCTATCCTCTTCCTGTCTTACCCAGCACTAATCTGACGATGTCGTTGAAGAGGCAGGTGACGCAGATGCTGAAGCGCCGCTCGAGTCAGATTTCGAGTCATTG
>PKCZ01000092.1 GCA_002862405.1 Pseudomonadota bacterium
GCGCCAAGAGTTAGATCTCTACACCTGCCTGCGACCCGTACGATGGTTCGAAGGCGTACCTTCACCACTGAAAAGCCCCGGCGACACCAACATGGTGATCTTTCGCGAGAACTCCGAGGACATCTACGCGGGCATTGAGTACCAAGCGGACAGTGATGAAGCCAAGAAAGTCGTCGATTTCCTCATCAATGAAATGGGCGCCACCAAAATTCGATTCCCGCAAAACGTAGGTATTGGTATTAAGCCCGTATCAGCTGAGGGCACCAAGCGGCTTGTCAGGAAGTCAATCCAGTACGCTATTGATCAAGATCTGCCTTCGGTCACCTTGGTACACAAAGGCAATATCATGAAGTTCACGGAAGGTTCGTTCCGTGATTGGGGCTACGAACTTGCCATTGAAGAGTTTGGCGGTGAGCTGCTGGACGGTGGCCCTTGGGTCAAGATCAGTAACCCGAATACAGGTAGTGACATCATCATTAAGGATGTTATTGCTGATGCCATGTTGCAGCAGGTTCTGCTGCGCCCACGTGAGTACAGTGTAATTGCAACGCTTAACCTGAACGGTGATTACCTGTCAGATGCGCTGGCGGCTCAAGTGGGCGGTATTGGTATTGCGCCAGGCGCGAACTTGTCGGATGACATTGCGCTGTTTGAAGCAACTCACGGTACAGCGCCCAAATACACAGGTCAGGATAAGGTTAATCCTGGCTCACTGATTCTTTCTGCGGAAATGATGTTGCGTCACTTAGGCTGGAATGAGGCCGCTGATCTGGTCATTGACGGTATGAACGGAGCGATTCAGGCAAAAACCGTGACTTATGACTTTGCGCGTTTGACCGACAACGCAACTGAAGTTTCATGCTCAGCCTTCGGTGATGCCATCATCGACCACATGTAAACGATCCCCTCATTAGCAAGAGCCCGCGAATGCGGGCTTTTTTTTGCGTAAAGAATAATTTTCTACCGACAAAGTAACGACCAGAAGTCCTTCGCGTGCGTACTGGACTATACTGGGGCAACGCTGTTACACATAGAGACGATGACGTATCAACACAAACATCTCGATATCCAGCTCATGGCGGCAAAACCTGGCAAAGGTGAGGAAGAGGGCGACTTAGCTTTAGCGCCCGCCAAGCCGAAGTTAAAGCGACCACCGCTTTACAAGGTCGTGTTGTTGAACGATGACTACACGCCGATGGAGTTTGTCGTCGAAGTGTTAGAGCATTTTTTCTCGATGAATAGAGAAAAGGCAACGCAAGTGATGTTGGCGGTGCATACCCAAGGCAAAGGCGTCTGCGGTATCTACACGCGAGATGTGGCAGAGACAAAAGCCGAGTTAGTGAATCAGGCAGCGCGCGATAATGGGCATCCGCTATTGTGTGAAGTGGAGCCGTCGCAAGACGAAGAGGACGACGAGTGAGGAGAGTAGTCAGTGCTGAGTAAAGATCTGGAACGGGCCCTGAATGAGTCGTTTAAACAGGCGCGAGCGCAGCGGCATGAGTTCATTACTGTAGAGCACCTTCTACTAGCCTTGCTTGATGACAGCGCTGCGCAGCACGTTTTAAAGGCCTGCAGTGCCAATACCGAGGCGCTACGAGGTGATCTGACGGAATTTATTGATGCCACGACGCCACTGGTATCAGGCGAAGAAGAGGTTGACACGCAGCCGACTCTTGGTTTCCAGCGCGTTCTGCAGCGAGCTGTATTCCACGTTCAGAGCTCGGGTAAAGCCGAGGTCACCGGAGCAAATGTACTGGTCGCCATCTTTTCGGAGCAGGAAAGCCAGGCGGTTTATTTCCTTAAGACACAGGACATATCGCGCCTCGATGTTGTCAATTTCATCACTCATGGCGTGAGTAAGTCGGATGACGACGAGGAGCATGACGGCGACGAATTGTCAGCCAGCGCTGATACTGGCGACGCTGAAGGCGAGGAGGAGAGCCCTCTTGCTAAATACGCTACAAACCTGAATGAGGAAGCGGCGCAAGGCCAGATTGACCCCCTAATTGGTCGGCTTGATGAGGTCGAGCGAGTCGCTCAGATTCTGGCACGACGTCGCAAAAATAATCCGCTGCTGGTCGGTGAGTCCGGTGTCGGTAAGACGGCCATCGCCGAGGGGTTGGCGAAATTGATTGTGGACGGGCAGGTCCCAGACACGCTTAAAGCGGCCGAGGTGTTCTCGCTGGATTTAGGGGCCTTGTTGGCTGGAACCAAATACCGAGGTGATTTCGAAAAGCGCTTTAAGGGCGTTTTGGCTGATCTTAAGAGACGTGAAGGCTCCATCCTCTTTATCGACGAAATCCATACCATCATTGGTGCAGGCGCAGCATCCGGGGGAGTGATGGATGCGAGCAATTTGCTCAAGCCTCTCCTCAGCTCAGGCAAGCTCAGATGCATTGGTTCTACAACCTACGCCGAATATCGAGGGATTTTTGATAAGGATAAGGCGCTCAGCCGTCGTTTCCAGAAAGTCGATGTTCTAGAGCCGTCTGTAGAAGATGCCTACAAGATCCTGAAAGGGTTGAAGTCGCGTTTTGAAGAGCACCATGGCTTGCGGTACACCGATAAAGCCTTGCGAACGGCGACGGAAATGGCGGCGCGCTTCATTACAGATCGTTTTCTTCCGGACAAGGCCATCGACGTTATTGACGAAGCAGGCGCCTACCAACAGCTTCAGCCTGTGAGTAAGCGTAAAAAAGTCGTTGGCCCAGGCGACATCGAAGCTGTCATTGCAAAGATAGCCCGAATCCCGCCAAAGACCGTGACCAGCGACGACAAGGAACTGCTTGAGAAGCTTGAGAGCAATCTATCTCTCGTTGTCTTTGGTCAGAACAAAGCGGTTAGTCAACTTGTAAGTGCCATCAAGTTAGCGCGGGCAGGTCTTAGGTCAGGTGACAAGCCCATTGGTAGCTTCTTACTTGCCGGGCCGACGGGCGTAGGTAAAACCGAGGTAACGAAACAACTGGCGATGCAGCTGGGGCTCGAATTACTTCGGTTTGATATGTCTGAATACATGGAGCGGCATACCGTATCGCGTTTGATTGGCGCGCCTCCAGGCTATGTTGGCTATGATCAGGGCGGTTTGCTGACCGATGCAGTAACCAAACACCCTCACTCGGTGGTCTTGCTCGATGAAATTGAGAAGGCGCACCCAGAAGTTTTTAATCTTTTGCTGCAGGTGATGGATCACGGCACGCTCACTGACAACAACGGCCGCAAAGCCGATTTCCGTAACGTCATCGTTGTCATGACCACGAACGCCGGTGCGGAGAGTATTTCTAAGCGCTCCATCGGATTCTCTGTTCAGGACAACAGTACCGATGCCATGGAGGCCATCAACAAGCTGTTTACCCCTGAATTCCGAAACCGTTTGGATGCAGTGGTACCGTTTGAGCCGCTGAGCCAGGAGGTTATCTTGACCGTGGTCGATAAATTCCTCACTGCGCTGCAGACGCAACTTGATGAGAAACAGGTGCAGTTGCAGGTTGATGACGCGGCGCGCGAATGGCTTGTCGAGGAGGGATACGACCGTAATATGGGAGCCCGTCCCATGGAACGTGTCATCCAGGAGCACATTAAAAAGCCGCTTGCCGACATGGTTCTATTCGGTGCACTCAGCAAAGGCGGTATCGCTAGGGTAACGGTCGATGCCAAAGGTGAAGGTCTCAGCGTTGAAGCGGTAACAGAGAAGGCTGAAGAGGCGGTACCTGCCTAAGCAACGCTTTTTGCTAACACATCCCTATTTTCCTAAAGCGCACTTTCCTATAGAGTGCGCGCCATTCGTTTATTTACTAGGTAGGTTTAATGGCTAAAGAAGATCAGATCGAAATGGAAGGGGAGATCATCGATACACTCCCTAACACCACCTTCCGTGTGCGGTTGGAAAACGGACATGTCGTCACGGCTCACATTTCAGGTAAGATGCGCAAAAACTACATTCGTATTCTGACAGGTGACAAAGTACGCGTTGAGGTGACTCCATACGATTTGACCAAGGGCCGGATTACCTACCGCGAGCGTTAATCGCGCGCGTCCCGTGATACGTTTACAACGGGAATCGTCGACAGACCACTTGTGGACGAGTCTCCATCGCCATGCCACCGACCGTTGGATAACATTTCCAGTGGCTTGAAGCGCGTCTTGTAACTCATCTTCCTGCACCCATCGATCCAATAACCGAGGTAGACGTAGGGCAGTCCTAATTTTTTTGCGTGCGATATTTGCAGTAACACCGCGAAGGTTCCGAGGCTGCGTTTATCGAGGTTTGGATCATAAAAGGTATAGATCGCAGCTAAGCCATCGAGCATCTGATCAGAGACAGCCACACAGACCAATCGGTCTTTGTCGTAGAGCCTGAAATACTGGGTACAGCCCAAGCTGTTGTTTAGGAATGATTCGTACTGCTCTCTATCCGGCGGAAACATGTCTCCATCGGCATGCTTTTCCATGATGTATCTCTCGTAGAGCGCATACGCCTCATCATCGATAACCGAATCTGTAATCTTTAACCGCAGGTCTGCATTGGCATTGATAACCCGGCGTTGACTGCGTGATGGCACAAAGTCGTCGGCAACTACTCGCGCCGCGGTACAGGCATTACAACTATGACAATGTGGTCGATATATATGATCTCCACTTCGTCGAAACCCCATCAATGACAGCTCGGTGTATAACTCAGGCGTGATCTTTTGTCGGGGATCTACAAATAGGGTGGTTGCTTCCTTTTCAGGGAGATACGAACAACGGTGCGGAAACGTTGTGAAGACCTTTATTTCTCTTAGATTTGCGGTCATAGCGCGTTACATCTGTTCCCTGAAAGCTCTTAGCTGCGCATCGAGCGGTGAAGATACATAGTCTGACGCAAGCGTCGAACCGCGACCAATATCACCCACGGTGATACCGTTTTTCAACTCCATTTCAAAGTTTTCGCGAGAAATGAGTGTCATGCCCAGTGACGCGAGATGCTCGTTTGGCATCTGACAGTCAATCAACTTTAAGCCCCCGGGCGCACCCAACTCGCACAAGGCTTTCAAAGCTACTTTTGATGCGTTTGATGTCATTGAAAACATCGATTCACCGAAGAATATCTTTCCGAGCTTGACACCATAAAGACCACCGATGAGCCGATCATTATCAATGACCTCAACACTGTGCGCGTAACCAAGACGGTGTAACTCTAGATAGGCGGCTTTCATATCGTCACTAATCCAGGTTTCCTCGCGTCCGGGGGAGGTCGCCGCACAGGCGTCAATAACCTGCTCGAACCGGAGGTCGTAGTCGATCTGCCATTTATTGGTTTTTAAAAATTTGCGAAGAGATTTTGACGCATGAAACTCATTGGGTCTCAGCACAGCACGAGGCTGAGGCGTCCACCACAGGATGGGTTCACCTGGCTCATACCAAGGAAATATTCCGCGCTGATAAGCCTCCAGTAACCGTGCTGCACTCAGGTCGCCACCGACGGCCAGTAAACCGTTAGGGTCTTCTAGTGCGGCGCTCGTCGGAGGAAAGGGCTCCATTCCTCCAGTCACCTGTCCCGATTACTGCGCATCCAGGAATTTTTCAGCATCGAGCGCAGCCATACAGCCGAAACCGGCCGAAGTGATCGCTTGGCGGTACACATGGTCAGACACATCACCCGCTGCGAAAACTCCCTCTGTAGATGTCAGCGTGGCGTTACCGTTCAGCCCGGAGCTCGTACGAATATAACCATCAGCCATGTCTAGCTGACCCGAGAAGATCTCGGTATTTGGCTTATGGCCGATAGCAATGAAGACTCCGTCGACAGCAATATCCATGTCATCGGCACCCACCGTTGATGTCAGCCTGACCCCGGTTACGCCGGATTCATCACCCAACACCTCATCGAGCTGCCGATGCCAGTTCAACGTGATGCGACCTTCTTCCGCGCGTGAAAACAGTCGATCTTGTAAGACTTTTTCGGCTCGAAGGGCGTCGCGTCGGTGTACCAGATGTACCTTACTGCAGAGATTCGACAAATACAGTGCTTCCTCGACGGCCGTGTTGCCTCCACCTACAACTACAACTTCTTTGTTTCGGTAGAAAAAGCCATCGCAGGTGGCGCAAGCGCTGACCCCTTTACCCATGAAAGCGGACTCACTGGGCAAGCCTAAATATTGGGCTGAAGCCCCCGTGGCAATAATGAGCGCGTCGCAGGTGTATTCGCCTGAGCCTTTGAGCGTAAAGGGACGGGTTTCAAGATCTACCGAGTCAATATGGTCAAAGACAATTGACGCCTCGTAACGTTCTACATGCTCCTGCATCTGTTGCATGAGCGCGGGTCCCTGTAAACCCTCGGGACCCCCAGGCCAATTCTCAACCTCGGTTGTTGTGGTTAGCTGACCACCCTGTTGCATACCTGTGATAACGACGGGGCAGAGGTTTGCTCTCGCTGCGTATACCGCAGCCGTATAGCCGGCAGGTCCAGACCCCAAAATGACTAACCGATGGTGTTGAGATGTACTCATTCGCGTGGATTTTCCATGAAGAATCAAATCTGGCGGGGAGGGTAGCGCATTCTGTAGCGTTTCGAAATGGGAGAGCCTCATGTTTCCACGAGAACAGCGATCTAAGTAACTGAAAAATAAACGGAATTTTATGAAAATTGAGTTTTTTCTTTATGATATGATGCAACAAACCGGTAGGGGGAAAATGCATTGCCGTCCAAGAATGTACCTTCAAAAATAGCGAAGGGAGAGCCAGAGGTCACTACACCGGGTGCTCTCGCCACGATCGGCTTTTTTACTGGCGTCGCCGCAGCCTGTTTCACTGTATTGAGCCTATCCACCTTTGATCTATCGGATCCAGGCTGGAGTTCCAGTGGTAGCGCTGGTGAACTGATCAACCAAGGCGGGGTTGTGGGTGCGTATCTGGCGGATATCAGCTATTCCCTCGCAGGTGTGTTAGCTGGCGTCATCCCGCTTGCTCTTCTTTTTTGGGCCTACCGGCGCGTCAAACCGCTACCTACGATTGAGGTAACGCACTCAGACCGTGCTATCGCGATATTTGGTTGGTTGGCCTTCCTGGGGGCTAGTGCAGGTTTGGCCACCATGGCTCTTCCGGTCAGCGAGACGCTGCCGCAGGGCAGTGGCGGCATTGTGGGCACGGCCATAGCGAACTGGTTCACTGCCGCCTTCTCTGACTTAGGCGCGAGGCTCTTACTCAGCTTTTGCGCGCTGCTGGGTGGCACGCTCGTCCTTGATATTGACTGGATCAAGGTTGCCGACAAAACGGGGGCCTTAACACTCGC
>PKCZ01000152.1 GCA_002862405.1 Pseudomonadota bacterium
ATCCAACCCAATATCATCAAGCTGTACGGGGCAATGGAACTTGCGCCGATTATGGATCTTGTGGATGAGATTGTTGATATTGTCGATACTGGCAATACCCTTAAGGCTAATGGTATGCGGCCGCTGGAGCATATTGCCGATATCTCTTCACGCCTCATTGTGAATAAAGCGTCGATGCGTACCCGTAATCACATTATTGCCAGTCTCGTCGAGCGACTGGGTACTGCCGTCGCATCGCGGCGAGACGCTTGAGTAATTTCAACGTGAGTGCTCTACAGATGCAGCGTTTCTCTCAAAGCGACGGTGATTTCGAGGCGCGAGTGTGTGCGCTGAAGGCGCCAATGGAAGCGTTGGATCCAAATTTGGTCAGCAGTGTGCGCGATATCATCTCCGAGGTGCGATCGAGGGGTGATCAAGCACTTCTCGATTTCACGCGACGCTTTGATCAGCACCCCGCTGAATCGCTCAGCGAGCTCGTTTTTGAGAGCGATACTCTGAAAGCTTTCGAGTCTCAGATGACGGCCGCTGAGCGTGCCGCTATCACGGAAGCGGCACAGCGTATCCGAAGTTATCATGAGGAGCAGATCACTCCTGACTGGTCGATAACTGACGAACACGGTAGTCAACTGGGGCAGCGCGTACGTCCCATGCGACGAGTGGGTTTGTACGTGCCCGGCGGCAAAGCAAGTTATCCGTCCTCTGTGCTAATGAATACCATACCGGCCAAAGTGGCAGGTGTAGCTGAAGTTGTAATGGTGGCACCCACGCCTTCAGGGCAGGTGAATCCTCTAGTGCTTGCGGCGGCATCACTAGCTGGTGTCGATCAAGTGGTCACCGTAGGGGGAGCGCAGGCGGTTGCAGCGTTGGCCTACGGCACGGAATCCATTAGAGCCGTAGACAAAATTGCAGGCCCGGGTAACCGTTATGTTGCGGAAGCCAAGCGACAGGTCTTCGGTAAAGTGGGGATCGATATGATTGCTGGCCCCTCCGAGATCTTTGTAATTGCGGATGGGACCGTCGATCCCGACTGGATTGCGCTGGATCTTATGTCACAGGCGGAGCATGACGAGATGGCTCAGGCGGTCTGTATTGCCACCAGCGAGGACTACCTCGATGCCGTAACTGAGTCGCTTGAGAAACTGCTGCCCGACATGCCGCGACGCAATGTCATCGCCGCGTCTCTGCGAAATCGGGGAGCGCTCATATCAGTACCTGACCTGTCAGCGGCAGCGTCATTGTCAAACCGGTTCGCGCCGGAGCACCTGGAACTGGCCGTGGCATCGCCCGAGGACCTTCTGCCTACGATCTCGAGTGCCGGTGCCGTTTTCCTAGGGGCTTACAGCTCTGAATCATTGGGTGATTATTGCGCGGGAACGAATCATGTCTTACCGACGTCGGGTGCCGCGCGCTTTTCGTCACCACTCAGTGTCTATGACTTTCAGACCCGCACTTCGATTATCAACATCACGCGCTCAGGTGCGAACGCGCTCGCCGAGATAGCAGGCACTATTGCAGACAGCGAGTCGCTGTCGGCTCATGCGAGAGCTGCTCGGGCCAGAAAAGATTAGGTTCATTCGCCAGCTGGACGTGTCGAAACAATGGCCTCAACATCAAATTCCTCATCGCCTCGCTTAAGTCCAACCAACACATGATCTCCAGGGCGGAGGCGGGCAATGGTCTGCATCGCTTGACGAGCATCGGTAACCCGCTCCGCGTTTAGGCCGACAATAAGGTCACCTACCTGAATGCCCGCCCGCTGGGCTGGGCCGCCCGGTGCTGTATTGGTGACTAGCAGTGATTGGGTTGCTCGACCTTGATCATCAAAACCCAAAATTAGATCGACCTCCACGCCCAGCCAGCCACGGATGACCCCTCCGTATTCAATGAGATCCTTCATGACAGTGATGACCACGTTACTGGGTGTGGCGAGATTAATGCCTATTCCGCTGGCTTCATTGGTATCGTCATTAGCGCCGGTGTAAATCAGCGTATTTATGCCCACCAATTTTCCCTCGGCATCAATCAATGCGCCGCCGGAGCTTCCTAGGTGGATGGTCGCGTCAGTCTGTATGTAGTTTTCATAAGCTGAGAGTTGCAGGCCGTAGCGCTCAAGCCCAGACACAATACCCAGCGATACTGAGTGTCCGAAGCCGAAGGGATTACCAATGGCAAGTACGATGTCGCCGACGTTCATGTTATCGGAGTCAGCGGTCTCGATTGCCGACAAGCCTGTTAGATCAGTTTTTAGCAGGGCCAGGTCAGTCTCATTGTCAGCCCCTACAACCATGGCGTTAGCGCGACGTCCATCGGATAACAGTATTTGGATTGCCTGAGCGCCATCGATCACGTGGCGGTTTGTGATGATGTGTCCGTCCTCGCTCATAATCACGCCCGAACCCAGAGAGCGTTCGACCCGTGGCTGCCGTTCTCCCGGATTGGTAAAGCGTCGCAGGAGCGGTGCATTAAGCACTGGCGACCGGTCTGCTACCAGTTTTGCTGTGTAGATGTTGACAACGGAAGGCGTTGCGACGGCCACCGCATGACTGTAACTGTCAGGACCCTTCGCGCTATTCGAGATTTTCAACCACTCTGTGTTGAGCAGTAGCACAGCCGCTAAAACACCTACGAAAGCAGGCCAAGCTAGTTGTGAAAACCACTCGCGCATGAAGATACCCCCCTAAATCTGCCGCTAGTGTAAATCAAACTCTGCGTATAATGCGGCAGATACCGCAGTTTGAGTGGCTCAAGGAGTAATCTTTATGGCCGTAGGTCGAGATGAATTACGCACGGTGCTGGATTTAGAGTTACGTGTTTCCGCATTTAAGGACTACTGCCCCAACGGACTCCAAGTTGAAGGGCGCGATGAGATTAATGTCCTTGTATCCGGTGTGACCGCATGCCAGGCGCTGCTCGACAGGGCAGTGGCGCTTAAGGCAGACGCTGTTCTCGTACATCATGGTTACTTTTGGCGTGGAGAAGACGAGCGCCTGGTGGGTATGAAGGCAAAACGAATCCGAACCTTATTGGAAGCGGGCATTAGCCTTTTCGCCTACCACTTACCCCTCGATTGCCATCCCACGCTGGGAAATAACGCGGGCCTCGCGCGAGCAATTGGTTTTCAGGCATGGCACGGAATTGATCCTGACAATATGACTCATCCCGTGTTCTGCGGCGTATTTGACGAGGGACTCCGGTTGTCCGACATTGTTGGCAGGTTGGAGCATGAGCTCCAACGTGAGGCTCTGGTCGTTGGCGATCCCGATTCAGTCATCCGATCAGCCGCTTGGTGCACGGGGGGCGGTCAGGGCTACATTGATGAAGCCGCATCCTACGGAGCAGAGTTATTTATTACGGGAGAGGTGTCAGAGCAGACGATCCACGTGGCACGCGAGCAAGGTCTAGCCTTCGTTGCGGCCGGTCATCATGCTACAGAGCGATTTGGAGCTCGCAGCTTGGGTCAGTGGATTGCGGAGCGTTTTGGTATCGATCATCACTTCGTGGATATCGACAATCCGGCCTGAGATCAGCTGCTCTGCGTAGAGTAGGTCTTGTCAAGCCCGAAATCTTCCGCCAACTGCCCAGTCTCTCCAGGTGTTTTCTTAGGGGCGTAATCAAGTGGTTGCGAGGGGTCGAGTAAGTGATCAGCTACATCGAAGGTGCCACTAATATGTTTCATGTCGTCCATCTGGCTCGCTACTTCACTGTCGCAAAGCTCCTTTGCGCCGGAGGCGATATGGGCATAGATTGAGCGGTAATCATCTTGCATGCGGTGCAGAAGCTGCGCTGTGTTGGCAAAGTGAGTTGTTACTGACTGCTCGTAAGCTCGGTGCGCGGCTTCTACGGCTTCTACTTCGTGTTTAAGCTCGTTGATGACGTCGCTCGAGTCATCCTTGCGCTGCAAGGCTGCCCACCAACCCACGGCAAGGCCCACAGCAAAGCCCGCGAATAGAAAATAGGCAATCGTTGTCAGAGTAGGTTCCATGAGACTCCCCCGAGATTTCTGCATGGTAGCGCCGTCTAGCGATAAAAGGCGCGATAAAAAGCGCGATAAAGACTCCCAGAGTTTACCAAAGGCGCGCAGTCACGTCTTATCGGTTATCTTATTTAAATTATTGTCGTAAACATGACTTGACGCTAGAGTCGCGCCCTCGACTCCCCTTGCACGCTTTGGATCGATCTTCTAAATGCCTCAGACACCTGCCCAGCGCTATCAAGCAGATCTCGATTCAGGTGCAATTGTGCCTGATGAGGCGCAGCGGATAGCTGTTGAGGCGCTGCAGGATTTGTACTGGCGTCTCGAGGATCGAGCGAGGGTTAAGCCCGGACTTCTTGATCGTCTTTTGAATCGTTCGCGAAGTCTGCCAGAGCAAGGGCTCTACCTTTGGGGTGGTGTGGGTCGGGGTAAGACGTACCTGATGGACTCGTTCTTCGAAGCGTTGAGCTTCGATAGAAAGAAACGGATGCACTTCAACCGCTTTATGCAACGGGTGCACGAGGAATTAACCGAGCTCTCGGGCCTGAAAAACCCCTTGGATACGGTGGCGGACCGAATTGCTTCGGAGACCATTGTTCTGTGCTTCGATGAGTTTTATGTCAGCGATATTGGCGACGCGATGCTACTCGGCGGGTTAATGCAGGCCCTATTTGATCGGGGCATCACGCTGGTAGCGACATCTAATATTCCACCCGATGGATTGTACAAAGACGGTTTGCAGCGCTCGCGATTCATTCCCGCGATTCGCGCAGTTGAGTCCTTTACGCAGGTCATGAATGTCGACAGTGGAATTGACTACCGACTCAGAGTGCTCACCCAGTCTGAGCTGTATTTTGTGCCGGATGGCGCTTCGTCGGAGAGTCCTTTGCCGGGATTATTCGCAGACCTGACAGGGGGTAAAACACCAGAGCCTGGTCTGATGACACTTAATAAGCGGCCTCTAGCGTTCGCAGGGCGATCGGAGGGCGTTCTATTCGTGTCCTTTGGGGCAATGTGCCTTTCGCCGCGAAGCGCAATGGATTACACGCAAATTGCAAGGGAATTTCATTCGGTGCTGTTGTCTGATGTCCCGATTTTGACTGTAAATGCAGAAGATGGCGCGCGACGTTTTGTCACGCTGGTTGATGAATTTTATGACCGAAATATCAAGTTGGCTGTGGTGGCTGAAGCCGGCATGGAGCAACTGTACAGCGGGTCAAAATTGGCGTTCGAATTTCAAAGGACCTTGTCGCGACTGATTGAAATGCAGTCTGTGGAATATTTGGGTCGAGAACACCGGCCTTAACAGTCGTTTTTTTATTGAAAGAAGTATCGGGCTACTGTACTCTCCGCGCTCCTGTTAACGAGGCCTAACGGGCAAGTGCATGAAAACTTATAGTGCAAAGGCAAGCGACGTCAGCCACGATTGGTTTGTCGTTGACGCAGAAAACAAGACTCTCGGGCGTTTGGCGGTTGAGATCGCGCATCGTCTGCGCGGCAAGCACAAGGCCGAGTACACACCGCACATGGACATGGGCGATTACATCGTCGTGGTCAACTGCGAGAAGATTCGAGTGACGGGCGCGAAGTCGACCGACAAAATGTATCACCACCACACGGGTTATCCCGGCGGTTTGAAGTCATTTACGTTTGAAAAGCTTATTGATCGTGCACCTGAGCGTGTGCTGCAGCGTGCTGTTAAGGGTATGTTGCCGCGTAATCCGCTGGGCCGAGCGATGTTTAAGAAGCTGAAAGTGTACGCGGGTCCATCGCACCCACACGCGGCACAACAGCCTCAAACGCTGACAATTTAGGGAAGTCACAATGGCAGCTGCACAGTACTACGGCACAGGACGACGCAAAACATCAACGGCGCGCGTCTTCCTCAAAGGCGGTAACGGCGCGATTACAATCAACGGTCGAAGCATCGACGAGTACTTTGGCCGAGAAGTCGCTCGCATGATCGTACGACAGCCCCTTGAATTGACCGAGAATGCTGAGAAATTTGATGCAAACATCACCGTTGTTGGCGGCGGTAGTTTTGGTCAAGCAGGCGCAATTCGTCACGGTTTGACGCGAGCTTTGCTCGAGTATGACGAGTCACTGCGCGGTACATTGCGAGCGGCTGGCTTTGTTACCCGCGACGCTCGAGAAGTTGAGCGAAAGAAAGTGGGTTTGCGCAAAGCACGTCGTCGCCCACAGTTCTCGAAGCGTTAATTTTTCCGTGGCAGCGACCGCTGTCACGTTACTGAACAAATTTTGACTATTAGTGGGCCATTTAGGGCCTGCTTCGCCTTGCTGTGCGTAATACCGACCATTAAACTCTCTCGCTTCAAAAATACACAGGCAGGCATCGCGCACTGCCGTAAAGCATAACTAAGACTCGGAGAGAACCGAATGAGTGAAGTTGAGGCAGGTCAAGCAGCCGATGACGGCCGCGCATCAGACCAAACACGACGTCGATTCCTAACGGCCGCAACGTCCGGTATCAGTGCCGTGGGTGTTGCGTATGCTGCTGTGCCTTTCCTTGGTTCGTGGAATCCCTCAGAGAAAGCCAAGGCAGCGGGTGCGCCCGTCAAGGCCGATATTAGTAAGATCGAGCCCGGCCAGATGGTGGTGGTCGAGTGGCGCGGCAAGCCAGTCTACGTTCTCCGACGAACCCCCGAGCAAATTGCAGGCCTGCCGGGCCTAGATGACAGTCTCAAGGACCCAAATTCAGATGGCGCAGACCAGCCCGCTTACATCAGCGGTGCTCCTCGATCACTCAATGAAGAGTATTTGGTTGTTGTGGGACTGTGCACACACCTGGGTTGTGCGCCTAAATTCCGACCAGAAGTCGGTGCGGCGGATCTGGGTGGCGATAGTTGGCTGGGCGGTTTTTTCTGCCCCTGCCATGGTTCCAAGTTTGATTTGGCCGGACGTGTTTATAAAGGCGTTCCTGCTGCGGACAACTTGATCATACCGCCTTACTCATTTGAAGGCGATAACGTATTGGTGATCGGCATTGACACGGAGGTAGCGTAAATGGAAAAGGCATTAACAGGACTGGTTTCATGGGTCGACGCGCGTCTTCCCATTAGTCGCGCGTGGGACACGCACATGGGCAAGTACTACGCCCCAAAGAACTTCAACCTCTGGTATTTCTTTGGTGTTTTCTCGCTCCTGGTACTGGTCAATCAGCTGCTAACTGGCATTTGGTTGACAATGAGCTACACGCCGAGCGCTGAGGAGGCGTTTGCATCGGTCGAGTACATCATGCGTGATGTCGA
>PKCZ01000091.1 GCA_002862405.1 Pseudomonadota bacterium
TGTAATATTTTGAATAACGGTTTTCTGACTGGATTGGCGATGCAATTGGGTCCGGCAGACAAGCTGTGCATTCCAGTGCCCCTTTATCATTGCTTTGGGATGGTGCTCTCGGTGCTGGCATGTGTTTCTCATGGCGCCACTATGGTATTTCCCGGTCCCTCGTTTGATCCCGAGGAGACGCTTAAATCTGTTGAGGCGGAGGGCTGTACTGCGCTTCACGGTGTACCCACCATGTTCATTACCGAACTCGATCATCCACGTTTTTCCGAGTTTGACCTGTCGACGTTGCGCACTGGCATTATGGCTGGCGCACCCTGCCCTATAGAGGTTATGAAGCGGGTACTTTCCGAGATGCACATGGAGGACATTCTGATCGCCTACGGTCAGACCGAACTCAGCCCCATAAACAACATGACCTTGCCAAACGATACCTTGGAGCGACGAACCGAGACGGTAGGCCGTGCGATGCCGTGGGTTGAGATAAAAGTCGTCGATGAAGAGGGGCGGGTAGTACCCGTGGGGGCGAAAGGCGAAATTTGCACGCGCGGTTACTCGGTCATGCAAGGTTACTGGAATGACGAGGAGCGAACGGCAGAAACGATCGATAGTGCGGGTTGGCTGCACTCGGGTGATATAGCCACCATGGATGCGGCGGGCTATGTGCGCATCGTTGGTCGCATAAAAGATATGATCATCCGAGGCGGTGAAAATATTTATCCGCGAGAAGTCGAAGAGTTTTTATACCAGCACCCCGCGATTTCTGAGGTTCAGGTATTTGGTGTGCCCGATGAAAAGATGGGAGAAGAGGTTTGTGCCTGGATCCAACTCAATGAGGGGTTCGACCTCACGGAGGAGGATGTGAAAGCCTATTGCCGTGACCAGATCACTCATTTCAAAATCCCGCGGCACATTCGGTTTGTTACTGAATATCCGATGACCGTGACGGGGAAGATTCAAAAATTCGTAATGCGTGATGAAATGCTTGAGGCTCTTGGCAGCTAATTTCCCAGCTTGTACTCGAGTACTTCAGCCTGAACCTTTAATCGCGAAAAGCCCACGATTGCAGCGCATCAGCGATGGCATCAAAAAGAGGGGACGCCCAAGCCTCACCCTGCTCAATACTGCCTGCTTTCTCAACGATATCGATCGCGCGGGCGACCTCAATGATCGTTACTTCAGGTCCATATTCAGCAGCACGTTCAATCAGTGGATGCCACGCGGCGGAGGAGCCCTCTTCATCTGATAGCCCGCCCCGTACCCGAGCGCCTCGGTTTCCAAGTTTCACCGCCTCATAAAAAGGCGCCATGTATTTTTGAAGGTGCGCTTCCCATTCGAGGTTTCGGTCATTGGTCCCGGTCACGAGCATTTGAGCACCCGGTATCGGGTTTTGTGCATTTGGAATTTGCGCATCAGCTGTAAGCAGGACCGTCTGAACGCTCGTGTTTCCTTTGTGCACGCCCGCGATAAAGTGCTCCAGTGCTTGAAAGCCCTGTAGATCCCCACCGTACTGGGTGACAGAGGGAGTCAGCACAAAAAATCCACTCGCCTCAAGCCGCTTTGCCAGCGCACGTTGGGTGATGGTGTTCCATTCTTTTCCAATATGTCTGCCGTCAACCATTGCTCCCGGTTGCATGGCAGATGGGTCGGTGTATTGCATCGGTAAGACCGCTATGGGCTTTTCTGTATGGATGCGAACACCTGCGACATCAGCATGGGTCCAGTTCTTTCCCGTATAGTTGAAGCGAACCTGGTAGAAGCCAGAGCCTTTTTCGAAAGTAAAGGCGCGGTCGGAATCCATGAATGAGCGTGTTGCCGCTGCGTAAATCGGCAAAGCGTTTAGCGACGCAACAAGTAAAAGGATAACGGCCAGGCGTCTGCGAAGGGGCATCATGCAGCGTCGATCCGGTACACCCGCCTTGCCACGCCTGAAAACAGCAGGTCTTTTTCCTCTTCCGAAAAATTTATGGTCATCTTTTTTAGACCATTCCATAGCACGCGGTAACCAATCGAGAGTCTATCCACCGGAAAGTTACTTTCGAACATGCACCGATTAACACCGAAGCAGGCTATGGCATGTTCGTAGTAACCCGATTGCGCTTCTACAAACTCGTCTGATGAAGGGGGCGTCGCGCGCTCATGCCATCCGAAGCCGTTATCAGGCATTGCAAGCCCGCCCAGTTTCGCAAAGACGTTGGGACATGCCGCAACGCGTTCAATGTCCTCTTTCCATTGCTCAAAGATGGCGTCTTTTTGATGAGCAAATTCTCCAACCCCCAGAGGAGTCCCAAAGTGATCAAGAATCATGGTGGTGGCGGGCACAGCTCGGGCGAGTTCCACAAAATCATTGATCTGGAAATGGTAAAGCCAGGTGTCATAGGTCAGACCTCGCTCTCCCAAGCGAGCCACACCTGCTCGAAATGCCTCATTTGACATGAGGTTGCGATCGGAACCGCCTGGGATCGCTAGACCCTCTATGTCTCCGGCAGAGGCACCCGCATGTCGTATGCCTCTGAAGAGACCCTCAGCGGCTTCTTCGTGGGCATCGAGCACATCATCGAGTTGAGCTAAACGGAGGTCAGCATGCGCCACAATGCCGGCAATCTGTGTTGGTGCTTTTTGCGCGCGCGCAATACTGGCGGCCTGTGCGACAAACGCTGTTTCACCCACGCATCGAAGAAAATCAGGCCCCTCCTTTCGGTAGGCTGCGCCGCATTCCATAAACACGGTTTGGCTAACCGCATGGCCATCCGATGTGTCGGCTAACAGTTCATCAATGTTGTAGCCCATAGACGTTTGGGGCCAGAGGTGGTGATGCGGATCCACAATATCGCGTTCAGGTTCGATAACCGTCTCAGATACTTGCTCGAGCCATTCATCGTTATTAAACATGGCGTGCCTCATTGTTGTTTGAGTACCGTTGAAGATTACCGTGTCCGTGGCGTTGTTTGGAATGTTTCGTCACCTGCTATTGTGAAATAGGCATGGTCTTTGCAACCGTAGTTCCCAAGCAGTGAATTCGTTTTCCATCGCGTGAGATTTAGAAGTGAGTTGTGACAATTTGGATCAACAGTTCCTTGAGACTTTTATTCAACAAGAGGGACTGAATGACATCTTTAGGCGCAATGTCACTGAGTATTTCAATGCCTATGCACATCGGCTTGCTGAACTAGCCGAAGCGAGTTCTCGGCCAATTATTGTTGGGCTAAACGGTGCACAGGGCTCAGGGAAATCAACGTTAAGTCAGTATCTAAGCCAGATGATGCCAATGTTGCTTGGCGTGGACTGTCACGCTCTCTCTATTGACGATTTTTACTTATCCAAGGCCAAACGCAATAGATTAGCGGCTTCAGTTCACCCACTCTTGGCCATTAGAGGTGTACCGGGAACCCACGATGTCCCTCGGCTTTTGGACGCTTTGACAGATTTTATTGAGCCTAGCGTTCACTCAGTGAAGGTCCCTATCTTCGACAAGCTGAAAGATGATCGCACCAGAAAGGTGCATAAAATCCAAAAGAGTGCGAAGCCAACCGTTGTTTTGTTTGAAGGGTGGTGTGTCGGCGTTCCAGCGCAACGCCAACTTTCGCTTTCGGTGCCCGCGAGCAGCTTTGAGTTTTCGAACGACAACAACGGCGTCTGGCGGTCCTATGTGAATGGGTGCCTGAGTAGAGACTATGTTGACGTTTTTAATTTACTCGATCGTTTGAGTATGTTGAAGCCACCTTGTTTTGAGGCTGTCTATGATTGGCGAGTTGATCAGGAAATACGCCTGGTTGCTCGGCGACGCCAAGAGTCGACTGACGCATCTATCCGGGGCATGTCCGTTAAAGAGGTAGGAGAGTTTGTCGAGAATTTTCGCCGACTCACGTGTCATGCTATCGAGGTGCTTCCCAATTTCGCAGACGAAACCTGGGAGTTACAGGCTGATCGCTTGGTGCTCAAGGAGCGCTTACGATCGTGAGTGAACTCCCGGTTATTTTTACCGATCTTGATGGAACGCTTTTAGACCACGATACATACAGTGCAGAAGAGGCGCGATTGGTCCTTGAAAAGGTGACGGCCAAGGGCATTCCAGTTATCCCCGCAACGAGTAAGACCTACAGTGAGGTCGTTGAGTTTCGCGACTCGATGAACCTGACGCATGCGTTTATCGTCGAGAATGGCGCAGCCCTCTATGTGCCAATGGATACCGATATTCGGTGTCCAATGGGCAGTAAATTATTTGAGGGCTACTGGGTCCGAGAATTTGGTGTTAAGCGACAAGCGCTCTGCGATGTACTGGAAGCGCTGGATATGAATGGTACTTACCAGTTCAAGTCATTGACCGACATGCGAACTTCCGAAGTCGCTGACGTCACGGGCTTGGACTTGGCATCGGCGCAGCGCGCGCAGCATCGACTTTATTCAGAAACGCTGGATTGGCGAGATAGCGAAACCGCATTAACCGCATTTTCAGATGTACTCACGGGCATAGGGTTCTCGGTATCTCAGGGCGGGCGTTTCGTACACTTAATGGGGCCTAACAATAAAGGCATCACGGCACAGTGGTTTCAAGCGCTTTTAAAAAGTGAAGTGACGCCCGATGTCGCGACAATTGCGGCCGGTGATGCGCCGAATGATCGCGAGCTTTTGGAGATGGCGGATTACGCGCTTCTGATGCGAAACGCGCGGGGTAAGCCTCTCGAGTTGCAGCGCTCGGGTCCGACGTGGCTGTCAGACAGTGCGGGCCCCATTGCGTGGGCCAAGGGGATATCAGATATATTGACTAGTATGGGGTGGGACATTTAATGGCTGATTTTTATCAAACGCCGTATATCTCGACATTGCACAATCTGCGTAACAGTGCGGTCGAGGAAATAGAGGCGCAATTAGTTAATTTCTCCAGCACGAGGCCTCTCGGCTTAATTTTACCCTCCTTGTATTCAGAGCTTGAGACGCCTGCGATGCCCAACATTCGGGAGGAGCTCAAGAAAGTACCTTATCTCTCTCAGATCGTGGTCGGGTTAGACCGCGCTGATGAAGATGATTTTATGTCTGCCCTGCGGTTCTTTTCAGAACTGCCTCAACAGCATCGCGTCATGTGGCACGACGGTCCGCGTTTGAGAGCCATTCATTCGGAGCTGGCAACCAGAGGCTTGGCGCCGCATGAGCCCGGGAAAGGACGCAACGTTTGGTACTGCATGGGTTATATATTGGCAACCTCGCGAGTCGATGCCGTAGCACTCCACGACTGTGACATTCTCACCTACGACCGCAGCCTGCTGGCGCGGTTAATTTACCCCGTCGCGCATCCGCAATTTTCCTTCGAGTTTTGTAAGGGCTATTACGCGCGCGTAGCGGACAATAAACTCAATGGCCGAGCTTGCCGACTCTTGGTCGGGCCACTGATTCATGCCACAAAGCGTGTCCTCGGTGAAAACGACTTTCTCAACTATCTCGACAGCTTCCGTTATTTACTTGCAGGTGAATTCGCCTTCAGGCGTGATTTGTTAAATGACATGAGGGTTCCCAGTGATTGGGGGCTCGAGATGGGCGTGGCATCTGAGATGTACCGAAACAACAGTACGAACCGTATCTGTCAGGTTGAACTAACTGACTACTACGACCACAAACATCAGGATTTATCAGCGAATGATGCCCAGCGGGGGTTATCCCGCATGTCGCTCGATATCACAAAATCACTCATACGTAAGTTGGCCATTCAAGGCGAGGTCTTTAATCAAGAAACCTTCCGTACGCTCAAGGCGACGTACTACCGAGTTGCGCTTGATTACGTAGAGAGCTTCCGTAGAGATGCCATGATGAACGGTCTCGATTTTGATACCCACGTGGAAGAGCAAGCGGTTGAATTATTTGCAACCAATATCCTTGAGGCTGGAAAACAATTCTTGGAGCGCCCATTGGATGCTCCGTTTATGCCGACATGGTCCCGAGTTGTCAGCGCTGTACCCGACATCTATGAACGTTTGGTGCAAGCAGTTGAGGAGGATCACAAAGAGTTTTCAGTTCGGGGGCGCTAGTGGTTGGCCAGAGAGAGCGAGTCCAATTTTTAACAGGTCAGTTGTATCGATCCGTTGTTGGTGAGGAACGTCTGAAAAAGATTGTTGATGATTTGATCGGTGCGATCGGTGCCTCAGCAGCACCTGTTCAGACCGGTCCGGCTCATCCAGCAGACTTATGGTCTCAACGTGACATCGCGCTCATCACTTACGGTGACTCGATCGTGGATGGGGGCTCAAAACCTCTCAAGGTGCTGCGTGACTTTTGTGAGAAGTGGTTAGCAAACTGCGTCACATGGGTTCACATTTTGCCTTTTTTTCCGTGGACGTCAGATGATGGTTTTTCCGTTCTCGACTACTCATCGGTGAACCAGGCGCTCGGCGACTGGAACGATATCAATGATATCGCGACTGATTATCGGCTAATGGCTGACTTGGTGTTGAATCACTGCTCAAGCCGCTCCGCTTGGTTCGATAACTTCAAGCAGGGTATCGATCCGGGTAGAGGTTATTTTTTTTCCAAAGGATCCTCGTTCGATGTCTCGAGGGTCGTACGACCGCGAACCTCTGATTTGACGATGCCCGTCGTAACTTGGGAGGGTGAACAGCAGGTTTGGTGTACCTTCAGTCACGATCAGGTGGACTTCGACTTTTCAAATCCTGACGTGCTGTTGGAGTTCACTCGCATTATCCGGCTGTACCTTGATCGCGGGGTTCGCATTTTCAGGTTAGATGCGGTCGCTTTTACCTGGAAGCGCTCAGGAACCACCTGCATCAACTTACCTGAAGCTCATGACCTGGTTCGACTGCTGCGCTCGCTCATTGAGTGGGTTCAGCCCGATGCCATTATCATCACCGAAACCAACGTCCCGAATATTGAAAACCTCGCGTACTTTGGTCAGCGCGATGAAGCGCATTGCATTTATAACTTCGCGCTTCCCCCACTACT
>PKCZ01000144.1 GCA_002862405.1 Pseudomonadota bacterium
CACACACATTGCAGCGAAATACTTGCAATGTTGGCAAGGAAGCAAACCTGGTGCCAGCTGCAGCCGCGGTAATTCCTGACCCTCGTCCACACACATTGCAGCGAAATACTTGCAATGTTGGCAAGGAAGCAAACCTGGTGCCAGCTGCAGCCGCGGTAATTCCTGACCCTCGGCCACACACATTGCAACTTAGGTCTTCGACATATCATATCTGCATCCATTTTACGTTACAATCGAGCTAGAGGCGACCTTCCAGAATGAAGGATCGCACTCCACGATGGAGGGCACGCGCCGGCGACAAGGTCTAACAGTCAAATATCGTAGGTCATGCCTTAGCAAATCGTATGGTAGAAGAACTCTCAAACTGACAGCGCCTGCAGTCGTACCCGCACACGTCAGCATATCAATTCGATGTGATTCGATTATACCTCTTATGCAGAAGAAAGATTCAACCGATCATTAAAGCCTTAGCAACAGAGCCTTTCATAAAGTGTCGCAAATACATCCTCTTCCTACACTGGCCGTCAATCTACCTGTTTAGAGGCGCTCAAATGTGGAATTGCAGGAGTACTGGCCTGGAAGAAGTGGCACGCACGCCAGGGAAATATCATCCTATATATAGTGTTCCTCTCGTACTGGCAAGATTCTTCGGGGCAGGAACCGCAAATCAAGTAGGGTAAAACTAACCTGTCTCACGACGGTCTAAACCCAGCTCACGTTCCCTATCAGCGGGTGAACAATCCGACGCTTTGAGCAATCTACAACTCAATGCTAGGAAGAGCCGACATCGAAGGATCAAAAAGCAACGTCGCTTTGAACGCTTGGCTGCCACAAGCCAGTTATCCCTGTGGTAACTTTTCTGACACCTCGAAGGGAAAAGACACCCGTACAAGGATCTATTGGGCATAGTTTCCTACCGCATTCTGATATTTGCAGAACACATTATAAACGTTTATATCCATCTACTCAAAGCAAAAGTTCTGTGTTTTGTGCACGCTTCGTCGAACACCTCTGGTATCTTTTTATAGGTGTACCGCCCCAGCCAAACTCCCTGTCAAATGAGTGTCGGACGCGCGCTGAAAATAGTTCATGTCGATGGTATCATAAGAATTACGAGAAGCACATTGTTACCAGAACAAGATTATTAGCTGAGGTATTCCAAGGACGACGGGTCTCCCTCATATCCTACTCCTATTAACTTATCCCGGAACATCAGAGCAGAGTCAAGCTCAACAGGGTCTTCTTTCCCCGCCCAACTGCTAATGCCTGTTCGCATTACTGTAGTTTCGCCAGACCTTGTGCGGAGACAGGAGGAATCTCATCATCCCATTCATGCGCGTCACTAATCAGATGACGAGGCATTTGGCTACCTTAAGAGAGTCATAGTTACTCCCGCCATTGACCCGTGCTTACATAATTTTCATCACCGTTACAATCAGAGCACTGGGCAGAATTCACGTTGCATTATGGATACATTATCAAGCGCAACGCGATGTTGTAATTAAACAGATAGATACCCTAGGGAAGCGGTGGTTCCGAAAGCATCGCGCACTACATATCGTTCAAACATAGCTTATTCCAAAGACGCCACGATCACACACGAAGAGAGAGAAACCATGGAGACTGGCAATGGATAGCGTAAGCACGATTTCTAAGTCATCGTCGGAGCAAATATCTCTCCCCAAGTTACAAATCCATGTGGCCGACTTCCGTAGCACATTCTCCCCTACAAACGTTAAACAATAAATCTCGGGAACCTGCTGCGGATATAAGTACGGGTGATTATAATGTGCGTGAGCGCGAGTTGTACGGTCCACATGCGAAGACAGATGTCCAATGAATCCATTGCATTTCACGCAAGCTAATCTGACTCCATAGAATATTTGCGGATTAATCACGTGTTACAGTATACCAGCCGAATGTCATGCAATCGCAATGGTTTCCCGCGCCCTCAAACCAGTCACCAGAAGAAAATTGGCCGTGCCGAAAATGCAACCCCCCATATTCAATCCATGTCATGACGTGACTACTGGAGAAGCCACTTCGGGTATAGATTGCCCCCGTCTCAGCCATACACTATGACAGTTTGTACGGAAACATTTCCCAGTTGCGCTGACACGGCAATTGTCGTGAACAATCTCTACTCCTACCAAGATCTGCACGCCCGAGCATTCCGCCACCTGTTCACACCAGCCGCTTTGACCGCTCAACCGGAACCCCTAGGCACATAAAATACTAGAAGAAGAAGTCAGGGGATATTTAAATGACGTACATAAAGCATCGAATTGTCTGCACCTCAAAATTCGGCAGGTGAGGAATTACACACTCGTTAACGGATATCAGCTTCCATGACCACCGTCCCACTATTACCACAAAGAAGCGCAATTTTGCAGATGTGAATACGGCATACGAATGTAATGATCCCACAGAAAGGCAATTCTTCCTCACCGCACATGCTTACCAAATGCAATCCTAGTCAATTTCCAATTCAACCCCTAAGCGACACGGTACAGTACATGACACATTGCAAGAGTAATAACGAAATTGTAAATGTCCTACAATATCCCTACATATTCGCTATACCACATAGAAATAGAGAAACCGTAGATTCCTGAGGGAAGATTGGGGGTTAACCAGCTACTAGGCAGTTCGATGAGTCTTTCGCCCCAAATTTGACATGTAACGAACAATTTGCACGTTAGTACCACTGCATCCATGATCCAGTATTTTTCCAGGGTGGACAATCGTTTAAATTAGTTCTCCGCCTTTCGGGTCGGGAAGGGGGAAGTGATTTAGAATGCCTCTCAACCATCACGAGGTGATATCTCTCTTATGTTCACGTGAAATGTTCCTTTAGTCAGATAGATGCGAAACTCCCTCCCACTCTCCCCTCCTCGATCCGTGTTTCAAGACGGGGACATTATATATACGATTTATGTCCGCACAGCAAATTCAATAATCCCTTCTCCGGCAATTAGCGGATACAGCAATGTAATACTGGGTGGGCGAGCGGTCGAGTTTCAGAAGGCGTGTCACAGTAAGCTGTCCGAATGGGACAGAATCGCGCATCGTACAGTAGCCGTATAACCGCCATGCATAAGATTTCTATATATACAATTTCCTCCCCTACACAAACTCAGTACCTACGATTCCGTTCGAACAATATATTACACATCTAACGATATACTCCTTCTCTATCAGTCTTACCTCCAGGTAGAGCATGCGAGCAACATACCCCGCTAATGGGACTACATATTGAAGTAACCCTAGGCATACAAAGCTTTTCCTCGCCACGGATCGCTGTACAAGACTCATTGGCACGATACCTTTGCTGCGACCAGATCCAACCAAATAACTCCAACGACTGTGGCTGGAACATCTCGTGCACCAACGTCATATGAATTGCACTACGACTACTTACCAGGTTCGTTCGCCAGTACTGCTGGTATCATTGTTATTGCACCTCACCATCCCTACTAATATGCTTAAATTCGAGAAAAGTTAACCTGTGAATACAAAAAATTAGAAGGTGTTCTTGTTTGACCGGTAATGAACCGAGACCCACAGTGAGTAACCGAAGCATGAACAATCAAGGAGACGAAATCTTTCTCACAGAGACGCCGTGAATGGTAATAAGGGTATTGCCAAGAGGTAAGGAATGACATAGTACGGGAGATGCGCACCAACGCGATAATGCATGGGGGTGGATAGCAATATTTGTCTCAACGTTTGCGGGTGTCCACATTCATCCATTCAGGCTCCCTTATGGTCACAGCTCTGAGTATATCCCTCGGGTAAGATGTACAGCGTTCCCGTTATCAACCGTAAGCTGATGCGTACACTTGTGCATGCTAATTGCAAGAAATGGGCGGAAAGTGGCGTAAACGACCTCTCGATATTGTCAGATGATGTGTTGCACGCAAGGTTTTAACACTGATCCTCCTGCAGGTTCACCTACAAGAACCTTGTTACGACTTCTCCTTCCTCTAGTA
Organism: Pseudomonadota bacterium; assembly: GCA_002862405.1. Classification (GTDB taxonomy): domain Bacteria; phylum Pseudomonadota; class Gammaproteobacteria; order Pseudomonadales; family Halieaceae; genus Luminiphilus. The sequence goes on from PKCZ01000144.1 coordinate 3,993, forward strand.
GTTCCAGTCCACAGATGGGCAACGTTCATTTTTAAAAACTTCCTTTCCAACTATTCACAGGGACTACCAATCAGTAGGAGCGACGGGCGGTGTGTACAAAGAGCAGGGACAAAGCCTGAACACGATTATGACGCGCACTTACTAGATATTCCAACTTCACGGTGGGCAATAGCAAACAACGATCGATATTTCGCGTGGGATTGACAAGTGTAGGTGGTGCATACGAGTGCTCTTACCCTCGATGTCAGACAAAGTGTAGCACACGTGCAGCTCTGCATGTCCAGGGGCATACCAGACCTGTCATAGAACCAGGCTGCCACTATCTCTGCTATAACAGTCCTACTTTCATCATCCTGTGCGACTTCGCAGGAAGAATATGCACCAAGGAAATAAAAATTGTTGGAGTCACGTTCGTTATCGGAACTAACCTGACTGGCCACCCCACCAACTGAAAACGGCCATGCACCACCTCAGAGAGTTTTGGATCCATACTGTGAATCATCCATCAGACCCCTATTGTATGCAGATATGGTGAACTGCGTTGAATCAAATTAAGCCGCATACTCCACATCTGGTAGTGCTCTTCCGTCAATTCTTTTAAGTTTCAGTCTTGCGACCATACTCCCCCAAGAACCTAACACATCAATTTCTCCGAAGCAGAGAAGCCGATTCACGAATATGCGAATTCTAAGCGAAAGCGGCATTGTTTACAGCGGAAACTACAATGGTATCTAATCGTCTTCGAAAAAAAGGCGGGACTTCTTATGCGATCGACGTGCAGGGGGCAAAAGCCATCGCATCCGTTTGGACATGCTCAATACTTGAATTTCACCTCTCATGAGCAGCAGCACAGGCCTTCTGACACACCCATCTTAGCAGTGAACGGGCAGTTGCGACGAACTCGTTCGATATTACTGTCGGGAAACGTATGCCAACAATCACTCTTAGACATGTGTTTTATGCTGAAAGAACCATCTTGACACGCATATCTCGCAGTTAAGCGCGATTGTAACGTAAAATGGATGCAGATATGATATTTCGAAGACCTAAGCCCTTGATATATTCATATGGCTTTGGGGCAGTCGAACGCTTTAACCGTACCAGCTGCAATATATGGCCCAGGGTCAGGAATTACCGCGGCTGCTGGCACCAGATTTGCCCCCCCGCTAGCATTACAAGTATCTCTTACCCATTGACCATCCTCACATAAAATCTTCATATCCACATGCAAAATATGAATCGACTACATCACACCACCGGGAGTGAGTAAGTTCCGCGCCTGCTGCAATCCTTGGATATGGTAGCAATTTTGAAGGCTCCCTCTCCGAAATCGAACCCCGATCCCTCGTGACCTATGGCCGAAACTGCTAGACATGACCACGCAGTCCGTTTCTAATGGATCAAAGTATCAGTAGTGGATTACACCTGTGATGTATGCATATAGTTCCGACTCTCATAAGGATGGTCAAATTAGCCCGTGAGCATAGGCCCACTCTCATGTATGAACGGAAGGGTTTCTTCAATGATCCATGTATTTGTGAGTAAAACTACTTGTATTATGATGTACTGAGCGGCAACAGGAAGATTCGAAAGTCACGTGCACGTGTTTGCATGGCTTAATCTTAATCTACACAATATCATTACTGACAAGATCAACCAGATTTTTCAGAGTAGATACACCCTTTCTTTTCACAATCACACTGCTTCATATGCTGCTGCCGTCAAAACTAGCACAAATGGGAGGGCCATAGAAATAGTACTCCACAAACTTTGCCCCAACTGCCTCTCGTGTAAGCGAATTGCATTGAATATATCGCATGCCAATTTTGAACCGTCCCTTAGCATCAGTAATGTTCGACCCGACTAACCGCACCTCCACTTCTTAAACTTCTGCTGCCGACACTACGCCTGCTCCATTCTTCTGCGCCACCTTCGCAGGTGACCCCAGAAAAACACGCGAATCTGCACCACAAGCTTGCCGCACGCAATTTAAAATGCCGAGCCCAGTTTGTAGCCTCCAGAGGCTCGTGAAGGCATGTAAACTCGAGCCGATTGACTGGAGATATCATTCTCTTCCTTCCGGGGTTGCTCAAAGCTTCGGCATTCCAACTGTAAAGCGTTTTGGCGGATCAGCAGACGGTGTGCGTACGACCGACTGACTGATGGCACACCGCGTGCTCTTCAGGCTGCTCTTCAGGCGGCGCGACGGCGCGAGCATGACTGACACACCGGCCGTTCACACACCGGCTGCTTAATTAGCTCAAGTAGCGAAATCCTTAATTAAGCTAATTAAGCTAATTAAGCCGCCTTTCACGGGGAGGCTTAATTAGCTTAATTAGCTTAATTAGCCAAATCCTTAATTAATCTAATCAAGCCAGGTTTCAGGGGAGGCGTAATTAGCTTAATTAGCTTAATTAGCTTAATTAGCTTAATTAGGGAAATCCTTAATTAAGCTAATTAAGCTAATTAAGCCGCCTTTCACGCGGAGGCTTAATTAGCTTAATTAGCTTAATTAGCCAAATCCTTAATTACGCTAATTAAGCTAATTAAGCCAGGAGGCTTAATTAGCTTAATTAGCTTAATTAGCCAAATCCTTGATTAATCTAATCAAACCAGGTTTCAGGGGAGGCGTAATTAGCTTAATTAGCTTAATTAGCTTAATTAGCTTAATTAGCGAAATCCTTAATTAAGCTAATTAAGCTAATTAAGCCAGGAGGCTTAATTAGCTTAATTAGCTTAATTAGCCAAATCCTTGATTAATCTAATCAAGCCAGGTTTCAAGGGAGGCGTAATTAGCTTAATTAGCTTAATTAGCTTAATTAGCTTAATTAGCGAAATCCTTAATTAAGCTAATTAAGCTAATTAAGCCAGGAGGCTTAATTAGCTTAATTAGCTTAATTAGC
>PKCZ01000041.1 GCA_002862405.1 Pseudomonadota bacterium
GCGGCTTTAAGAGAATCAGACTCGCGCGCTCGCACGAGACCTTTATCGCTGGTCAAGACACCAGCCAGTGTTCTGTGGCCACAGCCAGAGCGAGCGGCACAGGAGCCACAAGCAGAGCTCCGAATAGTTTCGACCCATACGGCAGTGCCCTCTAGAGCCACGACTCTACCGGTCTCAACAATCGTCATTGCTTTAACGACTCGGTGCGACGCGCACGGCTTCAGCAATCAACCGAGCGGCGGCAAGTGGGACCTCGCCTATTACCGTTACCAAAATGCGCGTCCCCGAGACCACGCTGCCTCTGGAATAGGTCAATGTAGCACCGTGGCGCACAGCGCCCTCACCCGGTGACAAATCATCCGGGAGCGGCTCGAAGACAACGGTGGCAGCAGCGATACCGTCACTGACAAACAATGCTTTTTCCTCGAAACCTCGCGCAAGACTAGCTTTGTAGCCAAACGGTAAGCCGACAATATCGAGGTGCTGCATTAGCGCTGTCGCGCGCTCTTTCGCTGCCGCGACCTCTTTCGGAGTCACCGTGATTGAAGCGTATTCATGCCGCTCCAAAAGCTTTCCATCCTCACTAAATGACTCCGACTTAAGGATCAATCCGGACACATCATCCAATGCGAGACGATACCCCAGACGCAGTCCGTCTCGAGGCCTTAGATGCAACGCAGACGTGGGCCTGCCCGCTACTTTTGGGCCGGGCTCGAGATGAAGCGAGTAAACGGCGCTCAACTCACAGGCAGTGACGGCGGGACCACGTGGAGCCCAAACACTTTGCATCTCTTCAATCGCAGGCGAATTGAGGTAGTCAAGCTGACCCATTTCCTCTCCAGCGACATGCGACTTGGCGATAAAGTTCCTCGAGCCGGAAGACTCTTTGAGAAATGTACCGGAATGCGAAAAGTTCTTATGCGACTCTTGAATCTGATCAACAGCACCCGCAATCGATTGGTCTATGTCACATTGATTCAGAGCGCTTGCGAACGACGACAGCAATGCCGTTACGGCGATGGCAATGGAGAAAAGTGCGCATCTCAACTGGGTCACCGCCACCTCAGATGTTATTGGCTTTCTGTCGGATCGACTGATCGGGACACAAGAGGCGTAATCGAAGCCGCGGAGGCAGTGGTGTTGTGCACTTTAAGCAGCGACTCGAACCGTTCGTCGGCCAGCCGGTTATAACTTGCTCTGTTGCTGTACGGGTCAACCGTAGTCACCGAAGCCGGTGCCACCACAGTGCGTGGCTGCATGACCTGAGATTCTGCAAAACTCGCTTGCACGGCACCCGTGCCGGGCACTTGGACAATCGCACCGGGAGCTGTGATTGGATTAATGGGTGTCTCGTTGAATAACAGCGCCTGCTGACCGCCCAAAACAACTGCCACCGTGACCGATGCGGCAACGGCCATTGATATCAATGGATTTGCATACCGTCGTTTTTCCGACGAAATTGCTGTTCGAACAGCCTCACTGACATCGATTTCCAAGGTCGACGCCAGTTGCCCAGCCATCGACGCGCGGATTAGCTGCTGTCGCCGCCAATATCCACGTAACTCATCAGAGCTAGCAACACCCCGCAGCGCTCGCGCCATATCGAGATCATTCGCCTCACCGTCCATGAGGGCAGACAGGCTTTCCTGTTCTGCAGTTGAGGCTGTGCCGCTCGTAACTTTATCGTCGTGTTCTATCAACCTTCGTTCCCCTGAAGTTGCTGAGCCACCTTAACGTCAATGGCTTCGCGCGCCCGAAAAATCCGGGACCTGACCGTACCAATCGGACATTCTAAAACGTCCGCTATTTCCTCATAACTCAAACCTTCGAACTCACGCAGCGTCAGCGCAGCTCTCAACTCTACTGGTAATTCCTCTATCGTTCGAGAAATTAACATCTCTAACTGTTGACCCATAATCACCTCGTCCGGTGATTCGTGGTCTTTCAATCGTCCCGGGACGTCAAACACCTCCGAGTCGTCCAACGCCATATCTGACGAGGGCCTCCGCCCCAATGCAACTAGATGGTTCTTCGCTGCATTGGCCGCAATGCGATACAGCCAGGTGTAAAACGCACTGTCGCCGCGAAAATTGGGGAGCGCTCGATAGGTTTTGATAAAAGCCTCCTGAGTCACATCTTCAACCTCAGCCGCGTTATTCAGGTAACGAGAAACAAGTTGCGTTACCCTCCCCTGATACTTCAAGACCAGAAGATCGAACGCGCGCGAGTCTCCTTTTTTTGCGCGCTTTACGAGCTTGTCGTCACCATCGCTGAGTGCCAAAGTACCGCTTCCCACTTAACAGATATGGCTTCTACCGCCTCTGCCCAACCTGTTTTCTGTCTCCTATGACGTTTGATGTTTCGAAAAGTTCAAATTATTTGCCACAATATTCAAACGTCGCTCTACCCCCCAGAGTGCCGCAGCTGTTAGACGGAGTCCATGGTGCGAGATACACGTTTTGATGTTCTGATCGTCGGAAGCGGCGCGGCAGGTCTCAGCCTTGCGCTCCAGCTTCCGGAGACTCTGTCCATTGGCTTGTTATCGAAGTCAGATTTGAATTCCGGTTCCACCTCCTGGGCTCAGGGTGGAATGGCCGCGGTACTCCACGAGCGAGATACGATTGAGTCGCATGTTGCCGACACACTGCAAGCCGGGGCTGGCCTCTGTCATGAGGATGCGGTGACTTTCACCGTTGAACAGAGTCGCTCAGTTGTCAACTGGCTCGTCGCCCAGGGCGTAGATTTTGATCTGAGGAACGATCAACCAGACGACGAGTTCAGAGAGTTTCACCTGACAATGGAGGGTGGGCATTCCATACGCAGAATCCTCCACGCAGCGGATCAAACGGGCAGCGCGATTTCAAAAGCGCTCAATGCGCGCATCACCGAACGCGCCAATGTAAAAATTCTAACGGATCGTTGCGTTGTCGATCTGATTGTTACGAATGGCGAAACTACGGGCGCCTACGTGTTAAATAGCAGCAATGGCGTTGTGGAAACCATGGGTGCAAGGGCGATTGCATTGGCGACAGGTGGAGCCAGCAAAGCATATTTATATACGAGTAATCCTGACGGAGCGACAGGCGACGGTATCGCTCTTGCGTGGCGCGCAGGTTGTCGGGTAGCGAATCTTGAATTCAACCAATTTCACCCAACCTGTCTGTACCATCCGAAGGCGCGAACATTTCTGCTAACCGAAGCACTGAGGGGCGAGGGCGCGACGCTGCATCTGCCATCCGGCGAGAGGTTCATGCCGCGCTTTGACCATCGCGCGGAACTCGCTCCTCGCGACATTGTTGCTCGCGCGATTGACCACGAGATGAAGCGATTGGGTCTCGAGTGCGTCTATCTAGACATCACGCATAAGTCGAGTGAGCAAATCGAAGAACACTTTCCCACGGTGAAAGCCCGATGTGCGGAGCTGGGGCTTGATATCGCTCAAGAACGAATACCCGTTGTTCCAGCAGCGCACTACACCTGCGGCGGCGTGGTCGTGGACCAGTATGGCGCCACTGATGTAAAGGGACTTTACGTCATAGGCGAAACTGCCTGCACGGGTCTTCATGGCGCGAATCGAATGGCGAGCAATTCATTACTCGAATGCTTCGTTTATGCTTCCAGTGCTGCGCAGCATATGAGCAAAAACCTCCCGGATATCGTGCGTGGTCGACTACCAACCTGGGATGACAGCAGGGTCCGAATGTCCGACGAAGCCGTTGTTATTCAACACAGCTGGCATGCCCTGCGGCGCCTTATGTGGGATTACGTTGGTATCGAGCGAACCAACCGACGACTGAAGCGAGCCGCAAACCACATTTCCGTCCTTGAGCAAGAGGTCGAAGAGTATTACGCGAGCTTCACCATTACCAAAGAGTTGCTTGAACTCAGAAATCTCACGTTGGTTTCCAAGCTGACGGTCGACTCGGCTCGGAGCCGAAAGGAGTCACGGGGGCTACACTTCAACAGCGATTACCCGTCGATGCTAAGCGACGGTCGTGACACTGTTCTGGTTCCCATGAACGGAAAGAGCACGTCGACGGAGCTGCCGAAGTACAGTTAAGCGGCACCTACCGCTGAGGCGCGACTCGCTTGTACTCTCTGATTGCAGACACGATAGGCTCAAGCGCGTCATCTGGCTTGGAGCGCCCCATAAGCCATTCGAACATATCTTGGTCAGCCGAGCTCATTAGCTCTCGATAAAGCGCTTTGAGATCAGGCGATAAACGCGGATACTCATCAGCCACAAAATCAGCTAAAAATAGGTCAAGTTCGAGAAGTCCACGCCGACTTGCCCAGCGCATTCTGTTATGGTCATTACCCGTCATGGCGGCACCATAACGGAAAGAAGACAGCCATTCGATAGCGAAGTTACATATGGGGCTAAAATCGTGAGTCAAAACTTGAGCGAGTGCGTACTTTCGTTCGATGGAGCCGATGTTCGCGACGTGCTTCATGGTCAAACGACGCGAAATTTTAAGGCTCTCGATCTGCATCACCCCGTCGACGGCGCCTTTTGTGACCTCAAAGGGCGTGTGATTACCGACTTCACAGCTGTGCTCACGTCAGAAACAACCGTACTCATGCGCATAAGCGAGGGTGTTGCTACATTACTTCAAGAACATCTAGCCAAATATCTGATGTTCTCTAAAACAAAAATGACAACGCTTGACTGGCATTGTTGGGGGTGTAGCGATAGTTCAGAGAGTGCGACCTCGGGCATACGCGTTCCGCGCCCGGATGGCCACTCTGAGGTATGGTCGTCACCATCAAACCCGCCCATGCATACAATGCCAGCGAGTGAGTGGCAACTATTCCGAATTAACCGCGGATTGGCTCGAATCCACGAACACAGCGTTGGTAAGTATCTACCGCAAGACCTCAACTACGACCTGAATGGATTCGTTGATTTCGACAAAGGCTGTTACACGGGGCAAGAAATCATTGCCCGCCTCCACTATCGTGGTCAACCGAAACGACGCCTGAGCCTGCTAGCGGTAACATCATCGACTCAGCCAACCAGCGATGAGCGTATCGTCGACAGATCAACGGGAAAATCAATCGGCTCAGTCGTGGAGGTAGTTCATAGTGAAGACACCTACCTGTGCCTCTGCGAGGTTGTCACCGACGTAGCCACTTTGGATGTTGAACTGGGCGGTAACTCGGCTAAAACGGTTCCCTTCACCGGACAAACCGCCCAGTCAAAAGGTTAGCAGGCAGACTCCCATCGAATAGCCTGCTCCCCCTGCAAGGTAAGCCATTGGTTGGTAGCACTGAAGTGGGCGCAATCGAAAAACCCGCGATAGGCGCTCAGCGGTGATGGATGCGGAGCCATTAATACCAGATTGTGCTGGCCATTAACCAAGACGCTTTTTTTCTGCGCGTGAGCACCCCAGAGCAAAAAAGCTGTTGGCTTTTCAGAGGCAGCAATGACACTGATAATTCTATCAGTAATCGTCTGCCAGCCCAGACCTTTATGTGACTCAGGATCACCGGCACGGACACTCAATGTCGTGTTTAGCAGTAAAACGCCCTGCTCCGACCATCGTCCGATTTGAAAACGGTTGCCCACAGCCACGCCTAAGTCTCGCTCAAGCATCTTCCCAATATTTACCAGTGAGGGCGGCGCGGGCGTCGACTCGGAGACCTCGAACGCACGCCCCGTAGCCTGGTGCTCACCGTGATAGGGATCCTGTCCCAGTATCACCACCCGAACGTCGCTTGGTCTCAAGCCTTCGAGCGCAGCGAAAAGACGGTCAAACCGAGGGTAGTATCCATGACCACTCGCAAGCTCCTTAGCTAGTTGGTTCTCTATGCCGTGAGCGGTCACACTGGTCAACACGTCGCACAAGGCGGGCCGCCAATCATCGGGGCAAATGTCTAGAAGGGTCATTATGGTGGGAGGGCTTGGCGCATCGCTTGATGAACAGTGCTTCAACTGTAACACTCTGATTCATCGTTTGTGGGATGGGCTGGACACTTGGGGACTTCTGCGGCCAAGGACAATATCATCAGTGAATTGGAGGCTCTGAGTGAAAAGCGACTGACGCACGCACTGCGCTCCATTGGCTGCCACATTGTCATCGATAACTACAACCCGGCGCGCAGCAGTTCCGAGGCTATCCATGAACCTCATGCCAGTGACATCATTTTGGAAGCTAATTTCTGGGAGCGCGCTGCTCAGAACGAACCATGGGCAACCGATCTTCAGCAGATCATCTTAGATGTCCACCACATACTCGGACACATTGTGACCGTCAGAAACCCGCGGGTTACCCATGATATTGAGTCAAGTGGTATCGATTACATCGAGCGCCACTCAGCAGTTGCGCTATCGCCAACCGAATTTTTGAACTATTTCGGAAAATCGTCACTCAGCGAGGCGTGAGGAAAGCCAGGCATCAACACTGACCGCAATCACACCCAGCCACACCAATCCAAAGGTGAGTGCCGTAATTAGATTTGCGGGTTCCTTTAAAATAAAAATGGCTACCAATAACTGCAAGGTTGGACCCACGTAGGTCAGGAGCCCAATGGTTGAAAGCGATAACGATCTGGCGGCAGCCACGTAGGTCAATAGAGGGGTCGCGGTGAATACGCCACTGAACAATAGAAAGAGGTCGACTCGAGTTCCATGAACCCCCAAACCGGCGCCATTGGTCAACACCAGCCACACAATGGCGAATGGCGCCATACAGAGCGATTCTAGAAATAGTCCCTGAAGCGAGTCAGCCTCGATCTGCTTTCTTATGGCCGCATACAAGGCAAAACTCAGTGCCAGCGTCAGCGATACCCAAGGTAGGCTTCCATAAGACACGAGCTGAACCAGCACTGCTGC
>PKCZ01000181.1 GCA_002862405.1 Pseudomonadota bacterium
CATGTCCTGCACCTGCTCGAAGTCAGCAACGTTCGCACCATGCGCCATTGCCTCTCCACCAGCCGCCTCGATTTCAGCCACCACAGCCTGAGAGGCCGCGCTGCTGCCGCCGCTGCCATCAACCGTGCCACCAAGATCATTGACAACAACCTTTGCACCGCGAGCTGCTAACTGAATTGCGTGGCTACGACCTAAACCGTTGCCAGCGCCTGTAACGATCGCTACCTGACCGTCATAGCGAATTGTCATTCTCTCTTCCTTACTCGTAGTCGCTTTTTATTAAGCGATGAACTGCATTCCCAGCCACTCAGCATAGAGCGCAGGGGTTTCTTCTCCCTCGATTTCGACGGTGACACCCGTCTTCACCAGAAATCGGTTGGCGTCCTTGCGATCGACGTTCAACACCTCGGTGTGCGCACGGATACGCTTACCCGCTCGTACCGGGGCCAAAAAGCGAAGCTTGTCGATGCCATAGTTGACTCCCATAACCACACCTTTCACACCTATTGAGTTTTCGGAGCTCAATTTTGTGAGCAACGATAGCGTGAGAAATCCGTGAGCAATCGTTCCACCAAAGGGCGTCTTCGCGGCCGCCTCTTCGTCGATATGGATGAACTGATGGTCTTCAGTACAGTCAGCGAAGGTATTGATCCGCTCCTGCTCGACAACCATCCAATCGCTGGGGGGTAACTTCGTGCCCGCCATGCTCTCCATGTCATCGGGTTCAACCCATTGTGTAGGCATCTCTCGTATCTCCTATTTGCTTAACCGTCGCGGAAGGTCGCACCGGCCTCCTCGACAATGGTGTACCCCTTCAGTTCGTGCCTTCCGACGACCATGCGGTGAACGGCGTCAGGCCCATCGGCCAATCGAAGTGTCCGCTGGCCGGCCCACATATTTGCAAGCGGCGTGTCATTCGAGACGCCGATACCACCGTGCATTTGAATAGCATCATCAATCACTTTGAGGGCCATGTTGGGAACAACCGTCTTGATCATCGAGATCCAGATACGGGCCTCTTTTGGATCAACCGTGTCCATCATCCAGGCTGTCTTCAACGTAAGCAGTCGTGCCTGCTCAATGTTCATCCGTGCATCCGCGATAATGTCGATGTTGCCACCGAGTTTCGCAAGGGGGCGCCCAAAGGCAGTTCGCGTTGTGGCGCGCTTACAGAGTAAGTCGAGTGCCTTCTCTGCAGCACCGATAGAACGCATGCAGTGGTGGATTCGACCTGGACCTAAACGTCCCTGAGAAATCTCAAAACCACGACCGGGGCCCAAGATAATGTTGTCCTTGGGAACGCGCACGTTATTAAGCTTGACGCGCATATGACCATGCGGTGCGTCAACGTTGTTAAATACCGTCAACGGGCGAACGATCTCCACTCCGGGCGTGTCCATCGGCACCAAAATTTGAGACTGCTGAAGATGCTTGGGCGCATCAAAATCAGTCTTCACCATGCAGATCATGACCTTACATCGAGGATCACCTGCGCCGCTGGTCCAGTGCTTCTCTCCATTGATGACCCACTCGTCACCCTCAAGCACAGCATGCGTACAAATATTGGTTGCATCAGATGAAGCGACATCGGGCTCGGTCATGCCAAAGCAGGAACGAATCTCGCCGTTCATTAATGGCTCAAGCCACTGTTTCTTCTGAGCCTCAGTCCCGTATTTGTGGATGACTTCCATATTGCCCGTGTCGGGCGCACTGCAGTTGAAAACCTCAGCACCAATGTAAGAACGGCCCATTTCCTCTGCGAGGTAAGCGTACTCAACCGTGTTGAGACCAGTACCATTCTTATCGGTCAGGAAGAAATTCCAAAGCCCCTGAGCGCGCGCTTTTGACTTTAAGCTATCAAGGATCCCAGTCTGACGATCGGTAAATTCCCAGGGAGACCCGATCTCGATTTGCGCTTTGTACTCTTCTTCCAGTGGAAGTACTTCGTCGTTGATGAAATTGCGGACACTTTCGAGAATGGGCGCAACTTTTTCGGAGACACCTAAGTCCATAACCTACCCCTTTTATAACGTTATGTTCGGCTCTTTGAGTGATTCAAGGACGCAGGGTTTACCACCTATTTCCACGCCACTAATTGTGATTTGAACATACAGTATGTTTTTTTGACTCACAAGAATGTTTTGAATCCACGCCCTGAATCACGTCACTCGTATTCATTTATGCCATGGTGAAATCTTTGACTGAGTGGTGGGCAACAGCGGTGGTGCCTGAGGGCAGTGGCGAGTCACTCTCTACCATAGCCAGCGCCACTTACGGAGAGTCTCGCTAGCACTTACACTATGCTTTACCTGAGCGGTGATGCCAGACCGTTAATCTGATCTCACCGTCTACCGCAGAAACTACGGAGTACTTAGTGAACGTTCGCCCTTTTCATCTAGCGTTGCCTACCGAGGACCTGGAACTCACCCGTCTTTTTTATTGCGATATTTTGGGTTGCGAGACAGGACGAACCAGTGATGACTGGATAGATCTCGATTTTTTTGGTCATCAGCTGGTGTTCCACGTGACAGGTGATGGACCCTTGCCGCAATCCCACAACCCAGTCGATGCTCACAGCGTTCCTATTCCCCACTTTGGCGTCGTGCTAACACCCGATGCCCACCGTACCCTTTGTGAGCGCATTGAAGGGAAGGTGACCATGATTATTGAGCCGAGTGTAAGGTTTGAAGGAACACCCGGCGAGCAGCGTACCGTCTTTTTTCAAGACCCGAATGGTTACGCCTTGGAATTCAAAAGCTTCGCAAATGATGACAATCTATTCGCCGCCTTAGACAGTTAATTGCGAGGGCTAACTAACCGTACTTGGCATCGTGGAAGACGTTTTGAACGTCTTCGCAGTTATTGAGTAGGTCGAGAAGCTTCTCAAACTGCTCAACATCCTCGCCTGTGATGACGGTCTCGCCCTTAGGTACAAACTGGATTTCATCCACATCGAAATCGATATTGGCGTATTCGGCCGTTAAGGCGTTACGCGCCTTGGCGAACTCGGTGTTGGGCGCTATTACGGTAACCCTGTCCTCTTCGCTCTCTACTTCCAGTACATCAACGTCCGCCATGATGAGGCACTCAAGTACGGCCTCTTCATCCCCTTTAAAGACAAACACCGCCGCGTGCTCAAACATGTGCGCAACGGTCCCGGGTGTACCCATCTTCCCTTTGCCTTTGGTAAAGGCGGGACGCACCTCGCCGATGGTTCGATTAGCGTTATCGGTTAGGCAGTCCACCAGCAGCATGGTGCCACCGGGGCCAAACCCCTCGTAACGCGCAATTTGGAAATCTTCGCCAACTCCCGAGCTCGCCTTATCAATCGCCTTCTCGATCACATGTGAGGGAACCTGATCTTTCTTTGCTCTGTCGATCAGCGAGCGAAGTGTCAGGTTTGCTGAAGGGTCGGTACCACCGCCTTTAGCCGCCATGTAAATTTCGCGACTATACCTAGAGTAGACAGCGGTCTTCATCGCTGCTGTTTTGGCCATCGACTCTTTGCGGTTTTGGTAGGCGCGCCCCATGCCCAGCTCCTGCGTGATCAGTGAAGCGCTAGTTTAAACCAGAACCCGGTGAAATGCGGGCGATTCATCCATGCATCCACATTTTTCAGCACCGGTCGGTTCGAGCTAGACTGAGGGCCGCGCAAAAAGGAGATACACACTTCATAGTCATGAGTCATTCGCGACAACAGTTTGGTCCCGGCGCCATGGTCGCGGCGGCTTTTATTGGACCGGGCACAGTCACGACCGCTACGCTGGCCGGTGGCAACTTCGGTTTCACGCTGCTGTGGGCCGTTGCGTTCTCGGTAGTAGCCACACTGGTGCTTCAAGAGATGACCTGCCGCTTGGGCGTGATTGGCAAACTGGGGCTGGGTGATGCAATTGTGCAGAAGACGCAGAAGAACGGCGTGTATATTCCCGCGGCTGCCCTAGTCATCTGTGCCATCTTTATTGGCAATGCCGCCTATGAAGCTGGCAACATCACGGGTGCTGCCGTTGGACTACCCGCTGTCAGCGTCATGGGTATCAATCTTTGGGGTGTATTTATTGGCTTGATCGCCTTCGCGCTTTTGGCATCTGAGAGGTTTCACTTAATCGAGCGGGTTCTGGTTGGCTTGGTCATCTGCATGGCGCTGGTGTTCGCCAGCACTGCCATTATGGTCGCACCTCCTGTCCTTGACATCATTAAAGGGCTGATCACACCAAGCATCCCCGAAAATGGCGCGTTAGTTGTTATCGGTCTTATCGGGACGACGGTCGTACCCTACAACCTGTTCTTGCACGCCTCGACGCTAAAACGCCACGTCTCGCAGGGCATGACGTTAACCGAGGCACAGCGTGATATCACTGTCTCGGTCATCGGTGGAGGCCTGATCACTTTGTGCATCGTGATAACGGCAGCTGCCGCACTTTATGGTTCGGGGTCGTCGGTGACATCGCTAAATGACCTAGCACCTACACTCGCGCCATTACTGGGTGACTCATCCAGCCTCTTTCTCGCCGCTGGTTTCTTGGCGGCCGGGTTGTCGTCCGCTATCACCGCACCACTTGCGGCAGGCTACGCTGTCACGGAGATCGTCAAGTTACGCCCCGAAGTGAAAGATCGCGTTTTTCGCTGGACCTGGCAGTCCGTGATCGTCATCGGTGTTCTATTCGCCAGCCTGAGCGTAAAACCGCTGCAACTGATTCTATTGGCGCAAATAGCGAATGGTGCGCTTCTGCCAATTATCGCAATCTTCATACTGTGGGTTTCGAACGATAAAATGCTGCTTGGCGAGCGCTCAAATAACGCGGTCCAGAACCTTTTGGGATGCTTGGTAGTGGGTATCACACTCGTGCTCGGCTCACGCAGTATCTTGCTGGCAGTAGGATGGCTCTGAGATGTCACGGCACATCGATTTGAATTGCGACATGGGTGAGGGTGAAACCGACGCCAGTGCTGCACTCGATCGCGAATTAATGCGCTTTATTAGTAGCTGCGCCATCGCTTGTGGCGGGCATGCCGGTTCTGAGCACACCATGAGACGAACTGCAGCGTCAGCACTGGATGCCGGACTGCGAATTGGCGCACATCCGTCTTATCCAGATCGAGAAAACTTCGGTCGTCAGTCAATGTCGATATCAGGAATCGCACTGTCCATAGCGATAACCGAGCAGACCGCCGCACTCAAAGCCATTGTCACTGAGCTAGGTGGCGAATTGAGCTTCGTAAAACCTCATGGGGCGCTCTACAACGATATGGCGCGAGATGCTGAGCTGACATCACTTATCGTGACGACAATTAAAGAGTTTGACCCGACGCTGAAGATTATGGGGCTAGCTGGGAGTCATTGCCGCGCAATCTGTGAGGATCTGGCTATACCATTTCTTGGCGAGGCGTTTGCCGATCGACGTTATGCCGATGATGGCCAGCTAAGTCCACGATCACAAATTGGCGCTGTGATTACCGAGCCCGAGACAGCGGTAACGCAAATCCTGTCAATCGTTGAGCATGCGCGAGTCGAATCTATCAACGGTAAGTGGCTACCACTGCAAGCTCAAAGTATTTGCGTCCACAGCGACACACCGGGTGCGTTAGAACACCTAACGCTAATCAGTAACCACCTGATTGCCCGCGGTCTAACGATCGGCACAACATGACCCTATCTCCGGCATTCCAGATGGCGATTCGACCCTTCGGTGATTCAGCCCTACTAGTCGATATCGATGCCGGGAGCACCGATGGGTCAAGCGACATCGTGATGGCCCTGAATGCTCAACTTTTACGGCAGCGTACCCGCGGCGTTACCCAAACGACGCCAAGCTATAACAGCCTGCTCGTCTGCTTTGAGCCCGAGCAAGTGCAACACTCCGTCCTGCAGACCGAGATCCATGCAATCGCAGATACCCTCAATGTCAAAAACATACCGATGGGGAAGCAGTGGTCTTTACCGGCATGCTTCGATGCGCCCTACGCGCTCGACTGCGCCGCGCTGGAGACGGAACTATCACAAGACTGGCAGTTTATTGTTGATTGCTTTTGCGCTGCGGAATATCGCGTCCATGCGGTTGGTTTTCTTCCGGGCTTTACTTATCTCGGGAATCTTCCAGACGCATTGCACTGCAACCGTCTGCGAGATCCGCGAACAACGGTGCCTGCGTCATCGATTGCCATTGCCGGCACCCAAGCCGGCATTTATCCCTTCGACTCGCCAGGCGGATGGCGGATCATAGGTCGGCTGCCCTTCACTGTCTTCCAAATTCAGGCTGACCCGCCAGCGCTATTTCAAGCCAACGATCGAGTCCGCTTTGAAGCCGTCACTCCCGAGGTATTCGAAGAGTTGCAACAACGACCCATCGCGTCATTGATCAAGCAGGCGACCCGTCAATGAAGCTACACTTCGTCACGAGCGGCTTAAGAACGACTACTCAAGATTTGGGGCGGCCCGGCCATACCCATGTGGGTATACCCACCGGAGGTGTGCTCGATAGAAGTGCTATGCGGTACGCCAATCACTTAGTGGGAAATGCCCTCGCCGCGCCGGTTCTAGAGATCACGCTCTCCGGACCGCATTTACGCTGCCTTGAAGCCGGACGAGTTGCGCTTGTCGGAAGCGGTTTTGATCTGCTGCTTAATGGTGAACCGCAGCCGCCGCTGCTTCCAATCTCGGCAAACCCGGGAGACGAGCTCGTCATCAAGTCATCCGGCAACGGATGTCGCGCCTACCTCTCGGTCTCAGGCGAGTGGCATGCTAAGCGTTGGTTAGGAAGCGCAAGCGCTCTCAGGATCGG
>PKCZ01000165.1 GCA_002862405.1 Pseudomonadota bacterium
TAGACCGTACTTCGAGAAAAACCGATTGGATTTCGGACAGGCGCAATTTCTCAAAAGACTGTGTCAATAACGACTCACCAATGCCAGTCCGTTGAAAGCGCTCACCCACTCGAATATCAATAATTTCTGCCTCGGCCTGAACCACCGAAAACCAGACTACGCCCTGAATACCCTGCGCCGCTGAAATGGCCCAGGCCCTGCCCGCGGGTTTAGCCAATAATCGCGTAAGCGCATCGAGTGACGGGGGTTGATCGCTGTCGTAAAGAAAATCGAGCGAGAGGTTTGCTACCTGCTCCGAGCTAATCTCTGTGAATTTAACCAAGACTGAGCGACTTAAGGGGTTTTAGGGCCTCCCAAGCGACTCGCTTAAGAGCCGGCTCAGAGAGCATCGCCAGGGTCGACGGAATCCGTACCCCTGACTGAACAATCCGGTCAGGTAAGTAGTTACAGTCGCCCATAAGAATGACTCGTTTCGCATCGACTTCCCGCGCCATGCGTTGAATA
Source organism: Pseudomonadota bacterium (assembly GCA_002862405.1). Classification (GTDB taxonomy): domain Bacteria; phylum Pseudomonadota; class Gammaproteobacteria; order Pseudomonadales; family Halieaceae; genus Luminiphilus. The sequence continues at coordinate 505 of PKCZ01000165.1, forward strand.
AGCCCATGCAAGGCCTGCTTTGCCGACTCCGCACCACCCGACAATGCGCTGTTTCCGGCCACAGGCCAGTCAAACTGCTGCTGCATTAGCTTCTTGGTAGGCGTCGAAATCGCACGCGCCATCGCATTAATAAGGGCCAACTGATCTTGTCTAATCAGACCATCGCCCAGTTCTTCAAGCCACAAAAATGCCCCCGCTGAGGCCAACAACATTGAGAACGAGACCGACTCAGACCCAGAGGAAGACTCAGGCGCTCTCGATTGTGAGACCGGCACACGAGAAACTGAGCTACTGGTGGTCATCTTAGGCATTTGTGGCACAGGCGTGCTGCGAGTTTCAATCCGCGGCTCGACCGATCTGCTCACGACCGCTGGTTCATTGACCTCAGGTATGGGCACTGCCAAACGCTGGGCTTTCGCGGCCCCAGGGAAATCAAATCGTGAGCTATAAACAGCGATACCCATGGCCGACAGCGCCTGTCGGCGCGCCATTTCAGCGGCGATGACGTCAGGACTGGCAATGGCTGTTTCGGGGGTATCAGACATAGTCTAAGTGTCTCACGAGTGCACTGGTTATGACAGAACCACGCGCCGTGATAACCGGGGAGAACGACTCCGAACAGCCGCCACTCGAGCTCACTTTCTTTCGGCGGTTTCTTTTGGCATTCGCTTTTGGCGCTTAGTTTAAGCGAACAGATCAGAGACGGATGATGATGACTGGGGTATTCTCTGGGTCTCTGGGAACAAAACAATAAACAAGGTGGCGCTATGTCTCTCATACCGGCTGATCAGCACTTTGCTGTAATCGCAGCGATCTTATTTTTATCAGCCATTTCATTTGCATCGGAGCGAACGGTTGTCGGACAGAAGATTACCGGTACCGTCGTCGTCATCTTGCTCGCCATTGTTGCCGCCAATCTGGGCGTCATTCCTCACTCGGCTCCCGCATACGGCTTCATTTTCAGTTACATCGTCCCAATGCTGATCCCCTTGTTTCTGTTTCAGGCAGATATCCGCCGACTGGCGCGAGAAGCATCGCGAACAACTGTCGCCTTCCTTATTGCCACATTAGGCACCGTCGCAGGTGTCATTGTCGCGGCCGTACTCCTCGATTTAAGCCAGTTAGGGACGGCCTCCGACCTAGCTGCCGATCGTCGCGAGGCGGGCATCGTCGGACTATTCGCGTCGACCTATATTGGTGGCTCGGTTAATTACGCGGCGCTTGGAGAGATCACAGGTTTAAGCGCGGACGCTTCATTCTTTTCTGCAGCCACCGCAGCAGACAACCTCTTTTCAGCCGTATTTTTGAGCATCATCGCGCTGATTCCGGGTGCGCATTGGATTGCCAGCCGCTTCGTTGCGCACGGTGATAGCAGTGCGAGCAAAATGGCTGAGACGACGGTCACCGCATCAAGTATCAGTTATGCGTTGGCCGCATCCGTTGGCATTGTGGCCATCACCGACTTACTATGCTGGTGGCTGGATATTCCTAGCTGGCGCTACGCCATGATGACCCTGATCACCGTAAGTCTCGCCACCGCGGTCCCGCAACTTCGCGACTGGTTTGCCGGCGCGTTTGAAGTGGGTGTTGCCCTTTCATTCACCTTTTTTGCCGCCATTGCCGCCGGCGCTGATATCAGGGCCATGATCAGTGTCGCGCCGCTACTCGTTGTATTGGTGGCCATTCTGTTGAGCGTTCACCTCGCGGTACTTCTGGTAGTGGGTCGCCAGTTTGGACTAACCATTCCGGAGCTGCTAACAGCTAGCAATGCCGCTATTCTGGGAGCTACCACAGCCCCCGCCATGGCCGCAGCCAAAGGTTGGCATGATCAGGTCACGCCTGGCGTTCTCGTCGGTGTCTTTGGTTACGCCCTCGGTACGTTTATTGGCACAGCGCTTTTCCAAATTTGGTAAACGCCACTGGAATGAAATTACGAGAGCGCCTAAACTCACGCTGGTCTTAAGTCGACCAAAATGCGTATGACGATGAGGCGGATCGGTACTGCAGACAATAATGCACATGACAGACACTCCAGCTATTAATGACCCTCATTTCCTACCCGACTTGGACCCCATGTTGGAGTACTACCTGGTGGATAAGCCAAAGCTTACTTATGAGTCACCCGAGGATGGCCCGTTGACGCGTGCCTTTGTACGCGTCCTTGAAGGTTTTCTGGGTCGTCATGAAATGGAAGAGTATTACCAGGCGCTAAAAGCCCGAGGTATCGACTCGAGGATGTTCTTCCGAGAAGCCTTTAAGCTCACCAATATCACGCTTGATGGGGATACCAGCCCTCTCGCTGACATTCCTAAAGATCGTCCGGTTTTGTTCATAGCGAACCACCCGTTCGGTGTTATCGACGGCTTGATCATGTGCAATATAGCCTTGGACTACGCAAATGACTTCCAAGTCGTTATCAACTCGTTGCTCTGTCAGGACCGCGATTTGGTCCCGCATTTCCTGCCCATCGATTTTTCAGAAACTAAAGAAGCCGCTAAGCGGAATGTGCGCTCCAAGCAACTTGCCGGCAAAGCCCTCGCGAATGGGGTACCATTGATTTTGTTTCCTTCCGGTCACGTATCGACAGCAGATGCTCCCGGGTTCGGTGATGTGGTTGATGCACCTTGGACTACGTTTATCGCCAAGCTGGCCATGCAGTATCAGCCCACGGTAGTTCCTGTCTTCTTCCACGGGCAGAACACACGTCTCTTCCACGTAGCTTCAAATATTGCCGAGCCATTTCGTATGGCCATGCATATGCGCGAGGCACTTAAGCGCTTTGGCACCACTGTGTCGCTGGATGTCGGCAAGCACCACTCTCCGGAAGACTACAGCCATATTACGAGTCGCCAAGAGATGACGACGCATTTCTATAATATTGTGCAGGCGACGCGTCGTCCTCGCGATTGAGCCACCCCAGCTCAAATTAGAGCAAGCAGGGCAACCGCACCTAGCCAGAGTAGAAAGCTTCGCTCGAGCAGATGAAAGACGGCAGAGAGTCGATCGTAGACAGATGCATCTCCCGGCAAAGTAACGGCCGCATCTGTTGCATCTTCCAGAAAATCCCCCGTATCAACGTCTAGCGTCATGCCCCTGCCCGTGAAGTGCTCGATGGATTTATCGAAATCGCCGAATACAGAGAAGCTCAGCACCAGCAAGCGAGACGGTAACCAGTCAAGCAGCCGCATCAGGGAATCACTCAGGGGCGTCTTCGTCTCTTGTGTCAAATGCGCAAGGCGATACGCCACTGCACCAACAGGACCCAAGAGTAAGAAGTAGATCACGGGGCCAAACCACCGCTGCAACGCCATCAAACTAAAAAACGAAGCCGCGACATCACCGAAGTCGTCAACATCATCAGCCGAGCTGTCACCGCCGGCAGACTCGATTACCATCGCCGCTCCCTCGTTGTCACCCGCGCGGGCTCTCGCAAGAAACCGTTGCGTCAAGGTCGGGAAATCCTCGCGACCGAAGGCAAAAAATAGTGCCGCTGTTCCGAGCAAAAGCATGGCAGCGCCGCCGAAAACACCCTCTACCAAAATATAAAGGAGTGCGAACACGACCGATGGCGCAACAACGAGAATCAGCGCCGAACGTGTTGACGAGCCTTCTTCCTCGTCGCTAATTTGCGAGCGAAAGACGGAGAGAAAATCAATGGAGTGCAACGGCCCGCCCGGGCCCATCAGCCAGTACAGGCCGGTCGCCACAATGAACGACAAAAACGCCAGATAACTCAAGCTAACTCCCCTTAACTCGCGCTAGCTGCCCGGCAGCAATTCAACCCCCAGTCGGGTTTGTAATTCCTGCCAGTCAAAGCTCTCTCCCGGATCTGTTTTGCGCCCGGGTGCAATATCACTGTGTCCAACAATAGCATTCTCTTCAATGTCTGGATGCGCAGCACAGCACTCTCGGATAATCTCCTCCAGCCGCACATACTGTTCTCGGGTATATAGATGGGTATCAGTACCCTCAAGTTCAATACCAAGGCTGAATTCGTTGCATTTTTCACGATTACGCCATTGAGACACACCTGCATGCCAAGCCATGTCCTTGGTCGAGACAAACTGGATGACGTGACCGTCTCGACGAATCAAAAAATGGGCGGATACACGGAGGTCAGCGATCTCCTCAAAATACGGATGTCCCTGCGGGTCGAGCGTGTTTGTGAAGAGTTCCGCAACGTGAGGCCCACCAAATTCGCCAGGGGGCAACGATATATTGTGGATCACGACGAGCTCAACCGTCACGCCCGCAGGCCTCTCCCCGTAATTAGGTGACGGGATATGCTCGCAGCCCTGGAGCCAACCTTCAGAAATTTGTCCGTATTTATTGTCACTCACTTGAAAAACGTTGCTTCGGCTGTGTTTCAATACCGTATGATATCAGGCACCACTATCCACCAGACACAACTACCTATCAGACACCTCTACCCATCAGGAACACCGACCAGAATATTGAAACGTGTTAACGCAAAATGACATAGCGCCCCTCGTGGCTCTCGCGCTAGCCGAAGATATCGGCAGTGGGGATATTACAGCGAGCTTAGTCGGCGAAGAGGAGCAGGCGCTGGCGACTGTCATCACGCGGGAATCAGGCGTCTTATGCGGCACACAGTTTGTCGATGCGGTCTTCGCCGCGGTCGATGCTTCGCTTGAGGTCATCTGGCAAAAGTCTGACGGTGACACCCTCCTGCCTTGTGACACACTATTCACGGTGTCGGGCACCGCGCGCAGCATTTTGACAGCTGAGCGTGCCGCGCTGAATTTCTTGCAAATGTTGTCAGGTACCGCCAGCTACAGTGCGAAGCTCGCCTCACTGATTGAGGGAACATCGGCGCGCCTGCTGGATACACGAAAAACGATTCCCGGCTTTCGTATGGCACAGAAATACGCTGTGACCTGCGGTGGCTGTCATAACCATCGCCTCGGTTTATACGACGCGTTCCTCATCAAGGAAAACCACATTGCGGCTTGCGGCGGTATTCGCGAGGCCATAGAAACTGCGCGCGTGAATGCGCCAGGAAAACCTGTAGAGGTCGAGGTCGAGAGCTTGGACGAGTTGTCGCAAGCGCTGGGCGCAGGCGCAGATCGCATCATGCTCGATAATTTTTCACTGGACAACATGGGTCAGGCGGTGACTTTGAACAAGGGTCGAGCTGAGCTTGAGGCATCCGGCAATGTGACAGAGGCAACCCTTCGGGGTATTGCCGACACCGGCGTCGATTTCATATCGATTGGCGCGCTGACCAAAGTTATCATGCCGCTCGACTTATCGATGCGACTGTCTTGATTCGAAAGGTTTGAACACGCACTCAAGGATGCTGAGTACTAAGCCTCGAGGAAGGGCTCACGGCTAATTAATACACCATTCTCATCGCCCGCAAGGTAGTCACCCTCGCTGACATCCACACCGCCTAGCGTGAGAGCAACGCCGCGCTCGCCACGACCTAATTTCTCGGTTTTCATGGGCGTGGTCCCTAGAGCCATGACACAAAAATCAAAGGTGTTGATAACTTCGACATCGCGCGCGGCGCCTATAATCACCATGCCTGCCCAGCCATTATCCATTGCAGACTTAGCGACCAGATCACCCGTCAGTGCTTTCGCAAGTGAGCCACCACCATCGATGAGTAACACCCTACCCTCACCAGGCTCGGCAACTGCCTCTTTGACTCGCGAGTTGTCCTCAAAGCAGACAATGGTTGCCACAGGACCACGGAGTGAGGTGCGCAGACCAAACGCACGAAATTGAAATGGCAATACGCTCGCATCCGGGTTCAGATCGGAAAGGTCGGGTGTACTCAGCATTGAAGCCCCAACTAAAGCCAATCGGCCGCGTACCCATCCAGCTGACTGACGGGCGATAAAATTGCGTCCGCGTATGCACTGGCGCGAGGCATTAGGCGATGGAGATAGAACTCTGTCGTCGCTATTTTTCGCTGGCAGAACAGTGTTTTCTCATCGCGAGCGAGCAGGTCAATGGCCACGAGAGAACTGGCCGCTAGATGCCAGCCGCCAAACAGGTAGCCGGTTTGCATCATGTAGTCGAATGACGCAGCCATCGCAGCGTTCTTGTCGACTTTGAACATTTCTAAAATGGTTTGCGTGGACATGACGTGAGCTGCGAGGGCATCAGACAAAACCGTACCCATGGCTGCTAAGCGATCATCACTAGAGCTAATCAGCGCATCGGCTACGCTACGGATTTCA
>PKCZ01000102.1 GCA_002862405.1 Pseudomonadota bacterium
GTGAGTTTACCTTTGCGGGCCATGACTGGTGGCACTACTCAGAAAAGGTCCGCGCCAATCGCTTCAATCTCAAACAGGAAGAGATCAAGCCTTACTTTGATCTTAAGGCCGTCAAAGCAGGCGCCTTTGAAATGGCAAATCGATTGTTTGGCCTGAAGTTTATCGAGACTGAGGCACCGCTCTGGAACGATAAAGTAACTGCCTACGAAGTAACTGAGGCCGATGGTGACCATCTCGGCGTCTTCTACTTCGATATGTATGCTCGGGACTCTAAACGCGGCGGGGCCTGGATGAACTCCTTCCGATCAGGTTCCAATATCGATGGTGAGTCGGTCCGCCCGATTGTGGTGAATAACTTAAATTTGACAGCTCCCCCGCAGGGACAGCCCACGCTGCTGAATTTCAGTGAAGTGGAAACCCTTTTCCATGAGTTTGGACACGGCTTGCACGGCCTGATGACCAAGATCGACTACACAACGTTCTCCGGTGTGGATGGTCCTCGAGACTACACGGAATTCCCAGCGCAGATTCTAGAGCACTGGACTAGCCAGCCGATAATGTTGGGACTCTACGCTAAGCACTATGAGACAGGTTTGGTCATTCCCGAAGCGCTGGTTGAGCGCATGATGCTCGCTGCAAATCACAATCAGGGATTTGCTACGACCGAGTTCATCGCCGCAGCACTGCTCGATTTGCGCTGGCACATGTTGAGTGAAGAAGAGGCCATGGCCATCACTGACGCCCGAGCTTTTGAACGACAGGTGTTGCGCGGCTACGGTCTGATTGATGAGATAGAGCCTCGCTATCGTACCCAATACTTTTCACATATTTTCTCGAGTAATACGGGTTACTCAGCTGGTTACTACGCGTATCTCTGGTCAGAGATTCTCGACGCCGATGGATTCAACGCTTTCCGCGAGGCGGAAGATATCTTTGACCCCGAGGTCGCGGGTCGTCTTAAAAAGTGGGTTTATGAGGCTGGAGGTCTTATGGAAGCCGATGAGCTATATCGCAAATTTCGAGGTTCGGATCCCGATATTGCGCCGTTGCTTCGTGGTAGAGGGTTTGCGGTCCCCACCGAGACCGAGGAGTGAGATGCCTCAGTGTCGATTTAGCAACCGTATTAAGGGCCGCTTTTTTGGTGGTCCTTTACTTTCTAGACGTAAATCGCTGTCATGTAGCCGATTAGTTCAGAAATACTCTTTCCATCGCCCACCAGGATCCTGTTGCGCCAATCAGCAAGGATCCGGGTAGTATCATAAAGCGCCGATAGACCACGTCTGTGTATTCAATGTTGTTGCGCCATCGCCATACACTGAGTACTGCAATTGCAAGTATGATTACGCTTAGCTGACCAATCTCGACGCCAATATTGAAGCCTATCAAAGCGCTCCAGAATTGCCCTTCGGGAAGCCCAAGTTCGCCAAAAAAGCCAGCGAAGCCGAGTCCATGGAGCAGTCCAAATAGGAAAATCACGATGGGTCGCCAACGAGGTGGTTTCTTAAAAAATAGATTTTCAATGGCAACCAGTGCAATCGATAGAGCGATGAGGGGCTCGACAATATCTGATGGCGGAGAGATTACGCCGGTCGCTGCAAGGCCCAACGTTATCGTATGTGCCAAGGTAAAGACTGAAATCTGAATTACTAGTGATCGCGAGGTGGTCGAACCAAGAAAAAGCGCGAGCACAAACAGTATGTGATCCAATCCACCGGGCAAGATATGATCCACGCCCTCGCCGATGAAGATAGTCAGTGTCTGAGAGACACCTAATAATTCTCCTGAATCATCGCGCATTGGAGTAACTACTCGGGATCGGTTGTCACCGGGGCGATCGAGTGCCATGAGTTCTTCGCAGAGGGCTGGGTCCAGAAAGCTCTCTCCGGGAAGACACAGTTCGTCCTCCGGATGAGCACTGACAAGTGGGGGGAAAGCTGTGAGTACTAGCGCAAAGAACAGGCGGACAATCTGGTTTCGAAGCAAAAAGTAAAGCATTTCGATCGGGCCATCTACTTAAAAAGCTGGCTTCTGCTGATGCTGGCGACTGATGTCCGCTGCAAAGAGCAGAGAAGGTGGTGCATATTTCGTGACTCTATCCTTCTGACTTTTCCTCCGCTATTCGAAATAAGCTAAGCATTTCATGGATTATCTCAGAAATTAACGCTTCCGGTATCTCGTGGCCGACTCCATCCATAATGAACTTTTTGGCGCCAGGAATGTTGTCCGCGAGAGCCATGCCATGATCCAGAGGTAGTATTGGATCTTCTGTACCATGCACCACTAAGGTTGGTGCTTTTATTTTATCTAGCCTGTTTATTCTGCTTCCACTAGCCACAACCGCTTCGGCATGCCCCGCATAGGGGTTATGACCATGACGCAGGTATAATTCAGCCTGCTCTCGAAAGTTAGACTCATTGAAAGGAAAACGAGAGCCGGCGAGCGCCTTGTATATTCTCACGACACCATCCAAAAATTTGCCTTGAATGTTGAGGAGAAACATCTCTTCCATGCCCTGTGCTAGTGAGGGAGCGACCCCGGATAAGCTGTCGTCCCTTACTCCCGGGCTTGACATTATTGGGGTCAGACTCAATACCCTATCAGGATAATCGAGACCGATAACCTGTGTGATCATGCCACCCATAGACGCACCAACTATATGAGCTTTGTTAATTTCCAGATAGTCCATCAGGCCAACGGCGTCTTTAGCCATATCATTGAGATTGTACTTTGCGCCTTTACCCTCTGGCATTTCAAAGCTGCCATCGTCACTTATTAGTCTTTTAAAAACATAAGAGACAAGTTTCCTCGACACCGACACGGGCACGACTTTACCAAGCTTGGCCAAGAGAGGTTCCTTGTTAAACCACGTGCTCTTTCCAACATCTCGATTGTCAAAAATTACCACGTGGTAATTGTTCTTCACTAATTCGTCGATAAATCTTTGATCCCAATACAAGGCGTTCGCATTAGCCCCCATTATGAGCAGAACGCTTGTATTAGATTTCTCTCCAAAGTCCTCCCACCAAATATTTATGTTGTTTACACGCGCGATTTCACCCATTCCTGCCCCCTCTGTTTTTTTCCAATCCTAATTTGGTAGGACGAGCTAGATTCGAACCACATTGCTAATTTAGCGTCGTACTGTGACAACATTGAAACTGAACACTGCCAACTCATCAAATCTAAGAGATGAAATTAAAAGACTGGCGTGTCTCTTCATACGTAGCCGCGTGGCTTAATTATCTGCATTTTGCTCTGACTCCCGAAGGGTGGGCAAAAAAACGAATTCATTGTTCCGGTGTGTTTCTGATGACCTTCTGGACGACTTTAGTCAGCGCGGCTATAAGGTAAGTTGATTCGCCTACTATGAAAGTCAATTGTCTTTTGAAAAAGTAGCACAAGAAAGCAAATACAAATTCATTCTTCCACTACCAAGCTAGTCAAAAGATTATCGAGCCATTCAGCGGCTTCTTTAACTGCATTACTGCAGGCGGTAAATTCACTATATCTTGTTCTTCTTAAACCGTTGGCTTATTGCAAGCTCGGTCGGATAGGGTAATAGCGGGAGAGACCTTAGCAGTATCTGTTATACCCTCACGGGCGCCATCAGCGAGTACGTATCTTGCATTCTCGGTGAATGTCTCCGCAATCTCTGAAAGCATTGATACTGCTCGGGAAAGTATTATTGATGAGGGTCCATGAACAATTTGCCTCCCCAGCGCGCGCCATTCTTAGATTTGCGCCTCCTGCCTGTTCGCCTTCAACCTTGCGTACTTCTGGCCCCAATCCACGCGCCTCTGGTCGCCGCCGCGAGAAGTTTTAGTCTATTTTCGTCAGTCGCCGCCGGCTCCGATTCCCCAAATATCGCGCGAACCCAATGTCCGTCGGTAGCGTTTGGCAAGATAATGAATTTGTCGCCTATCTCTGCCCTATCACGCTCCATCAGTGCACGTCGCTCTTCAACATCTGCTACGTAGTAGTCGCGTTTGAAATCATTAAGGTTATCGCCCAACAGCAGTATTAGCTCGTGAGACTCACCGATTCTCTCTCTGGCCGAGGTCTTGTCGGAGGATTCTCTGAATACAACTAGATGCTCTGAATCAGAATAAGGCAGGTTCAAATACTGAAGTTGATTCAGTGCATAACTGTAAGTCCGTGGTCCTTGATCTCTATTGGTTACATAAAAAATCTCTACTCCGTGGTATTCGCAGTATTTTAAAAAATCCATAGCCCCCGGCACTAGCGCTATTAAATTTTCTGGGATCCAACGATCCCAGATTTCGTCATCGAAAAAGTCGACTCCCTCACTTATGAGAAAGCTCCAATAACTGCCTGCGTGGACGATTGTGTTATCAACATCAGTCACCACGGCCAGCGGGCGTTCAGATCGTGAATGCTTCTCCATAGCCTCATCCACCCGCAGTCGAGCGAGATTGAATGCTTGGTGGCAGAGCGCACCAAATTCTGCAGCTGTGTTGGACCAAGCTACTGTCCATAAAAGAGGGTTCCGACTGAGCTCGATTTCGTTGAGTTGGCCGCTTATGGAATTCTCGGGCGAGCGCGCATTTACCCCAGCCGTCAGACCTCCGGCCACCATAGAGGTCATGAAGGCTCTCCGATTGATTTCAAGTGTCCCAGACGTCATTAATGTCTCCTAGTTATCGGCTACTATGAGTGTTAAGTAGCCGACCTATTGGTTTACGCGCGTTATCCAACTTAGCGGTCGCGACAAATAATAAGTCGCGTAACGGTCGGACACTCCTCTGCTGCCTCCCTCAAGTACAGAAGGCGTAACTACCAGCGCCTTTTAGCAAGGCTTATTAATAGTGGTAGCAGATAAAAAACTGATGAATAAATCCGTCGCTCTTAAGTGGTCGTTAGTTAGCTAAATAACCAGAGGTGGTAAGTCAACTATTTCTGTTTCTTCTTTCAGAGTAGGCGTGTCATGGACTCGGTCGAGTAGGACACGGGAACATTGAGTTTATTGCTTTCTTCCATATTCTAGTTTGGGTTCAGTAGTCTTTTTTACAGCCCCAAGTATGGACACTCACTCCATTATCGAAACCGCCCTCTAAGATATCTTTAGTCGCTTCTTGAATTCCCGTTTGAATTCGCCACTCGAGATATTTCTGCTGGTGCGCGAGTGTTTCCCACTCTTCAACCAAGGTGATCGTGGAGTTACTCTCGTCCTCGTAGACGTCGACCTTGATGCATCCATCGTACGCGCGAGTATCACCTAATACAGCTCTGAACATGTCGGCTACAGCGTTAAACTTGCCCTCGGCGGCTTTAAAATTTAAAACGACGAGTTCGGCCATGAGACATCTCCTTTTTTTTAAAAAAAGAGGGTGCTTTCTCCCTCAGTTGGATAGTTGGCTTTAGAGTTGCTTCTATTGTTAATTATTCCCCAGCATAGAAACGTTAACTAAAAGTGACAAGATTAGATTTGAGCCTGCGCGCAGCAAGATTCGAACTGGCGACCTCTACCATGTCAAGGCTCTAGCTACTCACCAAGACAAATTGCGACTCAGTTTGGGGTGGCTCCGTATAATGCGTCCTCGCGTGCCTACCTTCTCAGGATGTTTGGTTGGCTCCAGCTAGAAAGCATAATGGGCGTTCAGCCCGATCAGCTCGCGTCTGTAATCGCCGCGTGTCGCTCGGTTGGCGAATTACAAATGTTTAGGGACTTATCGTCGCTGTAGAAATGGTAGATGGGGGTCTCATGAAATTGGTGCGCCTCGCCGATAGTCCGATTCCAGGACTAAGATCTGCGACCTTATTACCCATCATTCTGACTTGATTTATTTGGCTGCTTCTGTGGCTACGCAAAAATTTACGGGAGTGAATCACGTCGTTTCTGATGGTTTCTCCCTCAATTGGTGCGGCAGAGTGAGCCCACCCATCAAAAATTAAATCTATCGCTAACGTATTTTGGTTTAGTGCGCGAACATACGGATTAACGAGTTTGAGATCAGATCCGTCGATGAATACCGTGCCCGTGAGACCTTCTGCAGAAGGTGCGATGAGGTTGTTAGTCGCTAAGATCTCTGCTCTTTCTTCCTGGGTTGGCCTGGAAAGCCACCTAAGTTCCTCTTGTATTTGAAGCCACACCGTTACCCGTGACTCCAGGAGTAGGGTCAAGCAGTCGTTTAGGCGGGTTCGCCTCTGTTAACGGTGCTCCAGGCCGATGGCTAAAAGTTCTAGGCGAATACTTTCATATTGCTCATTTGTGAGTAGTTCAGTCCGTCTTATCGGACCATAAGATAGTAAAAGTTCTCGACTAGGTTTTCGGGACTGGTCAATGTTTAGCCTAATACTCGAATTTTATTATTAATAATGATAATCATTTTCATTAAATTAGATCAATAGAAATCGGGGTTCATGCCCCTTTAAGCGCGCATTTTGATGGAGATTTGTAATGGGACTTTTAGTGGGTAAGAGGGCACCGTCTTTTCAGTGCAATGCTGTAATGGCCGACGGAACGATTGAGGAATCTTTTTGTTTTGATGACTTTTCATCCGGTAAGTATGTGGTCATATTTTTTTATCCGTTAGATTTCACGTTTGTTTGTCCATCTGAAATACTGGCTTTCGCTAACCGATACGAAGCGATCTCGGCTATGAATGCTGATGTGCTTGGTGTGAGTATCGACTCGCACCATACGCACCGTGCATGG
>PKCZ01000105.1 GCA_002862405.1 Pseudomonadota bacterium
TTGTAGCACCACAATAATGTGTCCGCATCAGTACTCTTTATCTATCCTCTTCCTGTCTTCCCCAACACTAATCTGACGATGTCGTTGAAGAGGCAGGTGTCGCAGATGCTGAAGCGCCGCTCGAGTCAGATTTCGAGTCATTGACTAAGTTCTTCTTCGCACCCGTTTTAAAATCGGTTTCGTACCAACCTGATCCCGCGAGTCTGAACGCAGGCGCTGACACTTTTTTCTTCAAGGACGATTGGCCGCATGCCGGACAATCCGTCAGCGGGGCATCTGATATTTTCTGCAGTGCCTCATGCGCGTTACCGCAGGCACCACATACGTACTCGTAAATTGGCATGCGAACATTCTCAAAGATGACGAACCGGACCCCGCACCATGCCGCACGGAGCGCGAGAGATTACACTAATCGGGACGCGAGGTTAATGGCATTACTCGCTGAATAGGGTTTATTACGAGTTAGCAAAGCCTTTCAGTTTCTTTAGAGCGCGAATTTTTACTGTTCTTGACTCCGGTCGGGCCGCAAATACCGTCTCTTCACCGGTAAAGGGATTGATACCTTTCCGGGCTTTTACGGCTGGACGCGTGGCGGTTGTGAACTTGGCCAGTCCGGGCAACGTGAATTCGCCCGCGCCGTCAGTTTTCATTTGATCTGCAAGCACGTCCTCGAGCGCAGCAAAAACCTCGGTCACGCGCGTCTTACTGAGACCGGTTTTCTCTGAAATCGCCCGATACAAATCTCGCTTTGAAAGCCCAGCTGTTTGCTTCTTTTTCTTACCTTTTTTGGTCTTCATTTTTTCGGCTTGCACGCTCTTTTCTCCGAATTCGCTTAAGGATCTTTCTGCGTCCGCTGTAGCTTCATGGGGTGGCTAGAATAGACAGCGATCCAATGGCTGACAACCTTGTCGAGATGTACCCAACCACTCATCCGCTGTGAAAATACATGAGAGATGTATGCGAGATGGGTGAATTGTTACCTAGCGACCTAAAAACCCAGTTTTGATACACTGCGCCGCTGCGCTTCGCAGCAGCTTTTACGCTTAATGCACTCATAGGAAACCTTGATGCGATTTTCAAATTTTCCCATCTCGACCACCAAGGAAACACCAGCAGACGCAGAGGTGATTAGCCACCAGCTCATGCTCCGAGCAGGCCTTATCAAACGCATCGCTGCAGGCATCTATACCTGGATGCCATTGGGATTGAAGGTCGTCAGAAATGTCGAGCGTGTGGTTCGGGAAGAAATGGAAAATGCGGGTGCCGTCGAGGTGGCCATGCCTGTCGTTCAGCCTGCTGAACTGTGGCAGGAGTCGGGTCGTTGGGAGCAGTACGGTCCTGAGTTAGCCCGTTTAAAGGATCGGCATGAGCGCGATTTCTGCCTGGGGCCGACCCATGAGGAAGTCATTACGGAATTGGCAAAGTCGGAAATCAAAAGCTATAAGCGCTTGCCAATTAACTATTTCCAAATTCAAACGAAGTTCAGGGACGAAATTCGTCCGCGCTTTGGCGTCATGCGCTCGCGCGAGTTCGTCATGAAAGATGCCTACTCATTCCACGAGGACCATGCGTCGCTTGAGAAAACCTACTGGCGAATGCACGAGGCTTACTCGACCATTTTTGACAGGCTTGGCTTGGACTATCGCCCCGTTGAGGCCGACACAGGCTCAATTGGCGGAAGTCACTCCCACGAATTCCATGTCTTGGCTGATTCAGGAGAAGACGACATTGCCTTCTCCACAGAGAGTGATTTCGCTGCCAATGTTGAGCTGGCGGAGGCGCTGACACCCGATGCAGCTCCAGCAAAACACGAGCCAATGACGGTGTTCAACACGCCCGATACAAAGACTATAGATGCACTCGAGAAAAAGCATGGCGTTGCCGCCAGCGCATCCATCAAGACCTTGTTTGTGGAAGGCGAGGATGGCGAGCTGGTGGCACTAGTCTTGCGTGGCGATCATCAGCTGAATCAGATCAAAGCCGAGAAACTCCCTGGCATGAGCCAACCACTCAAGATGGCTCAAGAGGAAGCGGTCAAAGCAGCGACTGGGGCATCCTTTGGGTCACTGGGACCTGTCGGCCTCGATGCACGCATCGTCGTTGACCGAGCCGCATCAATACTCAGCAACTTCGTCTGTGGCGCCAATGAAGACGACAAGCACTTGAGAGGTGTGAACTGGCACCGCGATATCACCACATTTGAAGTCGCCGACTTGCGAACCGTCGCCGCGGGTGACCCCAGTCCTTGCGGCAAGGGCCACGTTGAAATCAAGCGCGGTATCGAAGTCGGCCACATTTTCCAGCTAGGCACCAAATACTCCGAAGCCATGCGCGCGGAAGTGCTCGACCAAAATGGCAAATCGGTTCCCATGAGTATGGGTTGCTACGGAATAGGTATCACGCGGATTGTGGCAGCCGCTATCGAGCAAAATAATGATGAGAACGGCATTATCTGGCCCGAAACCATGGCACCCTTCTCCGTCGTTCTTATCCCACTAGGCATGGATAAGTCTGAGATTGTCGCTAGGGCCACCGAGGCACTGTATGCAGACCTAAAGGCCCGCGGCGTCAATGTGGCCATGGATGACCGTAAAGAAAGACCGGGTGTGAAGTTCGCCGATTGCGAGCTCATCGGTATTCCTCTACGAGTCACTGTGGGAGAGCGATCGCTTGCTGATGGCGTCGTTGAGGTACAAGGTCGAAGAGAAGCAGAGGCTAAGCGGGTTGCCATTGCGGACGCAGCCCAGCACCTGGCCACGCGCGTTAGTGGTTAGCGCGAGCTGATAGACCCAAGACAAACTGCTCTGCCGTCGATTGACCTACGAAAGTAAACGCTACACCCTTAGCCGGGCCAAATTAGACACGGAATATCAAAACCCTTGGATACACATGCCTTTCAACGTTGGAATACAGATCTTGCCAACATCATTGCGCATGTTGGCGAGCCCATTTTTTTCCAACAGGTATTCGCCGCCATCGAGGCGCAAGTACCAGTGGCCTTTCCACAGGCTTGGCTCTATCACAGGGATCTCCCGCCAAAGCTGCTCGATCACAAAATCCCAAAAGAAGCCTACGGCTCTCAAGTCGACGAATACTTAGAAGGCTCCTATCGAGAGGATCCTTTTTTTAAGATTTCGCTAAACTCCCCTCGAAACAACTGCTACCGCCTTTCACGCCTGGTCACCGGTGATTTCGAGAACAGTAGTTACCATCAAAATTACTACTCCAGCACGGGCACCGTTGATGAGGCCATCATTGTCACCCGTCTGGGCGATGGCAGCGTGGTTAATATCAGCTGCATGCGCCTTGAAAACCAAGGAGAGTTCAGTGAGGACGAATACAACTGGCTGTACAGTATCAGTCAGGTCATCGCAGAACTGATTGACCTTCACACGCGGCGGGAGGACTTTGTTGAGAGCAATCTGTTACAACCCGGTGTCGACCATCATATTCAACAGGGCTTTGAGTCATTCGGTTCAAGTTATGTGAGCGACAGAGAGCAAGAAGTCTTGGAGCTACTGCTCCGAGGTTATGGCGCGGACACCAGCGCCGAAAAACTAGACATTTCACTAGAGACCGTCCGTCGTCACAGAAAGTCGATCTACAAGAAACTTGATGTTAACAGTCAGGCCGATCTCTTTGCGCTCTTTATCAACGCCATCCCCTACGTCGCGCAGGCGAGGGGCGAGGATCCACTAAAAATCTATATGAATTGATAAGACTGACCCAGCTGCGGTATCGATTGCCCCAGCTTGGTCATTGAGCGAGCGCGCGCGACGACCCACCATTTGGGCTTATCCTAAACGAGTCTAGGCTGTGCAGTCGACAAGACAATTTCTCAACGACTATCCGGACATCACCATGGTCGAAGCGCTGATCACCGACTGCAATGGGGTCGCGCGCGGAAAGTGGCTGCCCGTGCAAAAACTCGACGCGATCGAGAAGCAGGGCCTCAAGCTCCCTAAGTCGGCGCTGGGACTCGACGTGTGGGGTCGTGATATTCCTGCGCTGGCTCACGCCAATGGTGATATCGACGGATACTGCCATTTGGTCGAGGGTTCGCTTCGCCCCCTCCTGACTGAGCGCGGTGTGGACCAGGCTCAGGTGTTGCTCAGCATGTTCGATAAGGACGGAAATCCGTACATGGGGGACCCCCGACAGGTGCTACAGGCACTGGTAAACCGCTTCACCGAGAAAGAACTCAGGCCATGTATGGCCGTCGAGCTGGAGTTCAGCTTGCTTCCAAAGCCAGAGACTAGTGAAGCCATTGGCGCAGCACTTCGAGATCAAAATACCGTGGGCGGCAACTTATACGCCCTCAGCGAACTCGACTACCACGGCCCGCTGCTCGAAGCATTACGACAGGCATTTGATACTCAGGACCTCCCCTACGAGGGCATTATCAAAGAATCAGCCCCCAGCCAGTTCGAAATCAATGTGGCGCACAGTGATGATGTCATGCTCCTCGCGGATCAAGTGATCAGAATGCAGCGCACCATCCGAGCGGTTTCGGCACGCCACGGCTTTGTCGCCAGCTTTATGCCAAAACCCATTGATGATGAGGCCGGTAACGGATTACATGTGCACTGTAGCCTGCTTGACGAAAACGGAACTAATGTCTTCGATGATGGCGGTGAGGAAGGCTCTGACCTATTACGTTACGCAGTTGCTGGGGGCTTGGAATTATTGCCCGCTTCCATGCTTCTGTTCGCACCCAGTTTCAATGCCTACCGGCGATTTCAACCCGGTAATCATGCACCAACCGAATCTGCTTGGGGTTACGACAACCGAACCACGGCAATTCGTATTCCCGAAAGCCCAAGCGCAGCCCGCCGCCTTGAGCATCGGGTGGCTGGGGCCGACGCAAACCCCTATCTGGTATTAGCCGCAGTGCTGGCCGGGATTTGGCACGGCATCGAGAACACACTGTCACCGCCAAACCCTATCGAGGGAAATGCATGGGATCAGGAGATCGATGCACCTGCCCTGCCTACCACCATGGATGAGGCCATCTCGGTCTTCGATAAGTCGGACGTTTTATCAAGCTATCTAACGAGCGAGTTCAAAACACCGTTTTTAGCAACGAAAGTGCAAGAGCGGAACGAGTTTGCTAAGCGCGTCACCGAATTCGAACTGGAAACTTACCTAAGAATATAGTTTCCTTTGCGGCCCGTTGTTTCAAGGAAGCTCACAATGTCCAACCTTTATGAATACTCAGCCACGCTCGCTAACGGCACCGAAGCCTCGTTGTCGGACTACAAAGGACAAGTCCTTCTGGTGGTAAATACAGCGTCGAAGTGCGGCTTCACCCCCCAATACGAGGGGCTCGAGAAGCTATACCAAGACCACAAAGACGCCGGTTTTTCGGTACTGGCTTTCCCGTGCAACCAGTTCGGCGCTCAGGAGCCCGGTAGCACTGAAGAAATTGTCGAGTTTTGTGAAACTCGCTTTAAGACCAGCTTCCCTTTATTCGAGAAGATTGAAGTCAACGGTGACGGGACCCATCCGCTATACAAGCATCTGAAGTCCTCTGTGAAAGGCATCATGGGAACCGAGCGCATCAAATGGAACTTCACAAAATTTCTCGTCAATCGAGAGGGCGAGGTTGTCGCTCGATTTGGGTCTCAAAAGAAGCCTGCTGACATAGCGCAAGAAATCAAAGCGCTTCTGTAACGACTTCCACGCTATCAATGCTCTCGAGTCTCTCTAAAGCGGATGTCGGGCCAGCGCTCTTGCATCAGCGATAGATTGACTCGGGTTGGCGCGAGGTAGGTTAGATAGCCTCCGCCGTCCTCAGATAGGTAATCGCCAGCCTTCTTACGGAACTCTTCTAACTTTCGCGGGTCTTCCGCGTCCAACCATCGAGCGGTGTAGATACTGACCGGCTCGTAGATGGCGTCCACCTTGTATTCATCCTTCAGCCGGTGAGCAACGACATCAAACTGCAACTGTCCAATCGCTCCAACGATCAGATCTGTTGTGTTGAGCGGCGAAAATACCTGCGTCGACCCCTCTTCTGACAATTGTTGTAAGCCCTTTTGCAAGGCTTTCATTTTCATGGGATCCGATAACCGGATCTTGCGGAAGAGTTCGGGCGCAAAATGCGGAATACCCGTAAATTGCAGTGCTTCTCCAGACGTAAAAGTATCCCCGATCTGGATCGTGCCGTGATTGTGTAGACCAATGATGTCACCCGCCACGGCAGACTCGACCAATTCGCGCTCACCGGCTTTAAACGATACTGCGTCCGCAATTCTGATGTCTTTATCGATTCGGACATGGCGCATCTTCATGCCTTTTTCATAGCGCCCTGAACAGACGCGAACAAAAGCGATGCGGTCGCGATGCTTGGGATCCATGTTGGCCTGAATCTTAAACACGAAGCCTGAAAATTCGGCTTCAGTGGGCACAACCTCACGCGATTGCGTGCTTCTCAATTGCGGCTGAGGTGCCCACTCAACAAAATCGTCCAGCATTTCCCTGACACCAAAATTACCGAG
>PKCZ01000061.1 GCA_002862405.1 Pseudomonadota bacterium
ATCCAACTCACTCCTGGCATGATTTCCATAGGGTCTGAGTCAATTCGTTTTGGCTCCGCGGCTAAGTCATCTGAGTTGTAGATCTCGATGATTGGGTTACTGCCGCGTTCTAGTATTCGGGTAAGTGCAAATTGGGACCCATCGGGGGAAAGGGAAACTCCGCTTATAGACGACCTACGTGCCCAATCTTCAACGGGGAAGGGCGCGGCCACCGCCTCGCCCGCTATAAAGCTGTACGTAAACAAAATACCCAACTGACGAAACACGATAAGTCCCCCTTGATTTGACACTAATATCCTAAAACATATTGGGCAAAAAAAAAGCGCACCGAGGTGCGCTTTTAGAATTTTTGACGGTTAGAGATCGAGGTTATACGTAGCGCTTGCAAAGAATGTTCGTCCAAACACGTCATATCCGGAGCCAATCGGACGCGCCTTCACGCCCAACACTTCTGTTGGGTCTGCAAGTGGAGGAGCCTTATCTTCTAAGTTTCGCACGCCCAGACCCAATTGCCAGTTGTCCTCTGTGTAGAGCAACGATGCGTTGTGGATCATGTAGCTTCCAGTTTCACCGTAATCGCGGCATAGCTCGTCATCGGGCGGCCCCAAGCAGGTGTCGGACGCTGTGAAGGCATCGGAGAACGCATCCACAGCGTCGGGGTCTTGGGCGACGGCGCCCAAGTATCGCGTTTGCCAATTAAAGCGCCACTTATCCCAGCTTAGCCGAACCTGTCCCAGTGCTCGCCACTCGGAAAGGCCCCACTCGCCTTGATATTCTTCGTAATCGACACTCCCGTCTGCGTTTGTGAAGGTAAGCGAGCGCTCGAGGTTTCTGTTCGCCGTAAGGTTAATGTCTAGATCAACCGGAACGCCTACATCTAGTACATCGGAGAAACTCAAGTTATAGTCGATGCCCCTTGCCTTCTCGAGATCCCTATTAATAAACCCTAAATCCATAAGTTGGATACGCGGGTCTGTGGGATCTGACAGATCTCTAGAGATCCGGTCACAAAACGCAGAAGCACCCGTTCCCGCCTCGTCATACAAACAGTCAGAAATTATGTAACCAGTTGAAGGTTCGATAACGGTGTTCTCTACTTCAACAGAGTAGTAATACATCCCCAACGATAGATCAAACTTATTGGAAAAATCTTGTTCATAAGCAAAGCCAAAGGAGTACGACTCAGATTCCTCGGGGTTGAGGGTCAGACTGCCTCCGGTCGAAACTTCCGTACTAAAGGTATTGAAACCCCCATTGTTTGCCAAAGTCGGATCAACCCCAGTTGCACGGCAGTTTGCTAAAACCTCTGGGTCGCGCTGGTCCAACTCTGGGTTGTATTGGCCCGAGTTGGGGTCATTCGGATCACCAGAAATAGCGGTCTCGGGCACGTAGCATGGGTCAAACACGTTAGTAAAGCCCGTTGATCCAAGCAGAAATAGCTCTCGGTTATTAGGAGCGCGGAACGCAGTGCCCCAAGTGGCGCGGAGCAAGAATGGTTCACTGGGACGATACCCGACTTTAACCGACGCGGTTTCGTTCTCACCGTAATAATCGTGCTCTGTCAATCGCCCCGATATGTTTACGGTCAATTCCTTCAGCAGTGGCATATCTGCTATCAAAGGCAAATTGAGCTCTGCAAAAACTTCATTTAACGATACGTCACCAAATGCACCTTTATCAGAGAAGAAACCCCAAAAGAGTCCATCCCGAGCAACAGCGTCTGGGTTAGACTGAATATCGTCATTTCGATACTCAAATCCGATTCCCAACTGTGCCATCTCGCCGCCAGGCATCTCAAACAAATCCCCATCAACGAAAGCCGTGACCAAGGTTTGCTCGTAAACGGTATTAAAGTCGCGTGAGCCGAACAGGTAGTCTCGCTCTGCCTGAGTTCCAAAATCACCTGTGACAGTTCCCACGGGGTAAAGCGAGGGTGCATACATGTTCACGGGCACGCACCCATCGGTATCTGCCGCGAGCGCTACACCGAGATCATTTTCACAAGGAGTGCTGGTCGAGGAGTGATATCCAAGCGCAAGTTCGAGCCTATCTTCCCTTACCCCGTAACGAGAAGAATCGCCTTCAGACCTGTTGTAAGCGACAGCGATATCTCCCCGCCAATTGGAAAGTGACCCGACATTTAGGAATGGCAAATCCGCTGTCACACCCAACACGAGCCTGGCTTGCTCCATTTCCACATCGACTAAATTCCGGTCGCCTCTAACAGAGACAATTGGCAACGTGGGGACCGGGCCTGTCGCCGTTCCGCCGATCCAGGACAAACCTAGTACGTCTCTGAAAAACGACGCGGGCGCACCATATGTATTGATCCATTGGGCTTGGATGCCAGGGCTGTCCAAAAACTCTCCATACGCAAGTCCACAGTCAACGCCGTTGGGTTGATTGGGGTTGCACATGTTGTATGGGTTTAAGGCGGGCACGTCAGGAAACAGCTGACCCTCTCCACTGTTCTGATTCACCTCATAGGTGTTATACATTGCTTCAAAGTACGGAGTGACGTTCATGTCGCCTTCCAACGTCATTTCACCGTAAGCCAGAACATTCATAGATTCAGATTTGGGAAATAAATCTGACCCAAGGTCGCTCGGTGAGCCATTAAGATTGTAATCTAAAAAGTTGATGTCCCCGATGCCGTCTCCATTACCATCTGCCGCTACACCCAAAACCGGTGTCCCAGACTCGGTGAAGTTGGGCCAACCACCATTGGAGGACCCTGGAGTGTAATAGATGGATCCGAATTGGGTGCCAGGGACAAAAGTGCGCGCTGCTAGACTCAGCGAGGAGCACTGCCCAACGTCAGGATATCCAATGTTGGCATAATAAAGATCCTGTCGACGAATCTCTCCGCTTTCGGTGATCTCAACGTTTCCGGTGCACTCATTCGTCCACGGTCTGTCCGAATAAAGTATGTTGTCGTCCTTCGCATATTCGACACCAATACCAAAAAAGCTCGTGTCCGTGTTGAATCCCCAAGCAGCAGCAACAGTTGAACTGTCTCCACCATTCCTGTCGGGTGTGTCACTGAAAATCTGCAATTCAAGACCGTCAAAGTCCTTTCGTGTAATGATATTTATGGCACCAGCGATTGCATCTGAGCCATAGATAGATGAGCCCGCATCGAGCAGGTTCTCATATCGATTAATCATTAATCGTGGTACCAGCGAGAGATTTGGTGCCGAGGGCGCGCCCTCCACTCCGCTCGGCGCTAGGCGCCGACCGTTCATGAGTACAAGGGTCCGGTTAGCGCCCAAACCACGCAAGCTAACTGTCGTTGAACCGGGGCCGTTATCCAAAACAAAGCCATTAAAAGTCAGATCGATCTGCTGACCACCGGCGTTAGTTGAGTTTTGAAGAATTTCGCTTGCATCGATAACACCTACTTCTTTTTGGAATTCAGCATCGATGATCTGAAGTGGAGAAATACTACGGTAGGTGGTAGTTCGCAGGCGTGAACCGGTGACTACTATTTCTTCAACGGGGCCGAGATCGGCTTCTGGGCTCTCTTCGGCTACTGCTTCTATGGTGGTGGACTCTAACTCCTCTTCTTGAGCTACCACTGTCTGGGCAGACAGTAGAGAGCTAAAGATCGCTAGTGCCGCTAAAGGCTTCAATCTGAACATTGTGGCTCGTCTCCTTTTTTTTGTCTCGGCGAAGTAAGCACGTGAGCTGCTCGAAACTTCTTCCCCTTAACGTGTTTAGCAAAAGTCGGTGTAAATTGAAACCTTATCGTTGGTTTAAATCCCTTCATTAACGTTTTTTTTCTAGCCTTCATCATTATCGCCCCTATCTACTCACATGTTGGTCCCATGAAGCCCGCTATGGACTAGTGGTCGTGATCACCAAAGGCAAACCTGTCACACTATTTTTGTTCATAGTTTGTGTCATGGACATCGCAGGTTTAAGTGTTGATGTTATCGATGTTCAGTCTCATCGCGTTGAAAACACATAACCCCGCTGCTGTTATCTGCCCGACAGTTCGCGTCTCAGCCTGTTCTTGAGATTGTTTGGGATAGGCTTAATGTATTGCAAATCGTAGGGGGTCTTGAAATTAAATGGTGCGCGGTAGTTCTCATAAATGGTTGCTAACACGATCCCTAATTCTGTTACTACTTACTAGAGTCGAGATCGTTACAAAAAACGCTTGGGCTGCTGACGATGTAACTGTGGCTGATATGCCAACAGTTGCACGAGCACCGACAGGTGATTTTATTTCGTGGCGAGAGCACAGAATCGATGATCAAGATACGAATGGTGGGTTACCGATCCGAGGAGGAGATGGAATCGCTATCGGTGATATTGATCGCGACGGTTTTGAAGATCTGGTTACGGCCCACGAGGATTCAAATCACATCCGTGTTGCCTTTTCAAATGGAAATACAAAAAAATGGACCCTTCGCACCATTGCTGAGGGCGCGTCGGCAGGTGCTGTGGAGGACGTTGCACTCGCTGACCTGAATAACGATGGCTATCTCGACGTAATCGCCGCTTGTGAAACTGCGCACCTGTTATACCTACAAAACCCTGGGTTGCAGGCACGTAGCGGTGAATGGGCAGCTTTGATTCCGAACTTCAGCCGTAACCGCGGCTCTTGGCTGCGAGTCTTTGCGACAGATTTTGATGGAGACGGGCGTCCTGAACTTACGGCCGCTAATAAAGGCACCGCAGATGTAGTGCGACTGGATGCGGGGGATGTCGACAATGGCGCAACCTCGTTGATTCGCATCTTGGGTGACCCCCTGATGTCGGCAAATTGGCAAGAGACGGTGCTTTTCCAAGAAGGGGTACCGAATACGGCCTTGCCGGTGGATGTCGATGGAGACGGTGATGCTGACGTCATTGCGGCGAAACGTGTTCGACAGCAGATCGTGATTATTGAAACTCAAGGAGTAAGTGGTCTGGGAGAACTGGAAACACGACCTAGACCAGTTCGTATTCTTCCTGCTTTTGATGTGCCCGCAGGCTGGCGGGCACTGACCAATGCATTTCATGCGGATACGGCAGATATCAACAATGATGGGCGACTGGACCTTCTAGTGAATGTTCTTGAGTTAGCTGACGATCCCAGTTTTCGTCATGCGGGTTTGGGGTGGTTGATGCAAGGAGATAGCTTGGATGCGCCATGGGTCTTGCATCGCATTGGTAATACATTGCCCGACTGGGTGATCGGAATTCATGTCACGGATATCGATGGTGACGGTGACAAAGATGTTGTTACAGGCGGCTATTCTGGGATCAATATAATTGATGGCGCTTACTCGGGCGCTTCTCGCGATTTTGACGACCCCTCCGTGACGGCAGCCTCATCTGTGGGGCGGATTGCGTGGTTCGAAAATCCGGATAGTGTTGATGACAAATGGACGCGCCATGACGTTTCGCGTCGTGCTCGGGGCATGTTCGATATGTTCGCCTCGCGCGATGTCGACGGGGACGGCGATACTGATCTTATTTCTACGCGCGGAAATAGCGGTCAATACGATGGTGTTTTTTGGCTTGAGCAGGTGCGCACCAAAGTGCCAGCGCCCAGTTTTACCCCGGCCCGAGCGTCAGAAAGCCAGCCTTTACCGCTGCCACCCGATAATTGGTTGGAGCTATACGACCGCGAGCAAACCTTCGTCGCACCGAATAAGAAAGATGAAAAGCGTTGACCGTGCTCAGACCTCAGACTGGTTCGCGGGCGTACTTAAGTTTTCCGCAAAATAGGCGAGTACGTTGTTTAGGGCCTCTCGGGTAGGGTGTCCTGCTTCGTCAACAAAATTGAGCGTGAGCACAGAGTGGCCTTTACCCGGTATCACTATTTCCTTCACACGCTCGTGTCCATCGTCATTAAAAGTGCGGTGAATACAGTCAGACTTCTCGACAGTCGATAGCGGGTCGTCCTCGAAGCGAAGAACACGCATAGGTCCCTTGGCTTCCAGAGCCTGTCGAGTAATGGCGATTTCTGTCTGTGACATATGGAGTGCCCCCTGGTTGAAAAAGGGCATCGCGGGTTGTGACGCGACAGCGGCTAACACACTGTCATCACCAATTAGGGTGATAGCGAAGTTACCGGTGAGGCACATGCCAATAACGCCCACTCCGCCTACGCTGCGACTGTCGCGAACCTCTCGACATAACAAGCGCAGCCAATCACTGATGGGGCTCGATGCGTTAGAGGTCATCAACCGGAATTCTTTGCGCATACACATGACCCGCGCAAGGTTGCCTCCAATGGAAATTTTCCCGAGTGGCCCGAAGAGATGTGGCATCACCACCTCATGCCCACCATCAACAAGACGATCTGCAAGTGCCAGAGTCTCTTGACCTATACCCGGTAGCTCCTGAATCACGACGACGGGACTGCCGGACCCTCGATAATAGATGTCATGAGACACACTGTGCCCCTCGCGCGTCTCAGCGGTGAACACAGTCTTGGTGTAATCAGAGATTTGCGTCGCAGCAGGAGTCATCGTGCGCTGAAC
>PKCZ01000129.1 GCA_002862405.1 Pseudomonadota bacterium
TGGCGCCTGACCGATCGAGTCAGTTGTCCACGATATCGCCTCAGGAAGCCAACTGCTGGGCAGGTGATTATTATCGGCCACATGACGCAACCAGCCCGCGTGATAGACAGAGCGTTGACCATCGTTGGCCCACTCTACAATAAGATCTCCGGCGTCATCGACCACCGCTGCTTTCACTTCAATGTCGTCAGTTAGTTCAGCGGGGTCAAGGATGCCTTCCCGGGTTGCCAGGTCTATACCGCCCTGACCCATCGCGTTCTCGCGCAGCCAGAATCGGTGGCAGGCCAGCTTCGAATCATCAGGCCAGCTAAGATGCACGAAATCATCCTCGGTGACGGCAGTGGCCAATGGGCTGGGTTCGTAGTAATAGAAGTCGGGGGCTAGTGCCCGTGAGACGTGATTTATCATGGTGCCAACGCCTCCAGCGGCGGGTGTCTCACACAGCCTCGTGTGATAGCAATTTTTGTGAGCTCGTTTTTTTCGCTTTGATGCGAACTCAAAACTGCGACATTTTTTACTGTATCCCTGCGTAGATTATGCCGCGCTATGATAAGGCTGCGCACCAGCATCTTCACGACTCCTCTACGGCATAACAAGTGAGTTAAACCTACTTCACTGCAAATTTTTCGCAACATTTTTTCAGTGTGGATTTATCGATATTTAGTCGAACCCAAATAAACACTGCGGACCCAATGGTCCATGGTAAACATAAAGCGCCGCGGGCTTGGAATCGCCTATTTTTTGCTGGATGTTTTCCCACAAACGCACTTATCCTGAGGCCTCAGGTGGCAGCAGCGAGTGGGTTTCATGGGCGCTTCAGCAATTCCCGTTCGGTGGCGCTTTTTCTCCGTCATCTTCGTCTTGAGTTTTCTCTCTTACATGCTCCGCCAGCACTTCCCCGTAGCCGGTGAGTTTATAATGAAAGAATTGTCCATAAGCGAACTGCAAATGGGTTGGGTTTACAGTGCTTTTTTCTGGGGCTACCTCGTTTTCCAGATCCCGAGCGGCATTCTCGGTAACCGGTTTGGTCCGCGACTGACACTTCTGGTTGCCGGTGCTTTTTGGGTACTCACCTGCTTGCTGTTTGCGCTGTTACCGGGCAGTTTCGAGTCATCCGTAGCAGTCACCATTGGTCTTCTCATCGCCATTCGCGTTGTGATGGGCGCAGCACACGCACCAATATACCCGGTTCAAGCTGCGTCAGTGGAGCGATGGTTCCCTGTGGGTCAATGGGCGCTACCCAATGCGGTCTCAAGTACCGGTTTATCTCTAGGCGCAGCTGCTGCGGCACCCATCTTCTCCATCGTAATTCTCAACTACGGCTGGCGCGCATCATTTTTGGTCTTCGTGCCCGTGGGATTACTACTCTTTTCCATTTGGTGGTGGTACGCGCGAGATAATCCAAGAGAACATCCAGCCATGTCCGTTGCTGAGCTGGAAAAGATTCAGGCTAATCGCTCAGATCTAACCCAAGATGAGGGCTACCGCGCATGGCGTCAGCTGCTGGGTCACCGAGAAACCTTGCTTCTGGCATCCGCCTATTTCACGCACAACTTTGTCTTCTACTCATTCGCCACCTGGTTCTTCCATTACCTAGTGAACATCCTTGGCTTTGGTATTATCGACTCAGGTATGCTGGCCACTGCCCCGTGGGTATTGGGTGCAGCCGCGGCGACGGTTGGAGGATGGGTCTGCGATGCCTTATGTCACCGTCTTGGCCCCAAATTAGGCTGCCGCGTCCCTGCAATGAGCGGCCTTATCGGCACGGCCATTTTTCTTTACCTTGGCCTTTACTCTTCTTCACCTTATGTCGCCGTTGGCCTACTCTCGCTTTGCTACGCCTGCACGCAATTCGCTGAGGGATCTTTCTGGTCGGCTCAAATACACCTTGCAGGTCCCTATTCAGCGCCAGCCTGTGGACTTATGAATACTGGCGGCAGCATCTCAGGTATTCTCGTGGGTCCTCTTATGCCCTTCCTTGCCCTGAAAGTGGGCTGGATAGCTGCGCTAAGCACAGGCAGTATAGTTGCCCTCATTGGCGCTGTTCTCTGGTTATTCATTCGCGTCGACAAGCCCTTCCAACCTCGGGTGATTTGAGGGCTTAAGCCCTGCCAAATCGCCTCGCTCTTGATTGCATTGCTCTGACTGCCGGGTCCATCCTCGATCGGCGCTTGCAAGTCAACGCAGACTGGGCCTATTTAAGACAGACCGCTTCCACATCGGCTAAAACGGCTAAACCCTCCATTGCCCAAAAAAAGACAGTTAACGGTCGAGCCTTTTAAATTGTCGTTAGTTACTGGCGCCTCGGCGATATGAGCGACGTTACTCTTAGCCATAGACCCCGAATCATTGAGCCAAATTGACTAAAGAATGCCGAGTTGCAAACACCTCAAAGCTTTAGATCGTAAGTACCTTTTCGCCACGGGCCATACCGGCAACTCCTGATCTAACGACCTCGAGTATCTCTGCCTCGCCCAAAGCTGACAGGAACGAATCGAGTTTGTCGATTGGGCCCGTGAGCTGCACGATGTAAGTCGCTGGACCCACATCGATAATGTTTCCTCGGAAGATATCCGTGGTTCGTTTCACCTCATCGCGCTGGGCGCCTTCAGCGCGCACCTTGACCAAAAGCGTATCTCGCTCCACGTGCGCGCCTTCAGTGAGATCAACCACCTTGACCACATCAATAATTTTGTTGAGGTGCTTCGTAATCTGCTCAATCTTAAGATCATCACCAGTTGTTGTCAGCGTCAACCGCGACAGTGTGTTATCTGCCGTTGGTGCAACGTTCAAACTTTCAATGTTATAGCCGCGTTGCGAGAACAAACCGACGACGCGCGACAGTGCTCCCGGCTCGTTCTCCATCAGTACGGAAAGTATGCGCCTCATAATCAAGTTCTTTCCGTCTTGCTCAGCCACATGTCTTTCATAGCGCCACTAGGGGCTACGTGCATCGGATAAACGTGCTCATCGGGCTCGACGAAAATATCGAGGAATACAAGCTTGTCTTTCATGGCAAACGCCTCATAGATCGCGGGCTCCAGATCAGCCTTGTCTTTGATTTCCATACCCACATGGCCGTAAGCCTCAGCGAGCTTAACAAAATCAGGTAACGAGCTCGCATAATGGCTCTCCGAGTAACGGCTGTCGTACTGCATGTCTTGCCACTGTTTCACCATGCCCAGATAGTTATTGCGCAAGTTCACAATCTTCACCGGCACATTGTATTGCGCACAGGTGGAGAGCTCCTGAATATTCATCTGAATGCTGCCCTCACCAGTCACACAGGCGACTTCGGCATCTGGCATTGCCAGTTTGATACCCATGGCCGCAGGCAGACCGAAACCCATGGTTCCTAAGCCACCGGAGTTAATCCATCGGCGGGGGTAATCAAACTTGTAATACTGAGCCGCGAACATCTGGTGTTGACCCACGTCGGAAGTTACGTACGCCTCGCCGTTGGTCGCCTCGTACAGCGCGGTAATGGCATCTTGCGGCATGATTAAATCAGACTCACCGTAGCGGCGGCCATGCCATAGTCCATGCGCTGCGCGCCAGTTATCAATCTGACTCCACCAGTCAGCGATTGCCTCGGCATCAGGCATAGTTCGCTCTGAAGAAGCCTGCTGTTGATCAATCTGCGCATCGAGATCTTTCAATACCGTGGTAACAGGACCCACAATCGGCACGTCGACAGGAACGATCTTGGCGATGGACGCCGGATCGACATCGATATGAATAATTTTTGCGCCAGGACAGAACTTACTCACCGTGTTGGTCACACGGTCGTCAAAACGCGCACCCACCGCAAGAATCACGTCGCTATGGTGCATCGCCATATTGGCTTCATAGAAGCCGTGCATGCCGAGCATGCCGAGGAATTGACGGTCAGTAGCTGGGTAAGCACCCAAGCCCATCAGCGTATTGGTGACAGGGTAATTCAGCTTTCGCGCCAGCTGCGTCAGGAGCTCGCTGCCCTCACCCTGAATCACACCACCACCGGCATAAATAACGGGACGCTTCGCGTTCAGTAATAGGCGTGCTGCCTTGCGTACCTGGCCCGAGTGACCTTTGGTAGATGGCTGATAAGAGCGCATCGATACTGACTCGGGATACTCGTAATCGAACTTGTGCTCCGGGTGAGTCAAATCCTTAGGCACATCGACAACAACGGGTCCGGGGCGACCCGTCGTGGCAATGTAAAAGGCCTTTTTGATGATGCTCGGAATATCTTCAGTCCGCTGCACCATGAAGGAATGCTTAACGATGGGCCGCGAGATACCGACCATATCGGTTTCCTGGAACGCGTCCTCACCAATTAAGTGACTCTGCACCTGACCCGAGATCACCACCATGGGAATGGAGTCCATATAGGCCGTCGCGATGCCTGTAATAGCATTAGTCGCGCCAGGACCTGATGTCACCAACACTACACCCGGCTTTCCGGTCGCGCGCGCATAGCCGTCGGCCGCATGCGCCGCCGCCTGCTCGTGGCGTACCAAAATATGGGGTACCGAATTGGCTTTAAAGATGGAATCGTAGATGTGCAGCGCTGCACCACCCGGATACCCAAAGATGTACTCAACGCCCTCGTCCTCGAGTGCGCGGACGATCATGTCACCGCCTGACAATTGTTCCATTGTGTCGCTCCCTCCGTGTTATTACCCAACGGTGAGAACGCAATATGAATAGGCTCCTAGCGTGCGCACCGAGGTCTGTCGCACGAACCACTGGCCGGATCGATCCGGACACCTACCAGAACATCGATCACGAAACCCGTGTTCGGCCGCCCTGCGAGGTAGCGCAGTGTCGAGCCCGAGCGTGAATCACATAACCCTGCGAGACACTGACGGAACCCGCAAACAGCCTAAATAACTATCCCGTTATAGAGGTGGGCCAGAGGATGAGGGTACTCACCAATAGCCGTTGCCGTTCGCGTGACGGGGCGTAGTTTCTTGATCGACCCCAATGAAGTCAAGAAATGATCGAAAATCGTGATTATTGACGTTCAAAACACTTTAAATGAGTCCAAAAATAGCTCTATGTCGCATTTTTCTCCATCTCGGAACCTTAACTACTGTTCTTTCGGTATCGTCATGGGGCTATAAACGAACATCTCGCAACGAACATCTCGCAACGAACATCTCGCAACGAACATCTCGCAACGAACGACTCGACAAAAACGAATCGCCCAAGAGATCCGCCAAAGAGGGGACCCGCAAAAGCGGGTCTCCAGTCTTTAGTCTTTGGCCAATACCTTGCGTGCGTTAGTGAAGGCTTTTTGTCGTAGGTGGCTCCGGGCCCCTATCGATCATGGCCTCGCTTGCAAACTTCAGCGACGAGCCATCAAGTGCCGCAAAGACCTTATCGCCCGGACTAAATTCGCCCTCGAGGATGGCTTGGGCTAACGGGTTTTCAACCAGCTGTTGAATGGCTCGCTTTAGCGGTCGAGCCCCATAAACTGGATCAAAACCGACCCGTGACAACTGCTCGAATACCGCATCTGAAATCTCGAGCTTTAGCTCGCGCTCTTCCAAACGATGCGACAACGCTTGCAACTGAATTTCCGCAATCGATCGAATCTGCTCAGCACCCAAGGGGTGGAATACCACGGACTCATCAATACGGTTGATGAACTCAGGGCGGAAATGATCCGCTACTGCGCCCATGACCTCGCGCTTCATGCCATCGTAGTCACCATCAGCCATGTCCTGAATGATGTCCGAACCGAGGTTCGAGGTCATCACAATGACCGTGTTACGAAAGTCGACTGTGCGACCTTGGCCATCCGTCAGCCGACCATCATCCAACACCTGAAGCAGGATATTGAAGACATCCGAATGTGCCTTTTCAATTTCGTCTAGGAGCAACAGCGAGTACGGACGGCGTCGCACTGCCTCAGTGAGATAGCCACCCTCCTCGTAGCCCACGTAACCAGGAGGCGCACCGATTAATCGCGCAACCGAGTGCTTTTCCATGAACTCCGACATGTCGATACGAATCATCGACTGCTCAGAGTCAAACAAAAACTCCGCGAGCGACTTACACAGCTCCGTCTTACCCACACCTGTGGGCCCCAGGAACAAAAACGAGCCATTCGGACGCTTGGGATCTGACAGCCCAGCACGCGAGCGGCGCACCGCATTGGAGACGACGGTCACAGCTTCATCCTGCCCAACAACACGCTCTTTGAGCGATGCCTCCATCCGTAGTAAACGAGTGCGGTCTCCCTCGAGCATTTTTGAAACGGGGATACCGGTCCAACGCGATACAACCTCCGCCACTTCATCCTCGGTCACTCTGGATCGTAAGAGTGTTGGCTCAGGCGTATCCGCTCCTTCAGCCGCCTCTAACCGCTTCTCGAGCTCCGGAATCACGCCGTACTGAATTTCAGACATGCGCGCGAGATCGCCCGCGCGATGCGCCGCTTCCAAGTCGAGTTTGGCTTGCTCAATCTCACTCTTAATCTGAGCAGATCC
>PKCZ01000089.1 GCA_002862405.1 Pseudomonadota bacterium
TTGGATGAAGTGGCGCGTCTGAACAAGGATCTAGCGCCGTTTTTATCCAAAGAAGTTTATGGGCGTGATGAGTTCACCGGCTACAAAACACAGCGTATTGGCGCACTCGTTGCTCGCTCTCAGGCCTGTCAGGACGTTGCGATAAATCCACTGATGCTTGCTTCGGCACGCCAGTATTTGGCGCAGTTCTGCGACGACATTCAGTTGCACTTTACGTCAGCTGTTGCCATAGCGCCGGGCGAGAGTGCTCAAATACTCCATCGCGACCGCGGCATATGGGGTGGTTATCTGCCCCGCCGTGTAGAACCCCTGTTCAGCACGATCTGGGCAATCACACCCTTCACAAAGGAGAATGGTGCAACACAGGTCGTGCCGGGCTCACACTTGTGGGATAAAGATCGATTACCCGAGCCTCACGAGATTGCCTATGCCGAAATGGCGCCTGGGTCAGTGCTCTGTTACACAGGAACAGTGCTTCATGGCGGGGGCGCTAACGCGACGACCGACCAGGTGCGGACCGGTGTCTTTATGCATTACGCCCTCAGCTGGTTGCGCCAAGAGGAGAACCAGTACCTCTCCTGTCCGCCGCATCATGCGAGCAAGTTGAGCCCGGAGCTCCGAGCACTCATTGGCTATTCTAAGGGTGGTTATGTACTGGGCTTCTATTCTGATCCTGATGATGACTCCGCCCGACACGAGTCAGTCAGCCCGGAGAATATGTTCAGTCAACGGGCTGAACGGTTTGGTGCTATTGAGGGCGCTGATCACGTTGTCTCTTCTTCCATGAAGTGAGGGCAGAGACAGGGTAGATAGTGTCAGCCACAGCTCGGGGGGGGGTTGCGGAATGATCAAGGTAGTCACGTTGTTATTTAAACGACCCGATCTATCGGCCAAGGAGTTTCGTGACTACTACGAGTCGCATCATCGCTTTCTCGGTGAGAAATACTTAAGTCCTCATGCGCTGAAATACATCCGGCGCTATCCGATTCTGGCCGGGGATGGGGCAGAGACGCCCGGTTTCGACGTCATGATGGAAGTTTGGTTCGACAACTATTACTCAATGGAAGCTGCTATGGCGGACATGAGTACCGAGGCCGCCCAACGCGAACTCGCGGAGGATGAAGAGCAGTTATTCGACCGCGATCGAACGCAAAGCTTCATTGTCGATGAATGTGAGTCGGACTTGGATGACGATGATCGAGATGACCACTCAGACGGGTGACTGCGGAATATCCGATGGTTCATGGGCCTGCGGACTTGAGCACCATATCGTCTACCGGCTCGAGACTGCACGAGCGAGTAACACCGGCAGTGGTCTTCTGCCGCCCGCGAGCGGCGGCAGAAAAATCCAGGATTAGACTTAATCTCGCTTACTTAGAATCTCGGCAGCTGCTAGTGCACTAACGTTAAAAATCGCGCGCGGAGTAGCCGAGTTCACCATGATGTGTGCAGGCCGCTTGAGTCCTGACATGTATGGACCAATCAGCAGGCCATTGGCTTTTTGGCGCAACAGTCCCAAGGCGATGTTGGCAGCATCTAGCCCGGGGAAAACGAGCAAATTAGCTTTGCCTTGTAGCTGACTGTCATCGTAAATCGTTTGACGGTAGGCCGAGTCGAGCGCTGTCAGTGAATGCATTTCACCGTCAATATCAACATCGGGAAGTCGCTCGCGCAAAATCTCACTCGCCTGACGCATCTTGCGTGCAGATGGCGCATTTGAAGAGCCAAAGTTGGAGTGAGATAGGAGCGCCACTCTTGGCGTGATGCCAAACTGGCGAACTTGCTCAATGCCCAGCAGCGTCTTGGAGACAATTTGATCGACAGTGGGGTCTAGATCGATAAAGCAGTCGGTTAGGAACAGCGGACCATCATCGAACAACAAGGTGGTGAGGGTCGATGCGCGAACGTCCGAGCCTTGTATGCCAATGACCGAGCGGAGTGTTTGGAAGTGATCGGTGAAACGACCCACCTTTCCGCAGATCATGCCATCGGCATCGCCGTTACGGAGTGCCATGGCAGCGATAACGGTGCTATCGGTGCGCAGGAGTACGCTACTGCGCTCGACCGAGACACCGTTTCGGCCGGCTATCTGGTGATAGTCCCGCGAGTACTGTTCGTATTTGTCGTAGCTACGCGGATTGATGACGTCAACGTCTTCACCCAAGCGAATGCGTAAACCAAGATCTTCGATGATCTCATTCAGCGCAGAAGGCCGTCCGACGAGAATGGGGCGAGCAATGGTCTCATCGACCACAGTTTGTACTGCGCGAATCACGGTCTCGTTTTCCGCATCCGAGTAAACTAACTTTAGTCCGCTGTTAGTGGCTGCGTTGATGACCGGCTGCATGAACATGCCTGATCGGTTGACGTGTTTACTCAAGGTTCGGCGATACTCATCGAGATCTTCAATTGGCCGGCTCGCGACGCCTGTTTTCATGGCAGCTTCGACAACGGCTACGGGTACTCGCTCAAACAGACGGGGATCAAATGGCTTTGGAATGATGTACTCCGGACCAAATTTCAACGACTGACCATCGTAGGCCAAGGCCACTTCTTCTGATGCCTCCTGTTGCGCAAGGTCAACAAGCCCATAGGCACAGGCGATCTTCATTTCGTCGTTAATGGTTGTCGCACCGCAGTCCAATGCGCCTCGGAACAGGAAGGGGAAGCAGAGAACGTTGTTTACCTGGTTGGGGAAGTCCGAACGACCGGTGCCAATAATCGCATCGGGGCGCGCCTCTCTCGCGAGATCCGGATGAATCTCTGGATTTGGGTTTGCCATGGCCAAAATAAGTGGGTTTGGCGCCATCTGCTTAACCATGTCTTGGGTCACACAGTCGCCGGTTGAGAGGCCAAAGAAGATATCGGCGCCTTCCATGGCTTCAGCGAGCGTTCGCTTATCCGTATCGCGCGCGTAACGCGCCTTGAATTCGTTCATGCCCTCGGTCCGGCCTTCATAGATAAGGCCCTTGCTGTCGCACATGAATACGTTTTCACGCTTGAGACCCAAACTCACAATGAGGTCTGCGCATGACATACTCGCGGAGCCTGCACCGGAGATAACGAGTTTGATCTCTTCCATCTTTTTGCCGGTGAGCTTGAGCCACGAGATCACAGCTGCCGTCGACACTACAGCTGTGCCGTGTTGATCGTCATGGAAGACGGGGATGTTCATTCGCTCACGGAGCTGACGTTCAACGTAAAAACACTCAGGTGCTTTGATGTCTTCGAGTACGATGCCGCCAAAGGTTGGTTCAAGCGCAGCGATGATGTTGACGAGTTTTTCAGGTTCGCGTTCGTCGATCTCAAGGTCGAAGGTGTCGATATCCGAAAACTTCTTCATGAGGACAGCCTTGCCTTCCATGACAGGCTTTGATGCCAGTGCACCAATAGGGCCGAGGCCCAATACGGCCGTACCGTTGCTGATGACTGCAACGAGGTTGCCACGCGCCGTGACTGTTGAGGCGTTGAGAGGATCCTCGACAATGTACTCGCAGGCGTGCGCGACACCGGGCGAGTAGGCCATGGACAGGTCAGCCTGGGTCTCAAGTGGTGTCGTCGCTCTGACTTCCAGCTTCCCGGGCTTTCCCTCAATGTGATACTTGAGGGATTCCTCTTTGAACGTGGGCTTCTCCATTAGAGACTCCGATGTGTGAGTGAGTTGGTTCGCTCGTTGCGACTGCAAAGAGGAACAGTTGGCTACTTATGAATAGCACTAGGTGAATACCCTAAGTGAAACACGAAACGGGTGGCTTGACGGCGCGCACCAGTCATTCTGTGACAAATTGCGCCTAATCGTACGACTATCGTGAGAGCTTGGTTCCCTCGAAGCACCCTTTGCTCGCGTTTAGTCGCAGAACACATAGTTTCGAAACGGGCGCCAGCCTCAATTTACGTTTCGGGATTCGGTAAACAAAAAAGCCTCGCCTTATAGCGAGGCTTTGAGTCGGCACTGAGCCGGCGTTTTTTAGCTTACTTTGGTGGCATTCGAATACCGCCGTCCAATCGAATGACTTCTGCGTTCATGTACGGGTTGGTGATGCAATCAATTACCGAGAACGCGAGCTCCTCAGCGCTACCCAGACGCTTGGGGAACAGCACTGATTTACCCAAGTGCGCTTTAAATGCATCTGACTCGGGACCTTCTCCATAAATAGGCGTATCAATCAGGCCAGGTGCCACCGTATTGACGCGAACCCCCACCGCGGCTAGATCTCTCGCGATAGGCAAGGCCATGCCTACAACGCCAGCTTTTGAGGCCGAGTAAGCACATTGTCCTATCTGTCCATCGAAGGCAGCGGCCGATGCAAGATTCACGATCGCGCCTTTGCCGCCGTCGTCATCCAGTGGTTCCTGCTTCGCCATTTGCGCCGCTGCGCGACTGAGCATGTTGAAGGTGCCAATCAGGTTGACCTTGATGACAAAGCTGAATTTATCGAGCGGAAAGGGCTCGCCATCGCGGCCGACGGTACGGCCAGCAGCACCCAAGCCTGCCGAGTTCACACAGGCACGCAATGGGCCCAGTGCTGCCGCAGCGGCGACCGCTGCATCGGCGTCTTCGATACTCGATACATCGCATTTTACGAACGCGCCACCAATTTCGTCAGCAACCTGCTGACCGCGCTCCTCATTGAGGTCGGCAATAACGACCTTAGAGCCTAGGTCCGCTAGTTGTCGGGCGCAGGCCTCTCCTATCCCCGATGCACCTCCGGTGACGATTGAAGAGCTACCCTCTAAATTTACTCGCGGCATACCGCTTCTCCTTATTGTGTTAGATGAACTACGCAGCGCTAAGCGTCCGGCAAGACGCCTAGAATTGCAATTATCTGTCTATGAAACGCGCAGATCTTAAAGCTCAACCTGCGCCGATGTGCCCAAGCCTGGACCGTAGACCAACGCATTTAACCAAACGCGACCCACGCCTCGTGTCGAACCCCTGAAGTTGGGTTGACCCGAGAACAGGATAACCTGACCTTTTCCGACTCGTTCGCGTGTGACATAGGCAGAATTCGCGATGCGCGCCGCCGCTTCCGGCCATAGCAAGCCGCTCATGCGGACGGAAACTGCTGTGCCTCGTGGAGCCGTCGACCAGTTAATTGTCTGGGCCTCGGTCGCTTGGCTATCCGACTGTAATGCGCCTACCCGAACGACAGCCTGCTGCCTTCCTTTTGTCATGAGCGGTGGTTGCTCGCTGTAGAGGAGGGGTAGTGTTTCTGGGGTGCCAAATGTCATCCAGTGCAAACGATCGACTCGTCCGGCTACCATGGCACCTGATGGCATGAAGCGTGACTGCCACGCCTCGCGGCGCTTTAACTCATCGGCTGATAGCGCCTTGCTGCCCTGATCCCATGGATAGGCCACGTCGGTACTAACGCGGTGGGCGGCCACCGCCGCCACGTCTAAAGTATCCTCCGTCGCCAGTATCTCGCGTTGCAGAGCAATGTCGTATTCCTGCGCCTCGGTAAGGCTATCACCGACTGTTCGCACACCACCAATGCCGCCTTCTCGCGCCAGATTTGCCGCACTGTTGTCGTGAGCCACCAAGGTGCCGCCTTGCTTAACCCAATCACGCAACGCCCCGAGCTCGGCGCCGCTCATGGGTCGGTAGCCGTTGGGGATAACGATGGTGTTGTAGCGCCGAAGGTCGGCGCGGGATAGGTAGGAAGTATCGATTTGGCTGTGGCGGATGCCCAGGTGAGTGTCGATGGCCCACCAACTTGAGCCCACGTCATAACTGCTAAAGCCAGCCTGACTTAGGATGGCAATTTGCGGACGCGTTAGTAACCGGAAGTGGGAGCCTCCCCAGTCGGGCAAGTCGCCAGCGCCATAACCCGAGCCAATCGATTTGACTGTTAGCTGAAGATGCTCCGCTTCTGCGGTGATGAGGTCCGTAAGGTTATCGAGCCTCGGGTTGTCCATGGCGGTCACGAAGACCGAGCCTCGTGACAGCGATTTACCGGACAATTCTGTCGCTTTGTCGATGATTCGTACTTGCACGCCCGACTCCATGAGGCGGGCTGCGAATGCCACCGAGCGGTCATCGTCACCGCTCACGCTCCAAGCGATGGCTTCGGCTGCCACGTCAATTGTTGGTGCTGCGCTCTGCCACGACCGCAGGCCTTGATTGAGGTACTCAGG
>PKCZ01000185.1 GCA_002862405.1 Pseudomonadota bacterium
CAAGCCGTGCCGCCTCCAAATACTTTAGGGAACAACTCGGCGAAGCCAGCATTGACTGTATCAAACGTGTCCTTAAAGCGACTCCGAGTCTCCTTGTCAATCTTCTTGATGGCATTCTGCAGGGTTTCAAGCGCGGTTCTCAAATCGTCGTCTTGCGCGTCGAGGTACTCCTTTCGCTCCTCGGCGCGAGATGTCTCGTCAATCGCGGCGAGGTTGATAGGACCGAGCCGATGAATTCGCGCACCAATGCGTTCCACACGGACTTGCCACTCTGTTTCGTCGGCGTCCTCCGGCAGACTCTCCTCGACGGTCTCAAGCGTGACCTCCAGCTCAGAAAGCGCGGCATCAATTTGCTCAACGCGAACGCCTGTCTCTGCCAACTTAAGTCGGGCGCCCTCGCTGCGCGTCTGTACACCAACCACCTCTTGCTCAGCTTCCATTCGAGATTGCTCTTTACTGCGAAGCGCCGACTCAAGCTCTGACAGGCCTTGTCTCGCCTGGGTCAGCTGCACCTCCACCGCGAGACGGCGCTCGAGCAGTTCACTCAGTTCCTGCTGAGCGGCTAGATCGGGATTCTCTTCTTTTGGCATCTCCCCTCGGATGGACGCCTCTCGCTGTTCATAGCTGGTCACCTGCTCCCGCGCTCGCTCAATCGAGCGAGATAAAGCCTCACGCTGTGTAAGTAACTCTCGATGCCGAACTTCACTCCGATTGAGCGCAACATCTGCCTGCTGTTTTTTCTGACGACATTGACGTACTTGCTCTCTCGCCTGCGTTCGTGCGGTCTTCAGCGTCTCTCGCATGCCTTCATCAGACTCGACCTGATGCTGAGCCCGATTAAGCATCTGTTTTGCTTCATCGATCACTGATTGCTCTTCTGTGGCTCGCGCCTCTGCGTCAGTCAAATCCTGACGCAACTGTGCCTCACGATTCTGGCGTTGTTCACGCTCAACAATTAGTGCTCGTCGCTGCGTATCGAGACGGCTCAAAGTTTGCTGCGCTCCTTGCAATACTTCCTGCTCGGCATCAATGGTTCGCTCGGTCTCTGCTCGCTTCGCCCGGAGCTCCTCGATATGACTATCGGTGTCTTCAAGATCACGCGAAGCGACCTCGAAAGCCTCACTCACTGCATTTAGCTTCGCCTGCCGAGCGATAATGCCCTCTTCCGCGTCTGCTTCGCCTCTAGAACGCATCCAATGCTTCGCAATCCACAGACCGTCCTTTGAAATAATCGACTCATCGGCAGAGAGACTAGCCCGCGCATCCAAGGCTGCCTGCCAATCGTCTGCGACACGCACGTCGGACATTAGATGCTCTAGTCCTCGGGGCAGTTGCACGTAATGCGATAGCAATAGTGGGTCAGCTGATCGCTCGCCCGGCTCTGCATCGACTAAGGTTAAGCCCGCCGGTGGGGCATCGATACACGGGGTCAACGATGTCAGCTCGGTCTGTAATGCAACCAGCCAATCACCGAGCACCACATCAGCCGCCACCTCAAATCCCTCATCAACGACAATAGTCTCGGCGAGTGGAGCTGTTTGCTCTATCCGATGATTACTCAACCACTCGTTCACAAAATCACCTGAGGAGCTAGCTTGCGTATCAGACTGTAAGGCCTCGAGAGATGCTCGCTGGCCCGTCAACGCCTGTATCTCCCGTCGGAGCTCGTCCTGCTTCTGCCTCAAAGCCTCAAGCTCTGATCGGTAGGATTGCAGTGTTTCTTTCAACGAATCCAAGGCGGTCTTTTGAGTGACTACCGCCTGCTCCGCACCGGCTAATTCAGTACTGACCGTGTCCAGATCTGTCTCGTCAACCGCGTCGCTCAAACCAGCTAACTCACTTTTGATTCGTTCGAGACGCTCGTTAAGCGCTGCTAAGTTCCGCTCTGCGTTACCCTGACGCCCTTGTTGTACTTCAACTTGCTGTTTGGGAACGGCAGCGCGCTGGGTAAACTGGTCCCAGTCACCATCAGCTGTCGCCGTGACCTTCTCCGCTTCCACCAGTGCCAGATCGACTCGACCGACCTCTTCACGCTCGCGAGTCAATGTCGGTTCAATCGATGCAAGCGCCTCGGCGAGCTCGATCAGGCGCTGACTGTCCGAGTCAACCAGCCCCAACTCTCGTTGCTTACCCTCCAACGTCTGCTCGAGATCACGAGCCAACGTCTCACGACGTTGCTTCGCAAAATTCATGGCCTGTTCGATTCGGCTGACTTCACTGCCGAGGGAGTAAAAATCTCCCTGCAACTGGCTCGCACCCGCATTGGCATCCGTTATCTGCTGACGTAGCGACTCAATTTCAGAAACACACGATGACACTTGGGCCTGATGACGCTCACGCTCAATCGCAAAATCGTCTATTTCCCTCTGAGCCCGCGACGCGACACCAGTCAAAATTCTTCGTTGAAGCGCTAACAGCTGCGCTTTAAGTTCTCGTTCCTCTGCTTTGTATTCGGCGTAACGCTCGGCAGCCTGCGCCTGACGTTTTAAATGGCTAAGATTTCGCTCTAACTCCTCGCGGAGATCAGTCAAGCGATCGAGATTATCCAGCGTACGCTGCGTGCGGTTTTCGGTTTCTCGGCGTCGCTCTTTGTACTTAGAGATACCCGCCGCTTCTTCGATGTAAACCCGGAGGTCTTCGGGTTTTGACTCAATCAGGCGGGAAATCATGCCCTGCTCGATAATAGCGTAACTGCGGGGCCCGAGACCCGTACCTAAAAAGAGATCGGTAATGTCCCGACGCCGACACTTGTTACCGTTGAGGAAGTAATCTGACGTCCCCTCACGTGTTACCAAGCGCCTAACTGATATTTCGTTGTAGGCGGCGTACTCGCCTCCGACCTTACCGGTCGAGTTATCAAACAATAGCTCAATAGAGGCCTGTCCAACCGGCTGTCGGTGCGTCGTCCCATTGAAGATGACGTCGGTCATCGACTCACCGCGAAGCGTCTTGGCAGAGCTCTCACCCATCACCCAACGAACAGCGTCGATGATGTTCGACTTACCACAACCGTTGGGGCCCACCACTGCACACATATTGCTAGGCAATGTGACCTTGGTTGGGTCCACAAACGACTTAAACCCGGAGAGCGAAATAGACTTTAGGCGCATTAAGTCTCTAGCGGCGCAAGAATGCCGCCTACATCCCATTCAAAACACTAGATGTAGTGTAC
This sequence comes from Pseudomonadota bacterium, assembly GCA_002862405.1. Lineage (GTDB taxonomy): Bacteria > Pseudomonadota > Gammaproteobacteria > Pseudomonadales > Halieaceae > Luminiphilus. The sequence continues at coordinate 3,173 of PKCZ01000185.1, forward strand.
CCAGAAAGGAATCTCAACACTATATGTAAATCGATCTTATTAGGCCGAAAGGCCTCAGGGGCTAAGTGTCACAACCGTGCCCGCGACTTCGCTCAAGGTCACGTTACTAGCAGACCCACTCAGCACAGCATTCGCTAACCCTGGCTGCCCATTTCGCGATACTTGCACCTCGAGGTCGACCTCGCTCAAGGCTGACAGCGATTGACCAGCCATGCTGTTGGCGTCGCTAAGCCTTACCGTCAATGGCCATTCACCGATGGTATTGCGACTCACGGCCGTCGGCATACGCATCTGGCTTCCCGCCGGCCGCGCGATGACAAAGGCTGTCAGACCGCTGTAAGCCGAGGCATCTACCGTTTCATCGAGCGTGACAATTACTGTCACGCCGACGCTTATGTCAGACCGTGGCTTATCCGAAGGAGCCGCTTGCTGGGTACCCGCCTGAGCGATGCGAGATTCGGACTCGGCGATCGCACTCTTCATTAACTCGTGAGCTTCTGACCCCGGGACCTCCAAATCTCGAAGCACCCGCATGTACCCAATGGCTTGAATGTAGTTACCCTGACCAAACTCGCCCATAGCCAAAGTTGCAAGTGCAGACTGTTGTCTTGGATCAGACGCGAGCGCTTTCTCTGCGCGCTGCCGTGCTCGAGTATTCAATGTCTGCCCGTTAACAATAAACTCCGCTTGCGCCGCCCGCCCCAAGACATCAGGCGCCTCAGGAGCCTCCTCTAAAATTGCCTCAAAGTTTTGAAGTGCCTCGGATGCTCGCCCTGTAGAAATGTAGTACTCGCCCAGCAGCGAACGATAATCAAGATTCTCAGGACGTTCGCTAGAACGCTGCTCAATTCGCGTCACAAGCTCAGTCACGTCCTCGGGCGAAGCGGCACCAAGATCGACAATGGCACGGGTGATCTGAACATCTTCATAGGCACCCAATCGATCATAAATCGCCATCGTGGCAGCGACTAGCGCAATGACCAACACGATTTGGTAACGCCAGCTGGAAGCCCCACCTTCAATCACTTGCGCTGCTTGCTCACTGTCCTTGTCATCCCAGACTCGCAGCTGCGCATCACTCAACAATTCGGCATCGTCAGTTTCCGTTTTACGGACGGCCAGCCAATCATCCAGCGAGTCGCCCTCAAGTTGCCGGGTCCAAAACGCAGGCAATACCGTCAGAAACACCACTGCGATGGCACATAACCCTGCAGCGATTGGATATAGATCATTCACGATGGATCCCCATCGAACTTCTCTCTCAGCCTGTTCGCACGCTCCGCGTTAGAGGAGATCGTTTGACGATCCCTGTCTTTTCGAATTTGGGTAAGCACCACAGCCACCGCCATGACGAGAAGAATGAGCGGCGCCGACCACAACCACAACGTGTTCGAATCCATGCCTGGTCGGTATCTAACAAATTCACCGTAGCGATCCACAAGGAAGATAATGATCTCTTCATTGGTAGCACCAGCTTCTAGCTGCTCGTGCACAATCGCGCGCAAGTCTCTGGAGATCGGGGCGTTTGAGTCAGCAATATTCTGATTTTGGCATTTGGGACAACGGAGCTCTTGACTAAGGGCCTTGTAACGCAATTCCAGATCTGGCGTGCTGAACTCATAAGTTTCAATGACCGCCAGCGATTGAGCGGACCAAAAAATCATCAGACAGAGTAATAGGCGAACCATTAATCTAACCCTCCAGCCGTTAATCCGGCTTCAAAATACGGCGAGAGTTGCTCATTCCAAACCTGCTCAGTGACCACACCTACATGACGGTGCCTTACGACACTCGAGGCATCAATCACATACGTTTCTGGTGCACCATAGACACCCAAATCCAACCCAAATGAGCCGTCTTTATCGACCACCGTCTCAGTGTAGGGATTGCCAAGATCATTGAGCCACACAAGTGCCTTCTCCGGGTCGTCCTTATAATTCAACCCATAGATGGTGACCCCTTTCTGGGCCAATTCCAGCAGATAAGGATGTTCGACACGACAAGAGAAACACCAGGTTGCCCATACGTTGATCAGTGCCGGCTCGCCACCCCAATCCTCAGCTTGGCGCGAACCAGATTCGCCCAAAACAGGGAGGTTGAAGTCCGGCAGTGAGTTACCTAAGCGTGCAGATGGAAGCTCGGTCGGATCGAGCGACAACCCCCGAACCAACAGCACTACTAGCAGTAAGAAAGCGGCTAATGGAAGGAAGCGCTTAAACGGCTGCACCCTCAACTCCTTGAAGCTGCTGGGAGCGCCGGACGCGTCGGTACCGACGATCCAAACTCGTGGTCAATCCACCAACACCAATCATCAGTGCACCAAACCATATCCAACGAACGAGCGGTTTGTGTTGCACGCGCACAGACCAAGCACCATCGCCCAACGGCTCGCCAAGCGCGATGTAGAGATCTCGCATAGCGCCTGCATCGATAGCTGCCTCAGTCATGATCTGCCCGCTGGCAACGTAGCGCCTTTTCTCGGGCATTAGCCTCGTAAACAATTGCTCATCGACCGACACCGAGAAAACGCCACGATCAGCCGCATAGTTTGGTCCCTCGACGACGGTGAGCTCGTCAAGCGCAAAGGCGTAGCCGTTGAGTGTAACGGTATCGCCAACCTCCATGCGCAAATCACGCTCAGCACTGAACTGAGTCACAAATGTTGCGCCAATCAGTGTCAACGCAAAGCCAAAATGCGCCATGAGCATCCCCAAGTAAGATGGCGTCAAACGTGCAAACACAGCCGACCCCGAGCCAACACCGTGCATCCGCATCTGCAGATCTCGTAACAAACCGAGTATCAACCAAGCTGCCAACAGAACGGACAGTGAAGCCCAGACGTTCACTTCGCCGGCACCCACCAACGGTGACGCTATGGCAACTAGAACGCAGACGACAGCCGGTACACCCAATTCACTGAGCCATCGTTTACTACTGTCCTGCTTCCAGCGGGAGATAGGCCCTA
>PKCZ01000170.1 GCA_002862405.1 Pseudomonadota bacterium
GGCGCGGCCAACGTGGGCAAGTTTGGGCGCGTCGTATTGTCGCAGCGACCCTTCGATCCCGTAGCAGCTCCGACCGCGCGCACCGCCGGCTCACTCGCTTCCGCTGGCTGGCTCCCGCGCGCGTCGGCAGTGGGGCCTCGCGCCTTGGAATGGGCGCCTCTTTGGCTTTGAGCAGGCGCGAGCCTGCGCCGATGCAGGTGTTTTCCTGATTTCCCCGTTTGTGGGTCGTATTACGGACTGGTACAAGGCGAACACCGACATCAGCATCGATAGCCCAGAACAGGATCCGGGCGTGCAGTCAGTACGGCGCATTTACGCCCATTACAAAACGCATGGATACGAGACCGTCGTTATGGGTGCCAGCTTCCGCAACACAGGTCAAATCGAAGCATTGGCGGGGTGCGATCGCCTGACCATCGCGCCTGACTTACTCAATGAACTGGGGCAAAGCGATGGCGACTTACCTCGAGTCTTGGTGAGCCCCAGTGAACGATAAGCCGCTTCAGCCCCCATTGGAGAAGCTGCGTTTCGGTTTGAGCACAACGAAAGTGCAATGGCGAGTGAAAAACTCGCAGACGGAATTCGCAGGTTTGTCGTTGATCAAAAAAAACTTGAGGCCGCCCTAGCCTAGGCCTCCCGCGCGGGTGGATAGGGCTTTTTACATTGCTCTACTGAGGGGCTCAAATGGCAGTGCTCAGAGAAAAAACTCCCAAAAAAAGCACCGTCGGCGCTTTTTTTCGTTGTCTACCTGAAGGGGGACCAATGACTACTTGAAGTTAGCCGCCCGTTTTTCAAAGTAGGCGGCAACGGCCTCCAGTTGATTCGGCTGATAGATGATTTCTGTTTGCTCAACAGATTCTGCAAGCAACAACTCCGCATCAGTCGCATCACCCATTCTATTCGAGATGCGCTTGGCTGCTCGAATCGCCTCCGGATTCTTGCCTGCTATCTCATGCGCTAGCGCCAATGCGCGATTAACCGGGTCATCATTGACCTCGGTCGCAAAGCCAAAGCCCTGCGCCTCAACACCCGAGAACATTTCGTTGGTGTAGACAAGCCGGCGAAGAATATCGTCACGAACATTCCCTCTCCACAGTGGATACCCTGACATATCGGGCACTAGTCCCCATCGCATTTCCATGACCGCACAACGGGTCTCTGGATGAATGATCTTAATATCCGAGCCAGCCATCAGCTGCATCCCGCCGCCAAGGCAGACACCGTGAACTGCCGAGATCACAGGGACAGGTAACTGTCGCCAGCCCCACCCCAAGTGCTGAACCCCATTTGCCTTACCATGCGTTCGGGGCACTAGGTCGGTAGGTGCATCATCACTGAGGCCAAAACTCCCAAGATCAAGACCTGCACAGAATGCCTTTCCCTCACCGCTCAATACAATCACCCGAATACTCGCATCGTTTGCAAGCTCGGCGAGTGCCCCCGTGATGCCCTCGAACATGGCTGGATCAAGTGCATTCATCTTGTCGGGCCGATTCAAACGAACGTGACAAACACCCCCATCAGTAGACATCAATACTCGGTCGTTCATTTAGAAGCTCTCTTTTGACGTTTTCGCCATAGCATAGCGACCTCACGGCAACGCGGCAATCACGTGTCGGCAGCCAGCTGGGTCTGCGTGGGAAAAGGCCCCCCAAAACTCACCAAAATCGTTCATAACAGGCCGCAATAGACCAACAAAAGTCCATTGCATTGGCGTCCCCACGGCGTTACTGTTTTCCACTACACAAAAAATAACGAGGCAATTATGAACTCGATCGCAGAAATTAATCCATCTATCGCCGAATCCGTTGAACAAGCGGAGGCCATCAGAACCTCCATGCAAATGAAGCTGGTCGAAATGCGTCGTGCCTATCACAAGGCGCCCAATCCATCATTAGCGGAACGCAAAGAGCATCTGAAGAAACTGAAGCGGATGATCGGAGATAACGTCGACGAGATATCACGCGCAATCTCACTCGATTACGGTCACCGATCGGAACACGAAACCATGTTCGCCGAGTTCATCGGTACCGGCGGAAGCATTGACGACATCCTTAAAAACCTCAAGTCATGGATGAAGCCTGAAAAGCGTCACATCGATGCGATCATGTTCCCGTTCGCAAATAACACCGTTATTCCGCAACCACTCGGCGTGATGGGTCTGATTGTTCCATGGAACTTCCCGGTCTTCCTTGCGGTTTCTCAAATTGCGACTGCCTTTGCCGCGGGTAATCGGGCGATGGTCAAAATGTCCGAGAACAGCCGTAACCTCACTCGATTACTACAAGAGCTATCACCGAAATACCTTCCAGAGGACAAGTTGTTTTTTATCGAAGAGACTGGTGGCGTTGGCATAGAGTTCTCAAAGCTAGCCTTTGATCTTATTATTTTCACGGGTTCTGGCGCGACCGGCAAAAAGGTCATGGCGTCGGCGGCAGAAAACTTGACTCCAGTTATCCTTGAACTGGGTGGCAAATCACCGGCGATAATCGACCCCGATTACGATTTAGCTAAAGCGGCTGAGCGCATCATGTTTGCTAAGCAGTTCAATGCTGGACAGATCTGTGTGAATGTTGATTACGTCATGGTGCACAAATCGCAAATAGACGAGTTCATTCAGCTCTGCGGTGACTGGTTGAAATCCAACGTACCCACTATAGCCAGCGACGATTATACATCAATGATCGATCAGCGCGCCTACGATCGCATGATAGCAACGCTTGAAGATGCGAAGAATTATGGCGCAAAAATCATCAACCCGACGGGTGAAGAGCCAAACCCTGATACACGTAAAGTTCCCGTACAATTCGTAGTCGATACCTCACCAGAGATGATTATCAGAAATAGAGAGACGTTTGGTCCTCTTTTAGTAATCATCACGTACGAGACACCGGAAGAGGTGATTGAGCACGTAAATTCGGGAGACAGACCTCTCGCGCTGTATCCCTTCACGCGCAACAAAAAATTATCCGATCTCTACATCAACCACATCATGTCAGGTGGTGTATCGATTAATGACGCAATAATGCACGTGTCTCAGCACGATCTGCCCTTTGGTGGGGTTGGGGGCAGCGGTATGGGACACTATCATGGCAAGGAGGGGTTCGACTCTTGTTCCAAGATGCGACCGGTGTTCCATCAGGCCAACTTCACGATGAACAAGTTCCTGGCTCCACCCTACACTGGTTGGAAGGATAAGATTTACCGTGCGCTGACCAGAAAGAGCTTGAAGTAACTTGCACACGAGCGATACAGTAAGACACAAAAAAGGCCCCGCATGGGGCCTTTTTTTATCCCGTAGACACACTGCCTACCAAAACGCGGCGTAAATCAGGACGAGAATAAGCGCTATAGCAATAGCCGCTACGTTAAATCCCTGGGTCGTGCCAAATCCAATATCGCTGAGCAGCACCGGCTGTCCTGCTTCAGGCTCTCGCGTCAGCTTTGCAACCAAAACACCCAGAACAATGTTGGCTAGGAAAACGAGCCATATCCTTAACACAAAGGGCATATCCGGCATCATCACCTTAAGAGCTAGACTCGCGATCAACGAGCCAATCAAAACCGCGTAGGCACTGGCCTCATTGGCTCGTTGGTAGAAGAAGCCCAGGAGGAAAATCGTCACCACACCCGGGGCGATAAAGCCGGTGTACTCCTGAATGGTTTGGAACGCACTCTCCATACCACCCAGAAACGGTCTGGAAAGCACAAGGGCGATCAACATAGCGGCAAAGGCGACGACCCGTCCAACCATCACATAATGCGACTCATCACGTTCACTCCCCGCGTATTGACGGTAGATATCCATGGTGAAGATAGTGGCAATCGAGTTCATCATCGAAGCTAGCGAGGACACAATCGCTGCGATCAAAGCCGCAAAGACAAGACCCCGCAAGCCAGCCGGTGCCAGCTTCATCAACTCACCATAGGTTCGATCCGATTTATCATTGAGAACCTCAGCCGCCAATGCACCATCCTGTGCGAGCATAAGGGCCGCGATGCCTGGAACAACCACGATGACAGGGATTAACAGCTTCAAAAAAGCGGCGAATGCGAGGCCCTTCTGCGCCTCAGCGAGACTTTCCGCACCCAGAGCGCGTTGAATGATGTACTGGTTAAAACCCCAATAGGAGAAATGTAGCACCCAGAGACCGCCCAGAAGCGTCCAGATGCCAGGGAGATCGTTGTAGTTAGGGTGCGAGTCATCGAGAATCATGGTGAAGTGGCCTGGGACCTCTTCACCGAGCCGAGCCAATCCTGACAAGGCGCCCTGACCTGCCCCGACAGCATCTAGTGCAAGCCACGTGATGGCCAATCCGCCCAAAATTAGAATCACGACCTGAATAATGTCCGTCAGAGCGACGGCCTTTAGACCGCCGTAAAGCGAGTAGAGCACCGCGAAAGCAGCAAGCGCCATCATGGCGGACATCACATTGACACCTGTCAGGCTCTCAATTGCGAGACCGCCCAGCCATAGCACAGCCGTCAGATTGACCGCGGTGTAAAGCACAATCCAGTATAGAGACATTAAGGACTTAACCCCCGTGCCATATCGGGTCTGCAGGAACTGCGGCATGGTGTAGATTTCGCGCTTCAGAAATATGGGCAGAAAATACTTGGCCACCACCAGTAGCACGATAGCGGCCTGCCATTCATAAGCGGCGATGGCCAAACCGACCACATAGCCCTGACCCGACTGCCCGATAATCTGCTCGGCTGAGATATTGGCCGCTATCAGCGAGGCACCAATTGCCCACCAAGGCAAGGTTCTTCCCGCGAGAAAGTAGTCCTCCGTGGTTTTAGCTTGACCCGAGTCGCGAGAAACCCATTGTGCCAAGCCGAACAATCCAATGGCGTAGAGCGCCACTATCACCATGTCAATGGTTGCCATATCGATTTCCTTTTTATTGTTCTGCTTTTTTTAGTTCAACAACGCTGTGTCGTTGACTAAATCTGCACACGACACGATCGACCGAATCGCCGGCGTCGTGGTCAGTTTGATCTCCGAGATATCGAGCGTTATATCACCTTCAGTCGCGAGTACAAAAGCCGTATTCACTTGAGAGAGTTGCAGACCCTCGTTGGCAAAACAGGACGTCGGCACGGATTTTTGAGTCCACTCACCTCGAGGCGCGTTAAGCAAGGCCTTGGTGAATCGGACCGCCCCAGAGCAGGGGTATTTACAATCCATTCTTAAATTCACAGGGGCTGTGGGCTTTTTTACCACTTTGAAATCAATAACAAGCGCACCACCCGCCTTATCCAAATCAGTGAGATCTGTGGGATACTCAGACTGCATGTAGACGACCGATAGCCTTTTATCAGCGCCCGTGAAGGTTAAACGTCGTGCATCCTCTTGAACCACTCGGTCAATGGCTTGAACGACGACGCTGCCAGTCGAGGACTTTGACTCACTGCCCGTGACCTCTACCGCCCAATCGCTGGGATCGCCAATGAAGAGCTGCCAATTTCCTCTGGGGCCACCCTTGAAGATCTCTTGATCCAAGCTATTATCCGCACCGATTAATTGCTCAGACAACTCCGACCAGGCCAACTCATCTTTCACCGATAATCCATAACCGATCGGGAAAATAAATTTGTCCACGGGTAAATCGCGATCGATCGCGTTTACGTCGAGCGCTGGCCACGGCATGGGTAGCTTGCCCACAAAATCAAACTGTAGGTTACCTTGCGCGTCAGCCAGTAAGACGTCAGCCACACCTTGGCCTTCACTGCCGGGCAACCAGGATACGACGAAGGCAGCGCTATCATTCAGGATGTCATTGACCCACATCGGGCGACCCGTCAAGAACACCGCCACAACAGGAATACCGCGTGCCTTGAGCGATTTTATTAGAGCCCGTTCACCGCGCTGATCGGACCAGGCAACGGAATAAATGTCACCCTGCATTTCCGCATACGGAGACTCGCCAAAAACGACGATCGCGACATCAGCATCCGCGTCCGCATCTGAAGTCACCGATCCACCAGCAGCTTCGATCTGCGC